>JAQTUQ010000020.1 GCA_028707255.1 Dehalococcoidales bacterium
GGAATACCTTTGCGGAGAACGTGATAAACGGTAACGGGAATTTGCGTGCTTTTGAAGTAACAGCGGATACGTTGGAATAATCAAAGAGTGTTTTTTGTGCAAGGTCAACCGCCTGCCCGACAGTGCCGCCGTTATCCATGACATACCGTGCAATAACAGTCTTTCCGATGTCCTCTACCGCGCCGTAAACGTCCCCGGGCTTATTAAACGTCTTTACCGCCCATTCAATCACAGCGGGTAGATTCTCATCTTTCCCCGCAAGCAGGTGCATTTCCTGCTGGCTATAAGTCTTTTTATACAGCCCGTTATCACGCAACAGGGTGTAAATCTTATCTTTCGCAAGAAACGATTTTATTCCCTTGCTCGCATATACAGGATTCCATATCGGGACATCACCGACCATATATTGAAGCATTGCATTTGAAACGATATTCCTGCTCACCGCGGCAGGATTATATGGCACTCGCAGTGTTTTCCACATCTGCGTTATCGTCTCAATAACTTTCATCATCTCATCAGATTGTGCGTTCCATTGGTTAATGGACTCTGCAGTATTACGTTCGACCCATTGTCCGGAGAGTTTCCCTAAACTTGCACTTTCCGGCATTAAGAGATACCCCTCCTGTTTATTGCTTCCTACTACCCCGGGAATAGTGGCAATACTATTCAGACACTTCGTGGTATATACCGACTGAATTAAGGAGTGCAACCGCTTATATAGGGAATATTCAGGGTTCTTTTCTATCAACCCCATTTTTTCACGAATACTCTTTGCTTCTGCTTTTATTTCATCAGGAGTCATATCGTTTATAATTTCATCAATCTTTTCTAACTGTTTCGGCCAAGTCCCCATTTTCGCCTCAAGCCCCTTACGGATAAGTCCCTCATCAGACAGCCGGTGCTTGAAACTTTTAAGGTCTGTCCGGACGGCCTTTGTTGCAGTCCCGAATTTCACCTTATTGTTCGCAAATTCCTTCGTGGAATAGAAATAGGGGTAATACTGCCCGACGTTATTCCAAAAAGTCATATCGTTTTATAGCCCCAGTTTCCGCGCTTCATTACCCCATAAGGCAAGTTCGCGCCTTGCCTGTTCGGTAAGTTTCTTTATCGGTGTATCTTCTTCGTTTATTTCAAAATTCTGTAACGACTGAGAAACGAAAAACTTATCTTCAGGGGTTAATGCCGTCATCGGTTCAATAAGTTCTTCTTTTAATTTAGCCGCCTGCCCGTGCATCAGCCGTAACCGTTCCTTTGTCGCAAAAAACACAGGGTCAGATACCCCGCCTTTCTCAAAGAACCCTTTAATAAACTTTGCCTGCCCTATTTTATCTAACTTGCCGGAGAGCAATCCCCATAACTTATCGCCGATATTATGCCGATACCACATTGATAAAGCATTACCACGTTCAAAGTATTGTTCTATTTCCTTGCGGAATTCGGGTATCTTGCGGAGAGAACCAACATACTCTATCAGCGGATTAAACTCCTCGTTAAACTGCCGCAATTTCTCAATAATATATTCTATTGCCTTGCCGGTTTCCGTGCCTGCGTTAATCTGTTCTTCAATAATAGCGGTAAACTGCGGTGCTGTTTCTTTGGCTATATCAGGAGTATTGGCATAGCCAGCAACATAATCCGCAAAAAGTTCCTGCCGGCTCCTGCGATAAGAAGTATAAGAATCCTGCCGTTTTGTCGGTAATCCCGTCTTTTCGCTTACTCCATATATATACCGTTCTTCAAATGGACGCATGATTTTAGTCAATGCAATCAGTTCTTCTCGGACAGGCCCGCTCCGTGCAATCGGGTATTTCGCTAATAACAGGTCAAGAAAATGCCCTGTTTCATGTGCTATTGTTTTAAGGTTTGATACACTTCTTGCCGCTACCTTCCCGTTAGGTGTCGGTGGATATTTGAATAACCCGCTGTAAACTTTCAGGTGTTTAGTAATCAACTCGGGTCCTATCTGCTTCTGATAAACCCCGCCGATATTCCTGCCGCCGGTTGCAGGGAATTTAATCTTTTCCTCTTTCCCTGGGATAAACGGTTTCCCGCCTTCAGGTTCACCCGATACAATCCTGCCGCCACCGCCTTCACCGGCATAGTATTCCTTGATAGATTTTTGCTCCGTAAACATCTCCCCTTCATCCGGCAACCTCTGCACTTCCCTCTCTGCCTGCCGCTGTGCTTCCATATCCTTGCGGGCTTGCTCGGCGGTCATCTCTTTTTTGGGTATAGCAGGTTTCTTTTCAGTGGTAACTTCTTCAGTCTCAAACAACGCCTCCGCTTCGGTCTTGGGCGATAACTTGCTAATAATCTTATCTGCGGGTATCCATCCTTCTTTGGTGAAGTATTCCTTATACTGCTTCCCTGTAAGGTCAGTTTCTGTGCGGATATTCTCTATTTTGACTGGCTTCTCCATCCCCTTTACCGTTACCTCGTCGCCGACGGTTAATACTGCTTTAGATTCTGCCGCCATTGCGGATTCTGCAGGAGGTTTAACGATAGGTTTCTCTATGGCTCTATCAAGATATTCAACGGCTAACCTGTGAAGTTCAGGAACGGTTTGGTTATTGCTGATTGCTTCTTTGACGAGAGATATATCGTCGGGGCTTAATTCACCTGCGGCTTGTCTGATTTCGTCTGGCGTAATGCCTGTAATTGTTTCTTTTCGTCTTTCATCACTTGCGATATTAGCAATTTCCTTCTCAACTTGTTTCTGTATTCCGCTTGCAAGTTTGTCGCCTTGTTCGTCTCCATATCCCTCCTTTAACGGTTGTTTAAGTTCGTATAAATCCTGCTCATACTGCGCCTGTATTTCCTGTTGTGCATAGGTTATTGCTTTCTGCCTATCTTTTCCATACTCAAGAAAAGTCTGGAATAATGCCTCGTCCGGGTTCTCTCTTTCTGAAGGTTTCGGCAATATCCCCGCTTCACCTTCACCGCTTAAAGCATACGCCTGTTGTGCAACTTTGTCAATAGGCGTGCCTTTACCCCGTGCCGCAAAGTCAATCGGGTATAATCCGTATTGTTTTAGTTCACTTAACGGTATAAACTTCTCAACAGAGGCAAGGTCTGTCATTCTTAATAAAGGACGGATACTCTCACGTCCCATATCCCTCTCAAATTGACGGGTTAATTTCTGCTCAGGCGTTAATTTAACCTGTTCTTTTTTCGTGGGTGGTATGATACCCTTCCCCGCTTCCTGTTCAGGTGGTAAAGTGGGGGCTATCTGCCCTTTTTCTGCAATAAGGGCTATTGCGGGAGTGGGGGTAATGGGAACGGGTGCTTCTGGTGTTATCCTGCCTGTTATTCCTTCAGGTAATCCCGCAACCGGCTTTTGCAATACCGTCTGCTGTGCTATCCCGCCAGCATATTCCGGCGCAAGTTCTGCCTTATACGGTTTTATGTTAAACGCCCCTTTAATTTTAGCCCAGTATGGTTTATCTGATAATGTAACAATTTTAGAGGCAGGCACTTTTATAGATACCCCTTGCCTTATTGCTTGACCCCATTGCTCCGTAGATAAATTCAAACTCTTTATTATCTCAAGTTCTTGCGATGTTGCTTTTGGTGCTTTCGGGTCATATATACCTTGCCCTGTTGCCGCCTTGACGGCAGACGGCGATATATAAACCTCTTTTGGAAGGTTGTATTTTTCCACAACGTTCTTGGTTAATTTTTCCGCTATCTGCGGCGCTTTCTTATATCCATATCCCAGTACCGCCGCCTTCAATGCAAAATCGGCTATTTCGGTTATGTCCTGCGATATTTCGCTTGCCTCATCTGGTAATAATTCTTTCAGCCCTTTCCCCTGTAATGCCTTATACGGTTCTTTTTTAACTTTTGAGATGACAAAATTCTCTAATTCACCTAACCCCATAAACCCTGCTATGCCTGCCGCAACTTTAGGGATAGCCGCCGGACTTGCGCCTATCTTTCCAGCTATGCCTATTTGTATCAATGCGCTTATCAGTTCATTGTTAGTCGGCTCGCCTCTTATCCCTAATTGTTTACTGATAGCAGGTAAATTCTTCTCAACCTCTGTTACTGGGATGTTTGTTATTTGTGAGATGTTATATGCTACCTGTGATTTGCCTAATCGCTCTTCGGGCTTGCCTCTTATAACACGCCTTACTTTATCAGCAAATGTTTCAGGTTCAGGCATACCGATAGACGGTTCCTGTGTAACGGGTTTTAATATATTCTTATACCCGCCCTTGATTTGTGCCTTTTGCGCATCTGTCCCGGGCTTAATAACGGATTTTATATATTCCGCCTGCTCTTTCCCTAACTCTGGGATGATATAACTTGCTACTGAACGGGCAGGGGTCGGTGCAAGTTGCGGGTATTGCTGTAACACTTTTTCCCGTTTCTGTTCCATAGTCAACGGTTCAGGTTTGAGTAAATCGGAAAAATCAATCAACCCTTCAGATGCGCTTTTACCTTGTGTATCAAAGTTAATAATAGCATCCTGTTGCGGTTTTGCCTGCATACCGCCGCCCTGTAAATCCGAGAAGTCAATAAGTGTATCTTCCATGTTTATTTACTCATTAGCATTTTCATCAATTCCGCTAATGCGTTCTTATCTTTCGCCCAGAGTATCCCTTTAATCTCGTTCTGATACTGCGGGTACTGTGAGACAAGTCGGTTAAATACCTGTGTTTTAAGGTTCTCATCATCCGGCTTGCTGGATACAACCTTTAAGGCGTTGGCTATATTCGCCGCATAGTTCTGCGGTCTATACGGTCCCGTTTTTTCTGTCGTTGGTTTGGGATGACTTTCGGGGATATTGATTTTTGTCGTTGTATCAGTGTTCTTATCATACCGCCAGTGTGTAGTTTTTCCCTTTTCATCGGTTGATGTTAAAACAGTATAATCAGGCTTATCTTCTACGGTGGTTATTTTCTCACCCTTTGCCTCTGCTGATGTTGCCGCATTGTCATTCCACATATACCAGTCATTCCCTATTTGACGGGGACGCCAATTCGGTTGTTGTTTCGTTTCCCTTTGTTTGACATCCTGAAATTTTTGGTATTCTTCAGGATATTGCATAAACGCCCCAAATTCACCGCCCGGAACCGAAGGTAACAATCCTTTCATAATATTGACTAAATCACTCTGTCCGGCCTGCTGTAATTTCGCCAATACGCCAATCTGTTGCTGTAAACTGGGCTGTCCCATTTCCGTTCTCGGCTTTGTTAATATCTCTGTCATCTGCTGTAAATATGGCTGTTCAAATCCCTGTGCAAATGTCCGTTCCGGCTGTATCGGTTCAGGCGGTCTTATCTCTCTTTGCACTTCCGGCCGGTATTGCGGCATTTGAAAAGACGGTCGCTGTAACGGCTGTTGTGCCTGCGGTGCGAATAGCGGTGCCGGTTGTGTCGGCGCTGGTAATGCCCCTGCATGCTGGACTTGCTGTTCGGTCATAGCAGGTGGAGTGGTAACTTCTTTCGGGAAAAACTCGGCTATGGCCTGGTCTAATGACTCTACTTGCCCTGCTTTTGTCCGTGCCAATGCTTCAGGATTGATAACGGTTAATATCCGTTCTGTCTCGGGGTCAAGTTCACCGCCTGTCTTATACCATTGTTCCAACCCTTTTTTTGCCTTGTATTCCGGTGTATTTCGGGATAATAGCCACCGGACAATAGGGCTTAAATCCGCCTGTATCGTCGGGCCTACTGTGGAAGTTCCGTATACCGCCATTTTTAACCTCCGTTTACAATAACTTAAATCCGAAACTTGGGCTTGTAGTTGATTTCTGTTCCGTGCTTACCGGTGCGCTGATTAAGTTCATTATTACCTCAAGCGGTATGCCCAATGCCGTTAATTGACGTATGAATTCCTGATGCTGCCGGTCAAGTGCCTCCTGATTAACCCCTCGTTCATACCCGCCTGCCTGTAACTGTGTCTGTGCAGTTGTAAGCGGGTACTGTTCATACTGTAACGCCTGCCCGGCCGCATTTGTCTGCCTGCCTCGTTCGGTTTCGTATAACTGCCCCAGTATAGTATTGATGTCATTTGCCGTCTGTGCTCGTGCTTTACTCTCTACATTTGCCATACCGGTTGAGGATAATCCACCGTACAGGTTAGCGTTCTGCTGTGCGGATGTTACCGCCTGTTCACCTTCACTTAATAGACTTTTACGCATAGCCGCATAATACGGGGACGTGATAGGGTTGTAATCCCCTCGTAACGTCGCAAGGATATTCTCTTTGCCTGCGCCGTAGAGTTCGCTTGGCTGATATGCGCCGATTGCCTGTAACGCCGCCTTTTCCGTTTCTGTAAATCCTGCGGATAACTGCCCGCTATAACCGGCAAGGAGTTTTGACAGGTAATCGCTTCCACTGGTACTCGCTGGTGTGGCTTGTGTCGTTGCCGGCTGTTGATATGCATATAAGTTACTGTTCTTGTTGGCGTTGTTATTCCCGCCACTCCACCAGTTGCCGTAATTGTTCTGTGTGCTTGCCGATTGCGTAGTAGTCGGCAACCCCATATAAGCGTTCATCATATCCATCACTCCGCTGTATGCCTCTTTTTGTCCTGGCCAGTATGTCGGTTTTGCGGCACTTTTAGACCCGCCGCCCATAGATACGCCCATTTTATCCTCCTATCTCCTTAATTGCTGTGATAGCATACGGAGTAAACCCGTATTTCGCTTCCGCCTTATTCGCATACCGCTTCATTAAAGACGGACGCCGCAAGGTAGTAAACAGTTTATGTATGTCCCATTTCTTCGCCTGCGCTTCGGCTATATCAATAAATGCCTTTGTCAATCCCTGAACCTTATGGTCTGTCCATAGCAGTTCAATAGATACAAACCGTTCCGCTACGGGCATGACCGCCTGTATAGCCATAATGCCGTGCATCCCCGCTTCTGCGTAAATCTTGAACTCCGGCAGTCCGAAGCGGTTCTCAAAGTAAATCAGCATATCCTCATATTTATAGTCCCAGTCCTTCATCTTGCTTGCTATCTCTGCAAATACGGGTATCGCCTTGCTGTTGCGCACTTCAATTATCTCTATATCCATAATGTGTCCTTTCAATTAAAGTCGTTCCACGTCAAGCCGGATAAATTTATCTTGCTTGCCTGTATGCCTGCAGTCGGTGAAATATCAGTATCTACTATCGTCCCGTCATCTATCTTTGCGGATGTTACGCAATCATCCGCCAAATCCCCCGTGATAATAGGGTAACTGCCCGAATAAGAACCGCCACCACCGGCAATAGTCGCTTTCCAATCAACATACGCCTTTGTCGGTATCTGTGCGTCATCGGTTACCAGCGCAGTATCAGAAGACGATAAATCACTGCTGATAAGTAAAGTTTTTTTACCTGTCAGCACTTCCGTCCCCGCAAGGTGCACTACTGCGTTATCGTTTGCTTTAAGTGCCAGTTCCGTATCTGTCGCCATTTCAGCCCGTAGTTGTGCATTAAATGCGTCTGTTTCTGTTTCTGTGTAATAACGGTCATCAAGCGCGCCCTCTGCCAGTTCCGTCTCGGTATATGTTGCGTCTACCTGTGCGTCTAACTGGTCTTGTATATTGCTTGTAACTCCGTCCAGATACGAAAACTCCGCATTGTTAATGAGCCCGCCGCCAATCTTCGTTGCGGTTATTCCTGCGAAAGCGGATATATCACTGTCAACTATTGTCAAATCCTTAATCTTTAATGACGTAACCGCCTCGTCCATTAAGTCTCCTTCAATTATCGGGTAACTGCCCGGATATGCTTCGCCAGCCGCCTGATACGCTTTCCAGTCAACGTAAACTTTCGGGACAATCTGATGGTCTGCAACGAATAACGTCGTATCGTCCTGGTCTGTCTCGGAAAGATACATCAGCGTTGCTTTACCATATACGTTCAGGTTGCCCTTAATATCGTAGCCGAATACTACTAATGCAAGGGGAAATATAAGAAGAAACACGAGCATTAGGAAAAGCATTATTATGTCTTTATTTCTCATATTCCACTCACGATTATCTTCCCAGCGAAACGTAAATCAGGACTTGACAGCACCCGTATTGATACGCTGTTATTGTCAACTACCCTTGCCCTGTCAACGGTTATCGCATCTTCGCCGGTAGTGGTATCCAGCACCGCTATCGCCGTATGGGACAGGTCAAGGTTATGCTCAAAGGTTATCGTGTAATACCCGCCGCTTGCTGTCCCCCAATCAGTCGTTGCGTTAAATGTCGTTGACCGTGTAAGGTATGTCATAGCCCTATATACGCTTCTTGCGTAATCTTTTAATGCAACGTCTAACTGCATAAAATATCCGTGCAATCCAAACAATTCTTCTTGTCTTTTCGGCACAGGCGGCAACATAATAGAAGTGGGCAGTTTTATACTCATCTTGTCCCTTGTGATATATAATGAAAAATTCCACCGATAAACCGGAATTGATATTGACTTTCTAATTTCAGCGTAACCGTTCTTGCAGTGATATTACAGGGCAGGACAAAGGTCAATTCGTTGCCTGTCCCTGTCAATGTGCAAGTGCCGATACTTTCCCAAGTATCGCTGTAATCCCGCTTGATATAGGCATTGACTACGTTCCCGCCGTATTCGTTCTTGAAGTATAATTGCACCTTTAATAACCGGTTATATGTCGGTAAATTGCTGAAAGAAATGGGCTTGCTGATAAATTTGCCTGTAAAGTTCGTTGCCTTATCCTGCCGGGTCTGCCACATAGTATTGACCGTGCCGTCATATTCTCCGGCTATATTCGCCGTCCTGCCCGCAAGCAGAGTAACATCATTCCACCGGCCTGTTGCGGTATCCCAAGTATCCGCCTGCTCGTTCCACGTCCTGCTTGCCTGCATAATGTAGCCGCCCGGACATAAGACAGAAGCCTCCATTATTGCCCTGCTCCACGCCTGCGTATCAAGGTCGTAGATAAACATTTCATTACAGGTCGTGCTTGTGCCAGTCGGGACAAGCCATACTATACGATTAAGGCCTTCCTGATATGTTCCGTAAATCAATTCCCGTTTATCCGGGTTGATACTGTCGCATAGGTCAGGTATTGCCTGTGATATTTCCGGCGCCTCGTTTGTGCCGACACAGGCATAAAACCTGTTATCCCCGCCGAAAAAATACACAACACCGTTTGCTACCACTATGCTATGCCCTGCAGAAGCCCCGATTTTATCGTTTATACGCCCGATATTGAATACAAGGTCGCCACCTATGGGGAAAGCACGGAAGATAGACCGTTCTTTGAAGATAAGTAAATAATCCCCCAGTTTCGCAAATCCCCGTATATGGTCTTCACCGTCAATAACCTGCTCACCTGTATCGCCATTAGTAAAATCCTCAAGATACCCTAATCGCCCCCACTGGATATTAGAAGGGTAGTCGGTTAAGTTGCCCAGTATCAGGTATCGGTAATACTCCGTTAGATATTTTGATACATTGGGAGAGCCGCCCAGCACCACAACATTACTTGAGCCAGTCCATTTCTTTATAGGGTCAACGCCGTTTGTAAATACGAAAGTATCGTTAAAATGACAAAAACTCCATATATCGTCAGCATCACCCGTAAATGCCGTTGCACCTGTAATATCAGTCCAGGTTGCAGCACCACGATAATAAACGTTATCTTTCGTTGCCGCCATTAAATACTTCGTGCCAGACCGTTTCCGGTATTGTGTCAGCATAAGGATAGGGTCGGTTATGGTATCGGTATAAAGACTTCCTCTGCCCTGCATGCGCTGCACCATGCCGTCCCGATATATCATGTTCTCTGATTCTTCGGCAAAAACATCGTTCAACAGAATCCCCGGAAGGTTCTGCTTAATGCCGCCTATGGGACTGAAAATATGATATTGCTGTAATCTTGACATTTATTCCTCTGTATAGTTGCTTGGTATAGCACCTTCCGCTTTAAGTTCTCGCATGGCTATTTCCCTTATCCGTTTATCAACTTTGCTCTTATACTGTGCCATTGCCTCTTTTGCGTCCTGTTCCTGTTTGGCTATAACATACGCCTGTTTCAGTTCTTCCCACGACGGTTTCGGTTCACTATCCTGCCAGCGTATCTTTTCGTATGCCTCTTTCGTGTTTACGGTAACAGACCCATAATAGACCGCCCCGGGTTTAACCTTCTCAATCGCAAGGGCAATGTCTATCTTTTCTATGGGCTTAATCTCTGCCCCGCCGATTTCACCCTTCTTTGCTTCCTGTGCATTTGCTACCACGAACATCAACGCACACATCCCCGCCATAACCAAAACAAAAATTATGTTTCTCATTTTTAATCTCCTATTTTTCGGATAAAAACCTGTGTGTAAATTTCTACTACACCAAAATTGCAAGCGCTACCAAATCCGGTAGTTGACTGTGTTGTCCCACATCGATGCCGTATTTCTAAAATGGTTTCTGCGGCAAGTGTAACAACTCCCCTTAAATCTCCAAAGAGAGCACTTCCATCCGTTGACCTTGAGTAATTGTTCCCCCCAACTATCAATGTATCGCTGTTGGTTACATCATATAAAATTGCTTTATGATGGCGAACATGTTCTGCAGGAACCTCTGCTTCTATATAATATGTCCCAGCAGGCACAGTTATCTGGTTACTTCCTACTGTTACACCTATACCGTCATACTGTACTGTGTTTAAGTCCCTTGTCCGCCATGCATCGGCAGTAAATGTGCCGCCATCCGTGTTTGCATCTTTCTGGTCTACTATAATCGCATATAACCCGCTATCGTTACCTATCTGGTCATCAACATATTTCTTCGGAGTGAGTTGTTTATCATCAGTCGGCGTTAAATCTGTATCAATTTGCGGCAATTCCGCAAGGTGCAGTATTCCGCTGTCTAACTGTATGCCGTCCTGAAATATAACCGTATCTGAAAACGTCTTATCGCCTGCTATAGTCTGTTCGCTGTAATTATCTACAATGCTGTCAGGATTAACGTTATCCGATAAATAAGTCAATCTCAATGCCGTGCCTGCCCCGTGTGGTCGGAAATACAAAGTCGCAACGCTGTCGGTGTCCAGCGTGTAAAGTATTCCTGCGTCTGCAACGGTATCTGGCTGTGTAGATTGTTCCAATAATGTACAATGTAGATGGTAGCCGACTGTATCGGATGTGGTTAAATCGTCAGCGATGAAATAGTGGTCTTGTGCAAGTCGTTCCCGTATCTGTGTCTTAAACTCCCGCATGCGGTCATCACCAGAAGACAGAGCCTCCGTTCCAGCAGGTAAATCCTCATCCCACGCAACAGAGAAATCTGCCCACGCCTTATACGCCTGAAAGACAAGTGGACTTAATACAATCCCCGCTATCAGCGCCATAGTTAAAAATATCTTTCTCATTGTGTTACCTCCTCAATAATAACCATCAACAGTGTTTACCTCTTTATCTTTCACTTTATTCGCCAATACGGATAATGCCGTTTCGTAATTCTGGTAATGTATCGCACCGTCCTCCGCACCTATACCAAGCCCTTCCATAACCTTGAAACACACGCCCTCAATGACACATTCTTTATACTCATCGCCCAGTAAAATGCTGTCAAGGTCGGAAGGGTGGAGTTTCTGATAGTATATGGTTGCTGTATAGGTTGTATTCGGAGTAGGGTAGAAATATAGATATTTATTGAATACTGCGTAATACTCCGGCTCGCCTTCGTCGCTTGCGCTCTGTTTCAGGTATAAATAGTCATTAAAGGAAATTTCACGCACCGGCTCGGTATCATCACTGGCGTTTGAGGTTAAACTCTCGGTAACGAATAATATCCGGTTGGCGTTGGTCGGGAAAGCATAATTCGGTGTGCCATCAGCAAGTGCCTGTGTTGCGCTGTCTTTCAGGAAAGCATGCCGGGCGGTCATATCTACCAGCACCGCATACAATTCGGTATCAATATCCGTCAGGTCAGTCCTGCCTGTGCGAATCTTGGTTGCCGCCAAAATTTCACTCTTAGTCATTGGTTATACTCCTGTTTTTCTGATGACGTTTTTTAGGTTATATCCCGCTTTTGTCATTTCTTCACCTTTTTATGTTTACTGCGGACATGGCTTGTCAGCCCTGTTTTGCTTTTAGAAACAAAATTACAATACGGGCAGGGGTAACCTTCAACCTCCTGCTTATCAGGCGGTTTACATAATTCCTCAGCCGCTTTCTCTATCGCCTTTCCACTATGCACTACCTCAAATCCCGGATTATCGGATAGCATTTTTATCAATGCTTCATCCTCTACCTCGCACTCGGGATTGAATTTGTAAAGCGTTCCGTCTTTGCTTATTGTCGTCCATCCACCCGGGCCTATGTATCGTATCTTCATTTTTCATACCTCCTTTAGTGGAGCCGGTTTGAAATCATCGCCCCGGCCCCGATAAATCTATTATCTTACTGCCATACCGTCAGATGCACGATATTCGTATTCGCCAGATTCGTCCCGCCATCCGTGGTAATCAATATCCTGTTTGGTGTCGCCGCTATGGTTACCGTATCGGTAAAATAGACCGGAGCCCCTGATGCATTTACGGCGTTGATGTTAAACCCTGTCGGAACAAACGGCATCGGTATAGTGATAACACCGGCAAGCAGGTCATTGGTTGTAATCGTTCTGGTTACATTGATAACCTGTTTCGTGCCTGCGTTTTCACCTCCGACAGCCGTTGCCGTAGTTGCAGAACCGTCAGAACTTACCACCGTTACGTTTCCGGCAGCACCGACAGCATCCCATATCAGAATTACGCCATCACCGCTATCGTCAGCGTATGCCGTCATCGGTACAGCCTCTCTCGTATCGCCATTGATAGCCGCGATAAGAGACGTTGCGGAATCAGCCGCACTTGAACCGTTTGTCCAGTAACCATTCGGAGCATCTGCTACGTCGGTTTCAGAGTAAGTGGCTCCGTCTATCGTGATTACCATTTCAGCAGTTCCGACAGCGTTGAAGTCTACCGCCGCCGTTGCTTGCATACCCGGGAAGTTTACTACTTGATTAAGCGTTGCCGGAGTAGAAGTTATTTCCACTTCCGCACCACTTGACCCGATAGAGATAGACGTTCCCTTGATAGCCGCAAAAGTACCCGCAGCCGCTGAGTTAGCGCCGATAACAGCACCGTCTATGCTTCCACCGTCAATATCAGCCGTTGTTACCGTTCCGGCATTAGCTATGCCGCCGGTAAAGGTAACTGCCTTATCAAAGGTGTAGCCAGCACTCTGAGTAGAAGTAAATCCCCACGTTGCAGATGTCGGAGTAGCGTTTCCGGTAAGCGCAATAGTCAGCGCTTCAGAAGTTGTCGCCGAGCCATCAGAATCCGCATCGCCTACTATTACAAGGTCAGGCGTTATGTTATCCGCTGCAGTACCGCCGACATAGAAGTCAGCACCTTCAACTTTTACAGTTCCTGCTGTGTTGAATTTAATGACTTCGTTGTCCGTTACCCCGATATAATCGCCATCGCCAAGCGCAAAGCCGGTTGAGGCAGTTATTGTCGTTCCGCTTACTTCCGCGTCAGAAGCGACAGAACCGGCAGTCAGGGCTCCGACAACATCCGTATTCGGAGTGATAGTTACAGCCGGAGAGGATGAGTCAATTACAATCACGTCTGTTGACCCTCTCGTTATACTTAAAGCGTCAGCAACGCTATCTCTTAATACGATTGACTGTGTTCCTGTTAATCCGGTAGCCATATTCAGTTCAGTACCGAGATACAGTTTTTTCGCAACTCCAAGCCCACCGGCTGTTTTTAAAGATGCAGTTCCTACCGCTGAGGCTTCCGTGGTATCTGTTACGCTGGTTACGCCAGTTGCGGAAAGCGTGCTGAATGCACCGGTTGAAGCGGAGTTAGCACCTATTGCGGCTCCATCTATAGCTCCGGCGTTGATATCTACAGTTGAGAGAGTTGCCGTGCCGCTCACATTGATAGCACCGTTCAGGTCAACATCGCTGTCTATCCGGGTATAATCGTCAAACTCAACAGGCCCCTCAACAAACAACATTGCCGCAGAGTTGTCCGGCGCGTATGTCCCGTCTCCAATACCCAGTAACCCGCTGTTGATAGTTACAGAGATATTCGTTGCGTCAGGAGAGATGCTGTCCAGTGCTATATCACCCACATTTGTTATGTCGTCATCAGCAAATGTAGTAGCGTGATATGTGCCGAAACGCGGGAACATAATACGTCCTGTAGTTGGACCTACATTCTCCTTTGTGATACGTGCAGTTACCGTTGGCGTGTCGTAGATACAGACATCATATAACGATGCTGTGCCGTAAAAAAACATTCCCTGTGAAGTATCGGTTATAGTTGCAGTTGTTGTACTGTTACCCATAGCGTCAGCGTAGATAGTAGGCGCATTAGTAGTGTCTATGGTATATATCTGCACTTCTATCCCTGAGCGTATATCTACACCGAACTCATCCACAACGTTAAACCCGAACCTCGTTAAAGGCCCGCCGACATCAGCGCCGAAGGACTGCATTGCGGTAAAGACAAGCATTACCGCTGTCAGCATAAGCCATTTTATTTTCTTCATTCGTTTTGTCCTCCTGTTGTTGTGTAAAGGGCGGCAGGTTATCTACCGCCCCTTACCTATTACTCATCAAGAATCAGCTATTGCCGCAGTATCTACGGTAATTACTGCAAAGTCCTCACTGTCAAACTTCGTCTTGCCGATACCGTAAATCACGTCCGTTGCCACTCCTGGCACGCGGTTATAGTCAAAATCCTTCTCATACCAGCCAGGATACTGACCGTAACCGATTACTCCGGCCTGTGCACCGCAGAACAGCGCACGCGCAATACCGTCTATGCCGCAGATATCACCGGCTTCAAAATACTGACTGCCGGTATTGAGTTTCCTCAACAGCCCGTCATGCTCATAGATAGCCACACCGTCATATACACCCAGATAATCACTACCCTTGAAGATAGGGTTATCGGAGCCGCGGTTTGCAGCGTAATACTGTGCGTTCTGCCATGCGGTAGACGCTTTCAGAGATTTTGCCTGATAGGTATGTATAAACATCAAATACAAATCCTGCCCGCCTACCTTGACCGGCCGTATCTTCGGGCTGGACTGTTTCGCCTTGCGCTTGATAACGCTGATTACTTCCGGCCCGAACAGGTGGTCGGTTGAGCTGATAATAGCCGCATCGTTCGCCACGGCTGATACTACACCTGCCGCAGTCTGACCGCCGTACCATTTCCTGTTAGTTGACGGCGCATTAGTGGGAATTGTTGCCGCAGAGTTCGCCAGTCCGGACAGCGCATAGATTATGTCATTCTCGAGTGCCTCTTCAAGCCAGTCAGCAAGCCCATCCTTAAACTCGGTTTTGAGTTTAATTTTAGACATCCGCATTGTCATCTTGCCGGCTGCCTTGACCGCATTAGAGCGCAGGTGTATCTTCTGTGCGAAGTTGTGGAAGGTCATTGTCTCTTCGCTGCCCTCTAATGTTGCGTCATCCACTACCCCTGCACCGGTAAGTTTCATTCTTAACGGAAATGTTATCTGGTCGCCCGGGTCTTTGGTAAGGTCAAACTTCTGCTGTATCATGCTGCCATCAGACTTGCCGATGAATTTCTGAAAATACATATTCATCAACGCCTGCTTGAACAGCGCAGCAGACCAGTGTTTGACCGCCAATGCATCACTTGTAAGTATTTGAGTTGCCATTTATTTATCCTCCCTTACTCCGCTCATTCTCAGCATCAGCAGCCATTTTCTCCAACTGCTCTACTGAATACCCGCCGAATACAAGTTCTTCTAAACTTTTATCGGCTGGAGAAACTGTCTTGCCTTTGCCTGAACGGAGTATTACCGGTTGCTCTTTTTCAGCTTCTGTCTCCGGTTGCTTCTTTACTTCGTTGTTGGGTTTAACATCAGCCGGTTTCTTGACAAGAGACATACCACGTTGTCCGAAGGTATACGCAAGTTCTGCAGGGTCGTGGGATTCGGCTATCATCTTGAGTGTTACAGTGCGCCTATCCTCTGGTAAGGACTGGATATATGCAGGTAGCCCGTCTTTTATTACCGGTTCATAATCGGTATACCGTGCCATTGCCAGTTCCTTGCTCTCCTCAACCTGCGCTATGCGTTGCTCTTTCGCCGTCTTGTCAGCCGCTTCTTTGTCCTGGTCGGCTTTAATCGCCTCTTTGACCGTTTCGGATGTAAGAAATTCACCGTCAGGCAGTGATAGTATCCGCTTGACTAACTCGCTTTCCTGCGGCTTTTCTTCCTTAATCTCACGGTTCTTATGCCGTAACCGGACAATTTCCTCTTTCAGCCCTGCTATCTGCCTTTGAACTTCCTCCGGCGGCAATACAGCAGGCTCTTTCTTTTCCGGCTCTTTTTCAGGCGGCTGCTCTTTACCTTCGTCCCCTTTGTCATCTTCCGGCTTTTCTTCTTCAGGTGGTTTTTCGCCGTCCTGCTCCGGCGGTGCTTCCTTGCCTTCCGGCTTTTTTTCGGCGGCCGGTGCGTCCGGTATATCTACTTCACCATTTGCCTCCAACTGCTCATACTGGGCTGGAGTCAACTGCTCTACTTCCTCATCCTTAAAATCTTCCCATTTCTTTATAGCCATCGTTCTGCCTCCATTTATTTTCAGGTCTGGGGACCTGGATTACCGCCGGGATTATTGGCGTTCCCGGGTACGCCTTGCATCGCTGCCTGTATCGCCTGCAATATCTTTTCTTTCATAGGCACATCGCTGGCTTCAATTAAAACTTCAGGCGGTATTGGCACTCCCATATTCACCAGTTCCGTCAGTTTCATAAAGTCAGCCATTCTCAAGCTCGGAGCGGATTTTTGCAGCGATACGGCAACCTTAAACTTTTTCATTGTCTTATCGTTGAGTATTGCTGAAACACTTGCCTCAATCGGATGTCCTTGTGCATCGGTTATATTGACTATCTCGTCAGGAGAATACATCCCTGATTTCTGTATGAAGTCAATTAAGAGTGAACCCAGTATACGGTTGGAATACTTAAAGTTATCCATTATCGGCTCAATGACTACCGCGCCCTGCTGCTGGCGTAACTGTAAAACTATCCCCGGCTCTTTCCCGCCTTCCTTATAGCCCATTAAATCAGCGTTTACACCGGATATTTCCTTTATATCGGCTTCCGCAGCTTCAGCGGAGTATGCGGCTATCTGCACTCCCTGCGCTCCAGTAGGACCTACGTTCTGCGGGGCTTGGTTGCCTTTATACACAACCCCGCCGCCTACCTTTGAGGCCTCCTGTAAAAATTCGTCTTTACTCAGTCCCGCGCTTTCGGGTATCATCCAAAAGTTATTTGTCATTGTATTGACTATATGCAGGGCTTGAGACCGCCGTTTATTGACTTCCCGCTGAACATCCATTAACTGGTCTACTACCCCGAAGATATTGTCATCTATCCGGTAGGCGTAGAACGGCACAAAGGGTATGCGGTTAATTTCACCGATAGGGTTTTCTATGTCCTGCAGAACTGTCTCGCCGATAGTGGTTGATAAGCATAATATCTTTTTCTGTCTGGGGATAACGATAATGCCCGACTTTATTGCCCTGATATTGCGTATTTCCTCATCAGAGCCCTGAAACTCCACCGCCTCGCCTGTTTGTCTGTCAACGAGATATTTAACCGGCTTTTCTTTCAGATACCAGCACTCCTTGACCCTTATCTTTTCGGTATGCTTTAATATCAGTGTCCGGTCAGATATATCTCGGTATTCATCGCCTTCACCGTAAATAATATCGTCAGAGGCCGTTATCTCGGTTGCGTTGATGTCGTCTACTTTCTTCGGGAAGTTCGCACGTAACTCGTCAACCGTCATCCATAGTTTCTTAAACAGATACATCCCGTCAGAGAACGAATACTTGCTCGCATTCGGGTCAGGGTATATGTCGTAGGGATTAAGACTTTCAAGTTTCAAGTCTCCGCGTATCGGGTCATCCTCATAATCCACATACCCGCCCAGCCATGACAGCCCCTTAATGCAGCCGGTTAAGAACCAGTCGGACACTTCATACTGTGCGTCCTCGTCATCATAAATACCTTTCATGCACTCGGAGAGTATCTTGGCTTCCATGCCGCTTTCAGCTTTCTTCTGCACTGCGGCAAGGTCAAATTTATTCTGTCTTTGGTAGCCGGACAGGAAATAGACTACGGGGAATATCTTGTTAATAGTCAAATGCGGCTTCTTCTGCTGGTCTAACAGGTCAATCGTTTCCCTGTCCCATTGCTTATTTGGTAGAACGAAATCAACTGCCTCTTTTGCCCGCTTTACAAATTGATTGTGTGCGGATTCCGCGTCCTGAAACCAAGCTGAAAATTTGGATTTATCCATTAAAATGTTTCTCCCCTGCATACCGCGCTCGGATGCTTGCCTTTGCGTCCTTGAGCGTCTTTGACGTGCCGACTACCTTCCCCGTGGTCTGCTTGATAATCTTATAAGGTCGTGCTACAGACTTCTGTTTAACTATTCGGTATGGCATTATCTCCACCTCATATACTGGTTGGCTATATCTATTAAGGCAAACAAACAAAAAAACGTCATTACCCAAAGTATTATGTGTTTTATCAATAATTCTCCGACTGTTTGCATAGTTCACCTATACGGACATATAATTGCCTGTGCCATCCTGTTTATGTTTGTCTCTGTATGTCTCTGTCGTTACCGGTGGCGGCTTAACGTTTTGCAATCCCCATATCCCGTAAACAAATGCGTCAGCCCTGTCTGGACTATTCCCCAGCCGCTTCTTTGTGGTCTCCTTCGGCTCTAACTGTATCAATCCGTCAGAGTTAAGGACTTTGTATCGAACAGATGATAACTGCCGCCTCAATTCAGGGTCTTCAGGGTAGGGGATTCTCTTCCGGTGTATCTCCTGGGAAACATACCACCACATTTCAGCCCTGCGGTTATAACAGGTAATATCAGCGGATTTTTCTGCTGAGCCGATATACTGTACACGCTTACCCAGCTCATTTAAGCGGCTTGCTATGCCCTGTCCCAGCCCGATACAGTCAATAGCATAATCGTCTATCTTGTGTTTGGCACCGAGTAGTAACAAATGCCCTACCAATATCATCAGGTCTTTATCGTGGTAGATTTCGGTATCAATTATCTTCCCGTCATCAATCGCATGAGCGACACATTCGTCCCCGCCTAATGACGGGTCGCAAGCAATTAACCGTTTCGGCTTCTTGCCGACCTGTGTCGTCAATGTAATATCTTTTAATGCCTCTATTGATTGCGAGGGAATGAGAATAAACTGGTCGTCGCCTATGCCCCATTTATTAGCAATAAACCGCTTATAAACAGCAGGATTCCGCGCTTCCATCAGCCGCCATGACTCTATCGTGTCAGCCGGTAGGTTGTCTTCGTTCTCAAAACTATTCGCTTCCCAGTATTGAAACCTGTTGTCTTTGGTAGGGTTTTCTTTCCAGTAGCGGTATATCCAGTGTGTTTCCTCTGTGGTATTGGCTATAACTATTCCCTGCCGGAGTCCTGCGGCTTTTAAACGTAGCCGGCCGTCAAGGTAGTCAAACTGTTCCGATGTTTCCAATTCCTCGGCCTGTTCCAGCAGATAGCCGCCGATATTCATATTCTTCAGGATGTCCAATTCTTTCATGTGCAGGAAGAAAATTTCGCTCTTATTTGGCAGGACCACCTCTTTCTTGTGCTCTGATACGGGGATTCCGGTATAAAGCGTAAAATCCTTCATTGTGGATTTTGCAAGGTCGGTAAACTCTTTGCGGAATATAACCAGCCTGTTCCCTGGGTAATCTTCGGCCAGCTTCATAATCTTGAGAATGCCGCACATACTCTTTCCCGTGCCCCAGCCGGAGAATAATGCAGGGAAACGAACTGTAGAAAACAGAAAATTATCCTGATACTTCTTTAATACTACCCGGAATTTCTCTTGATTGTTTGTCATTTTGCCCTGACAATTTCAATTACTTTATGAGTTACCTGCCCTTCAACGTCTATCTTCTGCACATTCTTCCACCGTTCCGGCTGCCTGTTACAAAGCCAGAATACGCAGGCGGATACTTCAGGCGGGTAATGCTTGACGTATTCCTCACTCATAATTACGCCCTCGTAGCAGAAAAACTGAACCGCCTTATGGTCGTAGCCCAATGCACGCTCAAAGAGCGCCATCTCAACTCTATGGTCCGGTGTTTCCTTGATTTTTTTTATGGTGTCGGTTAACCCAGTAGTGTTCTTCAAAGCGTCAAGGAAGGTAACTCTGGGAAGTCCCAATACCTTCGCCACCTGAGCATCAGTCTTCCCCTCTTGATATAAAGCAAGTATTTTGTTTACTTCCATGTCTGTTAATATATGCTTAGGTCTACCAACCTTCCCTTTCCCTTTAATAGGTTTTCCCTTCATTTTTTTGTTTTTCATCTCACCCCTGCGCTGTTTAACCGTAAAATGCCGCCGTTGTATGGTTTGCCCCTGGAAAAATCGTAGTAAATCTCCCTGTCTATTTCCTCTGGAGAGTGCCTCAAGGGGTCAATCGTTACCAGTGGCGCATACCAGCGGGCTGTATTCTGCCCACCGATAACTGCTTCGAACATCGCCTCATCTCTCCACTCTGCAAACGATTTATGTTCTGTTCTCATTTTCAACCTCTACTATAAAATTCTCTAAAAATGGCGATTTTGTGTAAATCCTGCGAATCTTTTTTACTGCATTGTAAAAAGCGTGGCGGTTATCCTTCGGCGGTTCTTTGTATTGCAGGTAATAAAGGACTGCGGATTTCTGTTTATCTGTCAGCCGTATAGTATGCAGTATCTTCTTAACGATAATCTCGGCTTCTTGTGTATCTTTCGGGATAGTG
Organism: Dehalococcoidales bacterium; assembly: GCA_028707255.1. Taxonomy (GTDB): domain Bacteria; phylum Chloroflexota; class Dehalococcoidia; order Dehalococcoidales; family UBA5627; genus UBA5627. The sequence goes on from JAQTUQ010000020.1 coordinate 20,788, forward strand.
CAGGGCGGTTTAACCTGCGTTTGGTTGATATATCTATTAAACCGCTCATAAATGAAAATCTTAACTCGTGGTAATAACTTCCCTTTGCGCGGGTTATACTGTTGCAGTGCTTTTGTGATTGCTACCTGCGCAATACTGTAAAACTCCTGATAATCAATATCCGGATATTTCTTGGCATAGTGGTGTGATAGTTTCTCTGCGGTGATGAGGAGAGATTGTAACTGCTGGTCGGTTGCCCTGAACATATATGCTCCTTTCGTGATTGCTCACGTTAAGAGCATTTCGTCAGGGTGTCTGGTGGAAATGCTTTATTGCTCTCTGTTAATCCCTTTTTATTACTCCTGCTTCCAAACGAATTTCTACTCGTGGCAATGGTTTGCCGAAATTGTATTGGGGGATTTCATAAATAATTTTTTTGGTTAGCCAATGTGTTTCTATTACTGCAAGATTTTCATCTTTGCATTTTTTTTTCAACCAGTCATTCAATGCCAATTTCATTTTCTCACGTGCCTGCTTTTTATAATATCTCATCGGAATATAAACGGTACTATATACCCTCCTCACCATTACCATTTGCCCGTCACAAAAACTACGTTTCATCTGCTCCCCCTTTAAAATCGTGGCGGCCCCCATAAAGCGCCACGTGATGGCATTGCATTTGTAGTTACCGCTTCGGGCACTTCTGCCCGGCGGCTCTGCGTCTGCCTACACTGCTGTTCTTGCGCTGGTATGACCCTTTATATGGGCCGCTTCCATCTCGTTTTGCTCTGGCTGTCTTGCTCAAGGTTCTCACCTCCTTTTTATCGTTCAAACTGCTTAACCCGGCTCATCAAGTATTTCCTGCTTTATTCTCTTCACTATCCCTGTACCTTTCGGACCCGGGGCGATACTTAACTGGATTGTGCCGTATTTCTGCCTTCCTTCTTTCACGTCTAACAGACACTTTACGAAGTATGCTGCCTTCTCTGGCGGGATACACTCCAGCAAAGCAAGCAACTCTAACATAATTTCAACGGATAGTTTCATTTATCGCCTTTTTACGGTATTTGATATATCCTTCCTTTTGCCCTGATTTCTTCCAAGTCCTCTTTGAGGCATTTGATAGAATATTCATCTTCCTTTATCTGCTGTTCATACTTGATAACATCGTCCTTCAACTGTTGTAAACTTTCCCTTTTCCAGTCAACCAGTTCCTGTAATGTTTTTATCGCATCTTCTATAACTGTCCCTGTCGTTAGTATCATCTCTTATCACCTCCTTTTTGTTCTATGCCTGTCCCGTTACACGTAGGACAGGGTTGCAAACCATCCCCCTTTTTCAGTTTATGGGGTTTATTGTCATTGTAAAATATAAGTATTTCCCCGCTGCCATTACACTCTTTGCACTTTTTTCTCATTCTGTATCACCTCCTTTACCAGTCCAGTTTGAATACCCATACTATCAACGAAAGAATAAGTATTATTATTACCCAAAAAGCACTTAATGTTATTTTCCGTAAATTCGGTTCAGGCAATGTCAATAAAAACACTAACAAGAAACCTGCTATTACTGAATAAAAAGAGTATAGTATCTTAAAACGGTTCATCTCACACCTCCCTTTTTCATCTCAATTTCCGGTTGATAAAGTACAGCATTACCCCTACCAGTATCATCAATATGCAGATATAGCATAGAAAAACCGCCTGCATACACAGCAGAAACAATAGCACCTCACATTCGCTCATTGCTTATCACCTCCGTTATCTCCACTTCAACCCTCGGAACATCACTGTAAAATTTCCTTGCCGACAACTCCACTATCTGCCGGTCATCAGCATAAAATATCGTGTTCATAGCGTCCCATATAAGTTTAATCTGGTTATCCAAATCCCTTTTATGCGGTCGTTCCTGCCCCGCCCTTGCCCTTTCCTGCCATTTTTTTGACTTACTTAAGGGGATACCCATATAGAAGGTTAAATCTATGCGTAAATCAGTTTTTAACGGTTCTTTTGGGCGGTATGCTATGGCTTGGGAGAGAAAGTCCTTCTCGTTTTGTTTCGTTTTTGCTGGTGTATATGCAAACCCTTTCCGACTGAAACGTGGCCGGCATTTACTGTAGGGCTCTCCAAATGTAACAAACTTGATAATCATATATCCCCAATTTCGGCCTCTTTCTTTTCCAGCCGTCGTAATGTTGAGTTATGCGGCACGTTATACCCAGTGCGCCATTTCCAGTAATTGACAGGACTTTCGCCGATATGTTTCGCAAATTCCGGGGCTTCCATGCCCAGCCGTTTACGGTGCTGATCTAATAACGCTATCACAGTCAACCCTTCACGCCCGCCGTTGTGTGTCCGGTAAAACTCTTTCTGTATCCGCACCGCCCAACCATAATCCGGCGGCAATGTATAAAGTTCGCTCATCTATCCCCTCCTTTCCCTGTCGGCAGCTTTGAGGAACGCCACCATAAGGGCTGTCATTACCAGCCATGTCCCGATAATCAGTACCCACTTCTGCCAGTTCATTTGTTCTCCTTTATAAGTTTTGCAATCTTTTTCATTTGCTTAACTGTCGGCTTTTTGAAGACATATCCCGTGCCCCCGCAATCCCCGCAAATAATGTCTCCGAAAATCCGACCTTCACCCTTACAATGCGGACACTTCTTCTTTGTCATCACTCCCCCTTCCCTTTTCAGGAAAAATCAAATCATTATACGGCACAAAAGAGGCGTGTTTGTTCCCGTCAAAATGAACACACGCCATTTGTCTTGCACCGTCTTTTTCCCAATGTTTATAAGTATGTTTTATCTTGCCGTAATATTCTCCTTCCTTCACCCGTTGAACCTTGCTTTTTGAGTTAAGGGAATGCCAATATATCCATTTAATTCTACACCGCCCTTTTATTATCGGAAGCCCCGTAAACTTAGGTGTGTATTCCATCACTCCTCCTTCCCTTGCGGGGTTGACTACTATCATTGGACTGTGGCATTCATTGCAAACCACCTTCCCCACTAATTCCATATCAACCTCTTTTTCATAACCACAGTATGCGCATTTTACCCTTGTCTTATTCGTTTGCTCCGCCCCTTTAATATCTGCTGAGACATAAAAATTTCCTGCAATACATAGAGTGTTGCAGGGTGGTTTGTGAAGACAATAAGGAAAAGAATTGAGGGAGTATATACAGGATTCACACTCTTTTTCGCCTCTATATTTTGTCATCATTTTTTATTCTCCTTTTTAATGTGTTTCATTTTCCATCCACTCCGGCACCGTCATTTTCATTTTTGTTTATAAACCCGTAAATCCTTGTTTCCCAAATCAACCGTGCGGCACATCTCCGTGAGCCGGCTTGCTATACGGTCATCAAGTCTGCCGCTTAACTCCTGCATTGTCAGGTTACTTGTGATGACTGTCGGCAGGTCATCCAGATACCGCTTGTTTATCAGCACATACAACGACTGCCGGACATATTCGCTTACCTTCTCCGAGCCGATGTCGTCCAGTATCAGATACGGTTTCGCCGCCCAGTTGCATATCATCTCGTAATCATTAAAAATTTTACTGTCCTTATCAAATGTCCCCTTTACTTCAAAAAGCAAGTCCGTGATATTCTTAAACCAGACCTCTTTCCCCTGCCGGATGAGTTCCTTGCCAAGCACTGCGGAAAAACAGGTCTTTCCACTTCCGGCAGTTCCTGTCAGATATAACCCGCTTTCCGTTAGACATTTATCCAGTAATTTTTGCAGGTGTGGTAATATCATTTCCCTTGTCCACCCTATAAACCGTTGCGGAAACCCCCACCGTTGCATAAACTTCTCCGGATTGTTTACTCGCTCATTTTGTAATTGCTCTTTCTGGTCTACATCCAAACAGTTTATACATAGTTCAGAATTGATATACGCCGGATACTCTCCGCACTTACCGCATATCTTCTGCCCGTAAAACTTCGACGTTGCTGTATTTCCCTGTGTTGTCTTTTCGCCCATCAGTACCCCCTTTATCGTCTTTGCTCAACCACGCCAAAATGGTATGGTAATGCGATTTATACTGCTTGCCCTTACTGCCGATATAATTATTCAGCCGTTCAATCATCTCTTTTGTTTTGTTTTCGCCTAATTTTTCAATAAGTTTTTGACGTTCTTCTTTTGTAAGTAAGACAAACTCCAAAAACTTTTCTTTTGTAGGTTTTTCTTTCTTTTGTAGTTTATCTTCATCTGGTAAGTTTTTACTATTAGGATGAGGTAATACTTCTTCATCTTCTTCTTCATCTTCTACCACTTGCTTACCTTTTGCTTTCAATCCTCCCTTCCTTCCTGCTTCACTTCTGATTAGGGATAGTTGAGTTTCCCTGTACATCCTTCTACATATAATCTCTTTATTATCAAGCCTTGAGAACACTCCCGCAGTTTCAAGTTCGTTCAATAATTTGCTTACAATTTGCTCATCTTCGCCAACAAGTTTTGCTAACATTTTGCTATCAATTTGCTTTCCCGATGACAATAGTAGAACACCCCGAAGCGGTGAGTAAAACATATAGCAAATCATCCGCATCCACAAACCTTGCGCGGTTAATGAACAAGAAGAAAGGTCTGGAGAAGATAGCCAATCGTCTACATAAAATTGTATGGAAGGTCTTCCGTCTTGTCGCAAGGAATGTTTTGTCATCTATCTCTGTCTCCAAAAAGGGAGAGAGGGCAAACAGGCAAGGCACACCAATGACAAGTTGGAGTGGTTCTGTCGCCCTCTCTGAATTTATAATTTATGTTTGTCATAATGTACCTTGCTATTACCATTTTAACACCCTCAAAAATTCCTGTCAAGTGTATTTCATCTCTCCTCAAAACAGCGGGTCGGGTTCTGCGTTAATAATTTCCTCTTTTATCGGCTCAAAATAAAAGGGTGCGCCTGCTTGGTCAGGATAGACAGTAAACGTTCCGTCATCCCAAAACCTTGCAGGATTGCCGTGTTTACTGCCAACCTTTAACGTTTCCCCCGTTTCGTATGCCTCAAAATCCCCGTCGGATATTTTTTCCATAACAAAGGTTTTGTCGGTCTTAACTTTAACAATCCATTCCCCTTCATCTATGCGTTTACCACCACCATTTGTATAATCACACTTAAACCTATCGCCTTTTTTCATTTATTTACCTCATACTCCGCCGGAAAAGTTACATCCCTTGTTTTCGTCACATTCCACCATATACAGCACCGCCCCGTTATCCCCTCAATTATCATATCAAGGCATATCATCATAAGGATTACCATAAGAGCCTTCGTTAAAAGGGGCAGTCCGTGTCTATATTCCATTTTTATCATTGTTCTCTATCTCCGCTATAACTTTCATTATGTTATATGCTACCTGTGGCACTATGGCATTGCCCAGTGCCTTTAACCGTTCTTCCCTATGCTTTGATTTTGACAGTTTAAGTCCGTCCAATTCTGCGGGTAGCCCATCATCCACTCCACAAAAGCAGGTTGCAACTTCAATCCAGTTTTGTTCCCAACCTCGCCCTTCGTTGCCCCTGTTTCTATTATGCTGTCCAGACAATCTCTGCCCTTCGTTAAACTTCCGCCTTTCCAATCCCTTGTGCTGGCTGTCGGCAGAAGTTTCTTTATCTCCTCCGCCAATATCTTCCCGCCCTTCTGGTTGGGTCTGCTTCCTGGGTTGCCTGCTCTTGGTGTCGGTAGTAAGTCTGGATGTTTCTTTATCAGCGTTGTCAAATTCCTGTCCTTCTGTGATTTGCTCTGCGGATTGTATTCCTTGCCCTGTCCTCTCTTGCCGTCCCAAGCATTGCTTGTGGGCAACAATCCACACCCTATCTCTTCTGTGCGGGGCGTTGACGGCACAAGCCGGAATAATAAGCGGTTGCACTTCGTATCCGATACTTTCCAAATCAGAAAGCACTTTGTTGAATACCAATCCGTTGTCAATAGTAAGCAATCCATAAACATTTTCCGCCAAGACCCAACGTGGCTGAACCTCTTTAATAACTCTGAACATCTCATCCCAGAGGTAACGGTCATCTTCCTTGCCCTTTCGCTTCCCTGTTTGACTGAACGGCTGGCAGGGAAATCCACCGGTGAGAAGAGTTGCCCCTCGGTATTTTCTTCCGTCAACGTCTCGGATGTCGGGGATGATTGGGATAAAAGTCCTATCCTGTCGTTGAGGTCTATCGTCCACCCCTGTTCCTGTTTTCTTTTTATCCTGTCCGTTTCCGTTGTGTTGGGGTTCCCGTAATCCCTGCTGGCAGGTGTCGGTAATAACTTCTCCATTAAACCTCCTCTCTAATACTTTTTGACAGAATTTATCGTTATCGCAGAACAATATCGTCTCAAACCCTGCCCTTTGTGCGGCAAGGGCAAAGCCCCCTATGCCTGAAAAAAGGTCTATGTGCGTATATTCCATTTTTCCTTTTAGTGGGCGGTGCAGGATTTGAACCTGCTTAACGTGCTACTTTTTGAGTCGGCTTAAGTCCGTTGCTCGTGGATTACACAATCAGAGAGGTAGCACTTCTGATTGTCCGTTATAGCGTTGCGTTTTCACCAGAACGCCACCCGCCCATTGTCAATTACTTCTCTTGGTCTAACACTTCTATTTCGCTGTCATCTTTCGTCGTTCTTCCTGCTTCAACGCCCGCATAAAATATACTGCTAATCTCCCGCCTCCAAATCATATCTTCAGGAGAATCACAGCCATCGTCATTTTCTCCGTCTACGGCTGTGAGTAGCAACTTATCTTTGACGTATATGTATTTCATCTATCACACCCCCTTTTTTATCAGGTAAACACCCTTACCTTGACTTAAAAACGAAATACCAAACCATTCTCGGCTCCACCTTGCGTATCGCTCAACCGAACTTTCACTCAACGTGCTTCCCATTGCCCTTAACCGCTGAGCGAAGGGGCTGATTTTAATTTCAACCCCGTCTGGCATATCGCTTATTGCCTCGTAAAAGATACGCTTTTCACGTCCCTTGATTTCTGACATTGGTAGCGTAAAGAGGTTGCTTTCCATTCTTTCCCTCCGTTTAATATTCACATTCATTTGGCTGTGGTATATATGTCCCTAATGAAGCACTTGCAAACTCTCTTATCTGCCGTAGATAATCCTCAAATTCAGATGTGTTTAATTCCGTTGTTGACCGTGATATATTTATGACCTCGTTGCCGACTTCTTTACTGTCCGGCAGAAATTTAGCACGTAGTATCTCGTGCATTTCATCAGAAGAATAACCGGTTACGTCTGATAGGATGTTGACTACTATGCCCCAGTAATACCGGTTTTGTCTATAACTCCGTGCGTTCTTATGCTCTTTATAAACGGCGTCAACATCCTTACCGTTCAGGGCGGATAATACCTTACTGAATTGTAACGGGTCAGCGTATACTATCCGCCCCTGTTTAACCTTTGCTCTTAATACGGTGTTAGTTTTCATTTTGCGTTATTCTTCTGACAATCGCGGCAGAGTTTCTTGTTGAACCTGCTCTTACTGAATTTTGCTACCTTGCTATCAATCTGCTCTCCACATTCTTCACATTCGTCAACGAAAGGATTATCTACCGTTCCTTCCGGTTGCTTCTCTGCGGGTTTCCCTGTGTCTGGTTTTTCTGATGCTGCAGGTGTCGACTCGTCCGGTTGCGTTGTTTCAGGTTCCGGCTCCGCTGGGGCTTCCGGTGTAACATCTATGACGTTCGGACGCTCTGCAACCGTTAGGTCCTCCGTGATTACCGCATTCTTCGCCAACGGCTTGCTTTCCTTCTTCATCAAGTCATCAACAGTAAGAGCGGCTCCCTGCGTGGCTTCCTCAACCGTTTGTGCGAATAACATCACGTCCGGAGCGTATGCCCGTATACCTTTTGCAACATTCCTCCAGAAGAGCATCTCCTCCGGATACTTCCGCCAGTTATCCTTTACCAGTAATCCAATCCGTTGTGCATCCTGTGTAGTAAATTCCGTTACCCCTTCCTGCCCCCGATAACTCCACTTGATAGCGGATTTTTCTTTTGTACGGGTCAACACTTGGTAATTTCCACCTGCCCGGATATATTGAGCCAGCATTAACTTCCCTTCCGCGCAGAGTTTGCCGGACACAATCGCCATTGACTGCAATGCCGCCATAGGCGGTATGCCTAACTCATAGCCATACTCCACTATGGAGAAGGCCTGCATCCCATTCTTGATGTGCGGGAACATTCCCGACTTGTTCAGTTTTTCCGCTATGACCTCCAACTTGATACTTTTCTCGGGGTCGTATGTTGCCAAAAACCTTTCCTGCCTTTGGTCTGTTACCGCCAATCCTTCCTTTTTCTTTTCCATTGTAATGCCTCCCTTTTTTAGTATTTATTCTGCACAATGCCTTTTAACGCCTTATATGTTTGCAACGCCCCCAGAAACGACTGAAAACACGCCTCACGCTCATCTTTCTCTATCAGGTACGGATAAGGTATGCCCGTGGACTTATCCAGCCGTATTACCCATACCTCATCAATGTTTCCGACTGCCTCCGCATAGGCAACGGGCTGTATCTTCATCTCCGCATAGGGCTGTTCAGTAAAATACTTCTTTATCTCGCCTGTCTTTTTGTCCTTCCGTTCCTTCCATACTTCCGTTGCCTTCCAGTCAAGCAATGCCCGCTTATCTGCCCGTTTGCCTCTTGTGTCCAGGGTTCCGGCATAAAGTAAATCCTTATGGTAAACCTGTTCCTCTATCGCTTCGGAAGTATAACCGGATTCCTTAATCCAGTTTTCCGCACCCTGATACCCGTTTCTTACTTTCTCGTCCAGTTCCTCCAGATAAACCTTTTCGCCAAGCAGGTATTGATGTATCAAGGTATGCACCTGCGTCCCCCTGTCCGCTTCCTGTTTTGCAATGTCAAAGGCGTGCTGTTTCGCCTTCTTCAGGATATCCAATGCCTCATCTTCCGTTAAATCCTCTGCCCGTAAATCCGCAAGATGCGCTCCTATATACCCGATTGTTTTTTTAATAGACCAGTAGAGTATGGCAGGTTTATCCAGCACTCCCAGTATCGTTGTAACTGACGGCAATTTCTCCCCGTCCAGATAATAGCAGTATCCTTTTTTCTCTAACATTATTCCCCCTCCTTTTTCTTG
>JAQTUQ010000047.1 GCA_028707255.1 Dehalococcoidales bacterium
CCTATATTGCCTCTAAGTATAACAAGGATACCGGAGTTTTCAATCGGGGCGCGTATATCACGACCAACATTGAAGGTAAAGTTGCCTCGGTCGAATTCGATACTAAATTTGCCAGCGATGTCCAGCCGATAATAATTATGGCTTATGGCAAAGATGACATTACCACGCTGCTCTCCGGATACAACGTAACCGCGAAACAGCTGCTTGATAATACAAGGGCAAGGGCAGAAGTCGTGGCTACCTATCAGCGGCCGGACGGAGAGAATGTAACCAGGGCCTTGATCGATTCCAATGATAATAAAGATATGGGTTGGTTGGAATGGACCGGCTGGCTTGCTCTTGGATACGAAGTAATCGGGGAGAGCCAGACGGCAGATTATTATTTGAGCAATCTTAAGGCCATGTCGTATAAAGGAACACTGCCGTACGCTACCGAAGAAAATAAGGATACGGGTTTTAACAGCCACACGCCGTTCGGGAAATATTCACTTTCCAGCGTTGCCGCATATGAATTCGCGCGCGCGGGCGATAATCCGTTTACCCTGGGCGAAGATAAGCTGCGCGGTGTATTACAAGGTTATGATCTGGCGGCGATAAAAGCGGCTCAGGCTACGCTTTTGGACAGCGATTATCCGGTTCTGATCCCTGAAATTAAAGTTCCGGACGCTGATCTTGAGCTGGCAGCTACCCTTGAAGCGGACAGAGTAGTTGGCAAAGTTGTGAATGATACTGCCTATGCCGAATATCTGCGCAGCGAGGCGCGCAAGGCACGTGCATATCAGCCGATACTCGCAGATACAACCGCGATATTCCAACAGTGGCGGGAAGAAGGTAAAGTCACGGAATGGGGCGGCTGGGTGCCTTCAGTGCTGCCTATTCCCGGAGATCAAATCACTGATAAGGCGGAATTCGTGTGTATCTCGAGTGATGGATACGAAATCTACAAATATACCAGAATCAAGAGTCAGCTGCCGTTCTATTTTAAAGTATTACGAAACCCCGAAACAGGCAGCATTGATGAAACCAAGGTTCTTATGTGGCTTCAGAGCCCTGCTATGGGGGAACGGTATATCAACGCATTAGAGGGAGACGGCGACTGGATGCCACTGCCGACTGATCTGCCGGCGCCGAGCGACGGCCTGATAGTTATTACCGAAGGAAACACGACGTATTACTGGCAGAATGGTATTAAGGGTGACGCAAAGGTTCATCAGGCTCTCCGGGGCTTAGGGTATGTTTCGCTTGTGCCGGGCGAGATGAGCTCTGCTGAAAAACTTCCCATCTGGACGATCGAGGAGATAGTGGCAGGCAATCTGCCATTATCGATCGATCTGCAAAATCCCGGGTATGGGACGCTGACAGTTGACGGAAAAGAGCGCGCAGTGGTATACACTCCCGGGTTAGCGTCGATCCGCGAACACATTGCGGCCTTAGAAGGAAAGGAGAATGCTCTCGGCGGATTTGTTACCGGCATGGACGGCAAGAAAGTATTTATTTCCAGCGTAAATGCGACCGGCAAGCAGGGCTACATTATCGGAAACGTTACATTTGATTTGGTGAATAAAACGGTAACCAGAGAAGTCCAGTATTTTGCTCCGGTAAGAACTCCGCAAGGTACAAGCTTTATTCCGTACGGGTCCACGGAAATCAATACCTACAAAGACGGATTACTTATTAAGCAGGACAAAGACGGCTTTACCACGGAATATCAGTATGACCCTGAAAAAGAATACACAAGATTTGGCGTGCCGTCAATTGCAATAACCAAAGTCATCGGCAAGGATATTCTGGTCAGCAAAGCAACAACGACTGGAGTAGATCCAGTCACTGGAACCGCGACAAAGACCTTAGAATTTTATGGCGGCGCCGAAACTTTGCTGATCCGCACAGAAATAAATACGTATGACAGTCTGGGGAGGCTGGCAACGCAGAAAGTTGATAACAAATTGACCGAGAACTATTATGACGATAACGGTAAATTCTCGCAACCTTATGGAATTGCCGATAGGGCAAATACGTATGTGCTGAATGCGGACGGAACAAAAGGAGACTTGTTTATTAGCTCGGAGGTGCTTCAGTATGAAGACGGCAAAGCATTAGTCAAGCTTTTCAATTATAAAACGAATGCTGTCTGGCTTGAGGAGCACAATGGTTTGGGCCGTATCAGCAAGATTTATTACGGAGATATGGACAAGGGGACTTTTGTCCCAACCAGCGTAGAAGAAAGAATATACGATGACGGCGTTATCGGCCTTTTCAATATAGCTTCGCAATCCATTACGTATAAGTGCGATCAAAACGGAAATTATGATGACAGGATCGTTCTGAGTTCTTCCGAAGTGTTGGATGAGAATTCTCACGTGATACTGGTAGACGGGCCTAATAACACCCGGGTGATGCCTGCCGGCAAGACGATCAACGATATCCTGGATGATAACAAAAGACTTCATTATCAGGGAGTCGAAAAATACTACCAGGCCGATACATGGGATTTGGTTGGGACCATGGATTATCAAGAGACCAGGGAAGTGAAAGGCGTGGTCATTGAACGCGCGCTCGGTCATTTTAATGCCGATAATAAACTGGATAACGGCAGAACAGAGTACCAGTTCTATAATTCTAACGGAGAATTCGGCCGGTTTGACATAGCAGATATAACAATCACTACCATGACCGTAAGTGGAAAGGAATCAATTTTCAGCTACTCGCGCTATACCGATATAGTGGAAGGTAATATCAATTATAACCTTAAACAGGGACTTGCAAGTTTTGATGGTGAAATAAATTACGCCAATCTGGAAGCGAATAAAGAGAACATTAAATTCCAATATATCAGCAAGGCGCAGACTGAGGCAAAGGACAATCACGGAAGAGTTTATATTATCAAATCGGACTTCCCTCAGATCAACGGCGAAACATACTACGCCGAGGGGATCCCGGCGTACATTACATTTGAGATATACCCGAAGACAGGCGATGCGCGGTTTGCAACTCACGCGGAAACGTATCGCTACATCAAAGGATTGGAAAATTACGATGATTATAAGGATGTGTACGAAATGGTTTCCCATCTGGATAATCTCAGGGTCGTTAATGATGCTTCACTGAATAATGTATTGTTTGTTTATGATATTGCCAAAGAGCAAAGGCCGGCTAAGCAATCGTTGCGTCAGGTAGCTATTTATGCCAATGGCGCCCTTGCATTTGAGGTGCACGAAGGCTTTTGGCTCATGGGAGAGCCGTTAAAAGTTTATTATAACGAATATGAGTTGCCGGATCACTCAAACAAAATCGTGCGTTCCTGGTTTGGGTTAGGCGGTATTGTTTCCGATCAGCCCCGGTATAAGCATTATGTCGTGTTCATCAAAGGGGTGCCGGGCGCGTACTGGGTATTTGACAGAAGCGCGGGAGATAGGGACGAATTATTCCGGGTTGATCTTTAGGGGTATAATAATTTTGTGTTAGGTAATCAGATTTCGAGTAACGACAATACGCCCCGTATCGGTGCGATGAATGCGTCTGAAATCAATGCATTGGGTGTTCAGAGAGGCGCACGGTATTTCAGCAACGGCACTTTGATCTATGAAATAAAGGATCGATATACCCCTGTTTACTGGAAAGATTATAAAGCGCTGGATCCGGTTATCGGAAGCACGCAAGAGTATTTCGGTATTCTTTTCACCGAACATTATAGGAACAGCTGGCTATATAACCTGTTTTTAGATCCTCTGGCCAGGGGTACGCTCGTACCTTTGTTCGTCCTTGTCGGTATTGCCGTTGTGTTGGCTCCGTTTGGTGTCCAAGCGCTGGTGTTGACAACGACTGCTGTGTTGGCGCTCTACTTTAGAAAACATATCAAAAAAGTTTTTGAAAATCAGACTGAAACACGGAAGAATGAGCAAGCAGACGTTCCTCAAGACAAGGTAAAAATCGAATATCGTAAGCGAATTCAGGATATTGTGCCGCATTTAAGCCTCGTGGAGCCGCTTGTTGAATATTTGGCAGCGCTCTATGAGCCCACAATAACGGTCCAGGATCTTATGGAAAAATACTATCCTTCTGATCCGAAAAATGCTGAACAGAACATAGATGTTGTGCAGAAAAACCGCAATTTTATGCAGAAGCAGATAATAACCGCTGAACTCAGCACAATCGATGCCGATGACGTTGAAGCGATAATGCTATTAAAAGAAAAATATTTTGTCGCCCCGATTGCGGAACTATTCCTGAAGATTCTTGAACACCAGTTCCATTATGCATTTGAAGACACCAGCGCAGGCAGGCGTCAGATAAAACCGGGCGCGTATCCGATTCTTGATGATCAGATTAAGGCGTATTTTGAATGCTGTGCGGAGCAAAAGAGAACTTTGCCTGAGAATAAAAAGCACTTGGCGGATCCGCTCAGTGCAGAAAAATTGGGTCCTTATCTGGGGCGTTTAACCTCGCTTCCGGAAAAATCGGCAAACAGAATTATCGATGAGGAGATCACTAAAATAATTAGGGCAGAGTTGACTCCATGGCTAGAGATTCAAAAAATAGATTTGCCTGAATTCCCATTCCCTGTTAAACCCGGCTATGTCCTCAATGGTCTTTGGGTGACCATGGTTATCGCATTTGCCGCAGCGTTCGCGCTGGCTATCAGTGTAATCCCTCTTTGGGGACTTATCTTTACCGCAGCGATCTTCGCCTGGCTGGCATTTGATCTATACCGCATGCTGCCGTATATAAAATTCAATACATATCTTCTGCCTTTGATGGGCAGAACTATAAAGAGGATTATTTTTTCCAACACCAAAGAAAAGAACATTGATGGGGCATTCAAGGTCAAATTCGTCAGATCATTTATTGCGTCGTGGTTTATAACGAATGCAGTACTTATAGGCATATCAGTCGCGTATATGATAGGATTGACGACACTTCCCATAGGGATGATTTTAGCTTTCTTGTTGTTAGCGCTTAATTTAAGAGAGTCTTTACGAAGTTTCTGGTTCATATTCCTGGAGGCAAACTCGAACGCTATTGAAAAAGTTGAACGGTTGAACGCGATCAAGAATTATGAGCTGATAGCTAAAGAAAAGGTCGAAAACGGCCAGACCGGAGTTATTGACTTGGTAAGGCGCGATCCGTATCTGAAAGACATGTACATGGGCGCATTAGTGGAAGGTACTTTGAAAAAATACCATATGATCACTGATACGGAAGAAAAAGATCTCCGGGATGTCATTGAAGGAAACGGGAATAAGCTGCCTGTTCTGGCCAGCTGGAGAGCACGGAAATTGACCGTGGAGTTCTTCAATGGAGTTGTTGTCTATGCGCACCACGGGCTTAATAAGAAGGAAATTGATATGAAAAACCTTTTCCGGTTATACTTCCTGATGACCGGCGTCAGTGAAGAGGTTCTTCCGTCAGTTGAGATCATGGATGCGCTTTTCGTCTACGATAAACTAAGCGGCAAGAAGGTGCCGGTGGCTGCAACAACATATCAGCTTCTTAAAGAGAGATTTGGCGTCGAATTAGAGATATATCTGGACGATCTTTTGAAGGGCGTGGATCCCGTCAAACGCGGGGAGACGATTGTTCACTTGCTGGGGCCGGACGTCACGTTCAAACAGACCGTAGCAGACATCGCCCGGCTTTTGGCAAAGGACGAAGATGATATAGCCAAAAGAATGATGCGGGAGTGGGTTGCATACCGCACCACAAACTATTATAAATCCATAAAATCTCAGTATGAAGCCGCCCGGCTGGTCTACAAAATATTCCTGCGGCACAAGGATTCGCAAGCAAAGAATATGACAGAAGCCGCGCTGGAGGCTTTAGTGGACGAATATCTGCGCGCCGTCTTTACGTATCATTTTGATCCTGATAACTTGAACGAAAATACAAAGGTGCTGGCTGAGGAATTCTTCAATGATCGATCTGCCCCGTGGAAACTGAATGAAGCATCGCCCAGGACAATCGCTAATTTCCAACATGATCTGGGCTCAGGCATTACCGTAAAAACCCAGCGTTGGGCGTTTGCCATGAGGTATATCGAAGAAACGGAAAAGAGGAAAGCTGCCATTTTTGCGCAAGACTGGGATCATCTGGCATTCCCGGTTGATTTCTTCCTGCTTCCGTTCGATGTTCAGCAGTTCACCGAGCGCGATAACCTTGGAATTATTGTTCCGAATTTGGTCGTCGGCGACGAATGTATCACTCCGGTAAACAGCTATCAGGGCATAAGCGAGGATACTTTTAACGGCCGTGTTCTTCTCGGAGAGTCAAGGGTTGGTTCGCACTCAGAATACGGCCCCACCATTTGGCGGGCAACGGCGCTGCGCAAATCGGCGGTATATTTGAGTTATATCGAAGATTCTTCACAGGGAAACGAAGCTTTGCGGTTGGGATACAAGATAGATAGAAGCCGGTATACGACTCTGCGCAGAGGGAGAGAAAAGACTCTTGCCTACATGCAGTCCTTCACGAACCGGTTTCCCGGCTTGACGGTTTACGAATTCTTCTCCTTACGGTTCCAGCGGCTCATGGCCAGCGATAAGCTTGAAGAAGCAGACAAATTGACGCTGCTGGAAAACTTCGATTTCTATTACAATAAACCGATCATTCCGCGGTATAACTTCCTTATATATCTGATAGCTTTCTTCTTCCTCTTTGGTCCGTTCAGTAATGTTCCGTTAGCCCTGGTAT
>JAQTUQ010000048.1 GCA_028707255.1 Dehalococcoidales bacterium
GAACCGTCTGAAGATGAGCAAGGAGCAAGTGGAAAAGGTTAAGCCGAACTATCTCAAAGGGCCGATGATGGCACAGCCCTATATCCTTTTACCAGAGCGGCGGGACGGTGAATTGCAGTTTATTGACCTATCATACTTTGCACCCTGGGGCGGTTGGACACAACCTATGAAAACGGCGAAGTTTATACCACAACCCTTACAGGTAGGCAACCCGTTTATTATGATGTATAACGCTTATGTCTTGGGATTTGACCCGTTTTCAGGGCGGGAGATTGCACCGAATTACTTGACATTTGAGGAACAACGACAGGCAAAGAATAAATATCTCGGACACGGATTGCTCCCGGATTTACTCGGCGGACGTGCAACGGAACGGATATTGAAAGTTGTTAAAGATGAGCCGGATTATTACGGACGGAAACCGGACTGGAAACGTGAAGTATTACGTGATTTCTCCGGCGTGAATATCATACTGGGCGGTGAACGGACAACGGGAGTAGCAACATGGAAAGCTGAACAGATACGAGCGGATATAGAGCGGAAACGTCCTGTTAAACTGTCAATTATGAAGTTCTTAAAAACCAAAGACCCGGAAGCAAAAAGTAGAATGCTTGAATTGTTAAATGAGTTACCGGCTGATGAGCAGGAAAGCATATTACAATCAGCGATAAAAGAGTTTGCGGCACAGAAAAGCGGGATGCCGCAATACTTTAAGTTGCCGACGAAACAAAAAATAGAGTATGAAAAGTTTTTGCAAACGGAATAAAACAGGAGGCACAAGATGAGAAAAAGAGTAGCGGTGGTGGCGGGAATTTTGGCAGTAGCAAGTATGTGTGTATGGCTCTATACGGAAAACGTATCATGGGATACTGACC
Source organism: Dehalococcoidales bacterium (assembly GCA_028707255.1). GTDB lineage: Bacteria > Chloroflexota > Dehalococcoidia > Dehalococcoidales > UBA5627 > UBA5627. The sequence continues at coordinate 876 of JAQTUQ010000048.1, forward strand.
CGACAGCGGTAGGCGGGCAACGACGGGGGATATTGATACAGACTCCGACAGATGAGACTTTATCAGTTAGTCTTGATGAAGTTACAAGTGGCGATACCAGCCTTGCAGTAAGAGGCTCAATAACGGCAACAATGGATTTTGCTGATATAACAAACGGGGATACTTCTGTCAATGTCCGTTCTACTGACCTTGACATGCGAGATTTATCACAGGCGACGGATACCATTCAGGTATTCCAGCCAGACCCTTCACAGGCAAAATTTCTGATGTATGGGAATACGGCAAAAGACGGCACGGGGATTTTTTATGTTCCAAAACTTGACACTGACGGACATTTACAAATAGACGCCTTAACTCTACCGAGTGTTACTATTGGCACATTTCCAGATAACGAGCCGTTTAATTTTGCACAATACGGCGGGAGTGCAGTCGGTGCTGATAACGGGGTTTATGTGCGACCTGGAACTGACACTCCGTTCTATCCCGCAGATTATTCAGACAGTACACATCAGGAATCTGGCAACGCAATACTGGAAGATATTAAAACCAACACTGACCCTCTGGTAACTGCCGGTGGTGGTGGATATGTGCGGCAGGATAGCACAGCAACTATTGCGAAAGAGACTGGTGGCAATTTAGCTACAGTCAAAACCAATACCGACCCGTTAGTTACTGCTGGTGGTGGCGGGTATATTCGTCAAGATTCTACTGCAACCATAGCAAAGGAAGCAGGCGGCAACCTTGCGGATGTTAAGACGGCGGCTGAGGCGATTAACACGAAGATGCCAGCAAGCCCGTCCGACAGCACCCGGCAGGACACGGGGAATGCATTGGCAGAGGACATCAAGACGGCCGTGGAGGCGATTAACACGGCTATCCAGTCAGGCGGGGTGACACAAGCGCAGTTAGCAGCCATAGTAACTGATATAGCAGCCATTGAATTACGCCTTGACGATATGACCTTACCCGACAGCGTAATCGTGGAGCGGTTTGAGGTGCAGGGTTATACGGAGGTTTCAAAATCTTATACCAACGTTTCACATATAGAGGTATATGTTCAGACTGCCGACAAGACGGTAAGAATGGGGATAGGCGGTAACGATACGTCCACCAATTACCTTTCCATTGCCGAAGCCGATGCGCTGGGCTGGACAAAGAGTAATATGCGGTTCGCAAGTTTCCCGATGGTATTTAAGGGGGACACGGAAACCGACACGGCAACGGTGGTAACGCAACGCTGGACATATTAAAGGAGCGGACAATGAGAAAACTACTGCTGGTTTTTGCAGTCTTATGCCTCTGGTGTTACGGGCAGGAGGTTATTACACCGTCTGAACTGCCGAAGGGCGGGACTTCTCCTGCTATAATTGATATGAAAGCAGAAGAATTGACACGCTTGCAGGCAGAGAAAACAGTGATTGAAAGCAAACTATCCACTATTTCTGAAGCACCTGTTAAATATGCAAATGACAGGATAGCAGAACTTGCTGCATGGCTACCGAAACTGCCTGACCGCAATCCGACAAAAGCGGGGAATATCACCATGAAGCAATACCTTTCTCAACTCAAAGCGGAAGTTGAGAAAAACCCTGCGGGATATGTAACGAAGGAGCAAGAAAGATTATTAACTAACAAGGCACGAATTGAGGCACGGATAACTGCATTATCAGAGGAGGTTACTAATGAAACATCTATTACGGAAAAGTAAACTCTTGATAAGTGGGCTTCTGATAAGTTTGATAATTGGACTTCCCTTAATGCCTCTTTTTGGAAGCACAGAAATTACTACATGGGCTGAATTATCAGCAATACGAGAGGGGTTGGCTGGCGATTATAAGCTGATGAACGATTTAAATAGTTACACCTCAGATTATGATGATTATGTCAACCCAATAAAAAACTATTCTGGTGTTGTGGACTGCGTATATGAAGATATGGGCGGATATACAATCGTTACATGGGTATCCGGCGATAAGTTTTTGTTTGACTTGGGCGAGGCGCCGAACTCTCTTTACATAGACTCTGTTGAATATTCCATGTGGGACAAATCAACCGACGAGGAACTAATTGTCTATGACATGATTGATGGTTCAGGATTGTCATATACTTATCAAGACAGCGGTGAAGGGTGGAACCCGATTGCGGCTACATTCTCAGGCACGTTTGACGGGGATTATAAAATTATTAGCGACCTATACCATAACGGTGTTGGCTATGGCGATAACATAGGGTTATTCAAAAGTGTTAGCGGGACAATAGAAAAATTAGGAATAGAAGGGGCATATATCTATGCGGGACAATATGTCGGTGTGCTTGCGGGCGCAATGACCGGAACGGCAAGCGAGTGTTACGTTACCGGCGAGGTGATTGCGGATTATGGCGACGGTGGCGGGATGTTTGGCGAAGTATATTATGTCGCAACTATAAGCGATTGCTATGCAAGGGTGACGGTAACAAGCGGCACTAATGGCGGCGGGTTTGCAGGGAACATTGATGCAGATGGCGAGAACAAAGCGGACGTTTCATACTGTTATTCCACTGGCGATGTATCTGTTTTTTCCGGCGGTAGTGGTTTCAGCGACGGCGATGCTAACGAAACGGGGCTGTTTTGGGATACCGAAACAAGCGGTTGGGAAACATCTGATGTAGGAACGGGCAAATCAACAGCACAGATGAAAACAAAATCTACCTTTTCCACCGCAGGATACGATATTAACGGGTGGGGAAGTATATGGGGCATAGAGGCAACAATGAATAACGGATACCCTATTTTAAGAGGATTTTATAAACCGTTATGGTGGGATTTTAATTTTTATGAGGAAAATGATTTAGAGGGGGTTGCTATTTATGTATATACTGACAGTGAACGAACAGATGAACTTCCCTCAAGCCCCATTGAAACAAATTATTCGGGAGTTGCCAGTATATCATCCAGCGTATCTCATGTTTACTGGACAGCAATAAAAGCCGGTTATGCAACACAGGAAGATGATGCGACAGCTGACTGGCTGGAAGAGGATGTTTATTTCACAATGGTAGCGTCAGTCGGTGGCGGAAGCAAAAAGATGATGGGTAAATCAAGTGAGAACGGGTTACTGAAAGGGATGGTGGGGGAATGAAATACCTTCTAATTCTGTTGCTGTTTTCAGGGTGCGGGCTGACTTACACGACTTCCGTTAGTTTTAAAGAAGATACCGCAACGCTGGAAAGCAATACAAAGGCAAACGCAAAGATAAATATGGAAACGAAGGAAGCAGAGATTGAGCAGATAGGTGAACCGTTCTGGAAAAAGTTACTACCGCAAAAAATCAACGTGGAAAAATAGCGAAAGGAGGCAACAGTGGATGAAGGATTGATTAAGCAACTTATCGGCGAATTACAGGAAAGTAAACAAAGGGACAGGGATGTAATCAATGCTATGCAGGAGAATATGAAGTTTCTCAATAAACTGCTTATCGGGAATGGCGAGATAGGGCTATGCGAGAAGGTGCGGAAAATGCAAGCGTCTATCAAGCCGTTATGGTTTCTTGCAAGCACGATAGGACTATTACTTGCGGGGGGCATAGTTACGCTGATACTGAAATGAAAGAAAACTTTGACCGTGCATTTGATTTATTGATGAGGATTGAAGGCGTATATTCTGATGACCCTGACGATAGGGGCGGCAAAACCCTTTACGGTATTACCGAAAAGAATTTCCCTAACGAGTTTTACGAAATCAGTCAGATTAAAACTCCCGAATACCGACTTGCCTATGCGAAGGACTTCTATAAAAAGGAGTTTTGGGATAAGGCAGGATGTGATGACCTTGTTGACGGTTTGGACATCGCAGTCTTTGATTTTGGGGTTAATTCAGGCATAGACCGTGCTATGAGATTATTGAAAGTTACACAGGATTGGAAGGATTATCTGTTTAATAGAATAGATTTTGTTGTAGGCATAAGCAAGGGCAGTCAATTAAAGTTCTTGAGAGGGTGGATAAACCGTTGCCTGAAGGTCTGGAGAGCATTGAAATGAACGCACTAATGAGGCACATAATTTTACAAAGGATAAGGCGGGTTTTGAAAAAACATAAGGAGGGCAATATGAAGGGATATAGCATAGTAAAGATGTTAGAGAAACTTATTAGAGGAGGTGCGGCAGGATTGGTCGGAACAATACTTGCGTATCTGACCGATACCGACCCGATGGTTGCCGTGCCTCTGGTGGTAGGTCTGTTTGAGGCAATTTATAATGCAGTAAAATTCTTTATCAAAAATAAAGGGGGTGAATAAGATGAAGAAAATAATGCTTTTGGTTCTGGCGGTATTGTTTCTCGTTTCGTTCAAAGCGGTAGCGCAGGAGAATAAGTTCGTTGAGGAGTTCAAGAATTGGAAATGGAGTCTCGGCGGGATGGCTTATCTTGTCAATGCGGATGATTTCTATTATTCCGCAGGGATAAAAAGAGACTTGGGACCGCTTTTTAACTGGTTACCTGATGAACGGCTTTATGGTGAACTCGGCTATCTCAACTCGGCTATGATAGGTAATGCGGCAGAGGATGAGGTACGGGAATACGGGTATATCGGACTATCCACTAATGCGAATTTTCTTGTGCAGTGTGGCGTATCCGGTGTGAACAAAATGCTGAATTCCAACTTTCAGACTCCGGAGATACTGAATAAGATATTGGCAACTATCGGTATTGTTGGTGCAAAACGCTTTGACGAGACGCTTTGGGATATAAATAGAGGTTATGATTTCGGCTGTAATCTGGCGATAATAAAGGAATGGTAAATTTTCCTCTTACCCAGAGGAACGGGCGGCGGGGTTTGACTTCCTTTTTCCTGCCGCCCTTTTTTCTTTTTCCTCTCCCTGTTATCAACTGTAATGATTACAGTAATAATTTCATTATACAATTCATTACAAACCCCTTGACAAATTATTTCCTTGCGGTATAATTATAGCACAATGGACGGGAAAATGGACACCGGACAACTTCAAACATTAAAATTAAGCAGGGGGAGACCTTTCAATTCTCCAGCATACCGCTGGGGATGTTTGGTGTCCAACTCCCCCTGCTTTTTCTATTTCGGGGGTGCAGATGAAAACATATTATAACGAATTATGGCAGGCAAGAATGCAACGGAACTTGGCAATAATTTTTGCCGTGATATTTCTTGCCCTTGCCGTCCACCAGTGCCACAGGGCAAGGGAAATCAATGTCGTGAAGGAGCAGTTGGAAATAACTCTCGGCAATATGTTTGAGCCGGTGGGAGGTGAATAATGAATAACGAACAAGGGATGTTGAAGATGATGGATTTTGCTATCGGCAGAATAGCAAATGACCCAAACGTATCAACGGAGTTTCGCAATGCGGTGAAGATTGTCAAGCCGGTTAAATGTTTTGACTGCGGAATAGACATTGTGGAGGCCGGACAGGAAATCTCTTATGCAAACGACGATGTATCACGTGAAACGCCGCTTTGTGAGGACTGCAAGACGCAATGGGATTATGAAGCAGAGCAAGAGTGGCGTGATGAGCAGATACACCGCCGCAATCACGGCGTAGGGAGAGCCTAATGGAAAAACCTAATATCACTGAAGAAGAAGTAACACAGTTGGATATGACGAGGTCGGAAATGGAGCGGTTAGCTGAGGAATTGAAACTGCTGACGGGAACGATTGATACGGTTATCAATAATATTAGAGATAGACAAGCGGGTAACTTCATTGAGCCGCAAGCATATAAGGCGGCGGAGGAGATATTGAAACCTTCTCCACTGGAAACGAAAAAGGTTGACTATGACCCGTTCAAGAAAAAGG
>JAQTUQ010000021.1 GCA_028707255.1 Dehalococcoidales bacterium
AGGATTCTGGCAAGACACATCGGACACGGTTCGAGGGATGTAAACAGCTTATATCCGCTGACAAACGCAGGTTTAACCACGCTTTCGAAGTGATTGAGGGTAACCATTTCGGCATGAAAATCGCTTCTGAATTGCGGGAAAAAGACCTGGTTATTGCCGTAGCTTACCAGTGTATTGTTATTATCCGTAATAACGCACCCAACACCGAAATTGCCCAGTGTGACGCTTTGCATCGCCAGTATGCAGGTCAGCCATATTTCCCTGTCATGGTTATATGAGATGTTGAAACGGTAATCCTTTAATTGCAGATATACCGTTTTGAAGGACGGCTGAACAGCCATGCTTTCTAAAAGACTATTACCGAATGTTTCAATACTCATATCTCTGTTCATTTTAAGGCTTAACCCGCCATAATACTATGTGCTGATAATGTCTCTTGTGATAAATACCTATTTAATTATATAACATCGAGTCAATAGCTTCAGGTTTTTTCAATCAAGGTTGTTATAAATACATTTCGACGCCGCTTTGGTTCGACAAGCTCACCACGAGCGGCTTTTTATGCTTACCACGAACAACTCTAATGATATCCGCTCATCCTGAGCCTGTCGAAGGACACGAACGGCTTTTTGAGACTCACCACGAACGGCTCTAATGATATCCGCTCATCCTCTCTGCGTGCGGAGAGGGAGCCGGAGGGTGAGGTCTATAAAATCCGCTATTGACATCATTCGATACCGACTTTAGAATAATTACACTTATCCAAAAGGAGAATGCCGATGAAAAAACCGGATTTGCTGGTTTTAGTGATTGTCTGGGAATTATTATCCGCCTTTATGGCGCTGATGGGATTACTGGCTGTCGCCATTGTCGCCTTCCCCGATGCTACCGCTTCGATGTGGGCTTCGGCGTTACCCGGCTTCATTTTCGCTATCAGCATCGTCGTGCTGATTCTTTTATCTTATATCATTATTTCAGTCATCGCTGCCGTCGGAATTATAAAAAATCGGGACTGGGGACGGGTTATGGGTATCGTACAGGCCGCCCTCAGTATCTTTGCGGCGCCGGTGGGAACCGTCGCCGGCATTCTGATACTGGTCTACCTGCTGCGCCCCGATGTCGAAGGGTATTTCAAATCGTCTGCGGCAAGCGGTTATCATGAAGAAAATATAGCAAGATAAAGGGGCACGGTTTCCCGTCCCCTTTTACTGTTTTCTTGAAGCTGTTATACTAGCAGCCGTTCTTGATTATAGTGTTCTTCAGTGTACCGATGGAATCTATCCTGACTTCCACCACATCGCCCGGATACATCGGCCCGACACCGCTGGGTGTTCCGGTAGCTATGATATCCCCCGGCAACAGCGTCATCACGTTTGAGATGAAATTGATGATTTCGGGGATGGTATAGATAAAATCGCTGGTATTCCCTTTCTGTTTCAGTTTGCCGTTCAGATACGTCTCCAGTTCTATATCGGACGGGTCGAGGTCGGTTTCTATCCAGGGGCCGATAGCGGCAAAGGTGTCGAAGCCCTTGGCTCGCGTCCACTGTAAATCGGCCTTTTGCAAATCCCTGGCGGTAACATCGTTAAAACAGGCATAGCCGAGAACGTAATCCATAGCATCTTCCTTTGAAATGCGCCAGCCGGCTTTCTTGATGACCACCGCCACTTCGCCCTCGTAATCTACCCTGCTGGAAACCGAAGGATAAATTATGTTTTCCTCCGGCCCGATTACCGCCGTCGAAGGTTTAAGAAAGGTCAGCGGTGAATTGGGAAAAGGCATGTCCATCTCTCTTGCATGCGCATGGTAATTCAAACCCATGGCAATAATCTTGGTAGGTTCGCAGGGAGCGAGTAACTTTACTTGCTCCAGCGGATAGAATTCCCTGGTCGGTTCGAGGTATTTGAAGGGTTTCCCCTCGTATTTTTGAACTGTATGGTCGTTCAATACACCGTATTCATTTTTTCCGTTGATTGAAAATCGTACATATCTCATAAAAAGTTATTTTAATGCAAACCCTTTATCAATGCAACCTGATACTATAGACTGAAAAGCTCACACTGCAATATTTACGATTGTTTTATCATTTACGGCAGTAGTATATTTCCTTGACACGACTTGATTGTGATTGATAAACTGTTATACTGCACTGCTTACACCACTATCTTCAATTGAAACAGGAGTGAAATGACACCGGAAAAACTGGAAAAAGGACTGGTTTCGGTCTTTACCGGAGACGGTAAAGGGAAAACTTCAACCGCCATCGGCATTGCCAGCAGGGCGGCAGGACATGGATTAAAAGTTTATTTCGCCTTCTTTTTAAAAGCCGGCAATTATGTACACGGTGAAAGAAAATCGCTCTTTTTACTTTCCGAAGTTACATTCGAGAGTTTCGGCTGCGAGGGCTGGGTGGATAAAGACAACATCCGTCCCCAAGATATTGAGCAGTCCCAAAAGGGATTTACCGCCTCCAGAAACGCCGTACTCGGCGGAGAATACGACGTCGTGATTATGGATGAGGTTAATATGGCGGTTAATCTGGGATTGATTCCCGTAGATGACTTGCTGAAACTTATCTCTGAGAAACCTGAAAATGTCGAATTGATTTTAACCGGCAGGTATGCGGATGTTAAGATTATACAGGCAGCCGACATGGTAACGGAAATGCTATCGATAAAACACCCCTATAACAGCGGCATTCAGGCGCGCCGTGGGATTGATTATTAAGAGGTTTTAGTATTTAATTATTGAAGTCTTTTGGAGGGTATCATGAAATTAACTTTAAGCGTAATTAAAGCGGATATCGGCGGATTTGTAGGCCATTCCGATTCGCACCCCGAAATACTGGCATCGGCAAACGAAAGCCTTAATAAAGCCAAGTCCGCCGGCATGCTGATTGATTATTATGTAACCAAGTGCGGCGACGACCTGCAACTGATAATGACGCATCAGATGGGTGAAGGTAACGAAAAGATTCACGAGATGGCATGGAATACCTTTGTTAAGGGAACCGAAATCGCCAAGAAGCTGAAACTCTACGGCGCCGGACAGGACCTGCTATCCGATGCTTTTTCCGGTAACGTCAAGGGTATGGGTCCCGGAGTTGCCGAGATGGAAATCAACGAACGCATATCGGAACCCGTCATAATTTTTATGGCTGATAAGACTTCTTCCGGCGCCTGGAATTTGCCTTTATACAAGATGTTTGCCGACCCGTTCAACACCATCGGACTGGTAATCGCTCCCAATATGCATAAAGGTTTCAAATTCGAAGTCCACGATGTAAAAGAGCACAAGAAGGTTTATTTCACCTCGCCCGAAGAAATATATGATCTGCTGGTACTCATCGGCGCTCCGTCACGCTATTGCATCAAATCGGTTTCAAGCCGCGATACCGGTGAAATCGCCGCCGTCTCCTCCACCCAGAAACTGTCGCTGATTGCCGGACGCTATGTCGGCAAGGACGACCCCGTTTTTATCGTTCGCTGCCAGGGTTCGTTCCCGGCGGTAGGCGAAGTGCTGGAGCCTTTCACTCATCCGGCGATTGTCGAAGGATGGATGCGCGGTTCCCATAACGGGCCTTTAATGCCGGTTTCGGTAGCCGACAGCATTCCCACCCGTTTCGACGGGCCTCCCAGGGTAACCGCGCTCGGATTCCAGCTTGCAGAAGGGATGCTGGTCGGTCCACGCGACATGTTTGCCGATATTTCCTTCGACGATGCCCGCAAGAAAGCCAATTGGGCAGCCGAATACCTGCGCCGTCACGGGCCCTTCGAGCCGCACCGCTTGCCGCTGGAAGAGATGGAATACACCACTATGCCGCAGGTAATGGATAAGCTGAAGGAGCGATTTACCACGCTGGAGGACTAAATGTCCGCGCTTCTGATTGCGACTAATAACCGGGGCAAGCTGGCTGAGTTAAAGCTCATATTCGCAGGCTTGCCCTGTTCCGTTGTTTCCCCGGCCGATATCGGCATTGATTTGGAGGTTGCGGAGACCGGTTCTACTTTCGAAGAAAATGCCGCATTGAAATCCGCAGCCTTTGCCAGAGCAAGCGGGCTCTTGACGCTGGCGGACGATTCCGGGCTGGAGGTGGAGGCGTTGGGGGGAGAACCGGGCATCCTCTCAGCGCGTTATGCCGGCGAAAATGCCACCGATAGCGAGCGAGTCAGTTTCCTGCTCTCCAAAATGAACGGGATTCCAGAGGGAAAACGGCAGGCGAGGTTCCGCAGTGTAATCGCCATAACGACACCGCAAGACCTGCATACAGAGTTGTGCAGCGGTGAATGCCACGGGATTATAACTTTCGAACCGAGAGGCGAAAAAGGATTTGGTTATGACCCTGTTTTCTTTCTGCCGCAACTGGGGAAGACGATGGCGGAACTGCCGAAAGATATTAAAAACGGGCTCAGCCACCGCGGTATAGCCGCCAGAAACGCCATACCAATACTGAATAATCTGCTGAATTTGCTTAATAACCCGTAAAATTACTTGTTTTAATACTCTATTTTGTTATATACTACACGACACTACTAAATATCGGGGGTGCAACATGAAATTATCCTGCCTTCAGGAAAACCTTAACCGCGGACTTATATATGTCGGCAGAGCTGCAGCTACCAGGACTACCCTGCCGATTACCAACAATGTGCTGCTGGCGACCGATGAAGGACGCCTGAAACTCGTAGCCACCAACCTGGAAATGGCGATTACCTACTGGCTCGGCGCCAAGGTGGAGGACGAAGGAGCGATTACCGTACCCGCCAAGTTATTGAATGAATTCGTGGCATCTTTGCCCAGCGATAAAATCAACATCAGCCTTTCCCCGCGCACGCGCACACTGCAATTAAAATGCGCCCGTTTCGAAGCCAGAATCAGCGGCGTCGATGCCAAAGACTTCCCGCCGATACCCGGTGTCGAAGATGGAGTTGTCACCAGTGTCGAAGCCGAAACGCTCAGGAAAGGCATCGAAAAGGTCGTTTTTGCCGCCGCTACCGATGAATCGAGACCGGTGCTTACCGGCATTAACGCCGAATTCGATGGCGATACATTGACACTGGCAGCCGCCGACGGTTTCAGGCTGGCGGTATACAAGATGCCGCTGGCGACACGCGTCGAAAAGAAAACTATCGCCATAATTCCTGCAAAAACACTTGCCGAACTTAACAGGATGGTTACGGAGCAGGAAGACCCTGTGGAAATCCGCATAAACACAGCTAAAGGACAAATTCTGTTCAAGCTTAAGGATATCGAACTGGTTTCCCAACTGGTACAGGGAGCCTTCCCCCAGTATTCCCAGCTTATCCCTCAGAGCTATACCACACGCGCTGTAGCCGATATCGGGCAGTTTTTAAGAGCTACCAAGACGGCAAGTATCTTTGCCAGGGACGGCAGCAATATTATCAGGCTGGTCATCACACCGGGAGTTAAAGAAGCCCCCGGAAAACTGACGGTTGCCGCACGTTCTGAAGAAATCGGTGACGATGTTGGTGAAGTCGATGCGCTTGTTCAAGGAGATGAAGCCAAGATCGCATTTAACAGCAAGTATCTGGCAGACATCCTGACAGTGTTACACGAGTCGCAGGTTGCTTTGGAAGTTACCAGCCCCTCCAGCCCCGGCGTATTCCGCCCGGTGGGTGTGGATAACTACATTCACGTTGTAATGCCGATGTTTGTTCAATGGGATTAAAAAGACAATTACAAATTTTTAAAACGAATGTGCCTGGCATTATGACCGGGCACATTTTTAATGTAAAAATAAAAACTCCGATTTCTGTTAGACGTATTTATAAAAATAGTATAAAATGATGTCGGGTTTTTACCTATCTTAATAATTCGGGGTTATTTATGAATAGAAATAAGTGGATTGTTATTATTATTCTTGTAGCCGTTTTTACAATAGGTATTATATTTTCCGCTTATTTAAATACTTTACTGTTATCCAAAATACCCTGGCTGTTAGCGGTGTCTGCTATAACAGGTATTCTTTTAGGGATATTAAAGGTAAGATTTAAAAGCAAAACAGCAGTTGAAAACGGAAAAATATCCAGACATGGCATTGGAGCCTTTATTCAGCACTGGTTAACCGCACTCGGTATATTTTTGTTGATAATCTCCGGATTTATTATAGGGTTTTTATTCTTCCCCCACTTTGTCGATACTCCCAAAAGCGTATTGTTTCCATTGAATATGCATTTCATCGGATTGAACATTACTTTATTGGGCGGTTTTTATTTTTTAACCGACTATACTTTATCCGGCAGGCTTTCAATGCTGATGCCCAATATTAAGGACATATCACACGGTACTATAGGGAAATACTTATTAAAAAAGAAATGGAATAAGGAAGGGAAATATCTTTCCTCGCAGAAATCAGCGTTTTTAGCCTACGCAATTTTAGGTGGTGTTCAGATAATTACAGGCTCTATTAAAATTATGGGGCATTTTTTTAACATACCATCTTCTACTCTGGCAATTACAACATCGATACACGATATATTTTCCCTGCTTTTTATTATCATGCTTGCTATACACATACTATTCGTCATATTATCGCGAGAGCATAGAATATTGCTTAAATCATGGTTTACCGGCAAGGTTAGCGAGTCCTATGCGAAAGAAAAACATAAAGACTGGTATGATGAACTTTCAAAACAATAAAAATATCGCTTAAGTAAATATTTCAGGGGATTTAGATGAGAAATAAAAAGTCAGCGCTTTTATTTATTATAGTGCTCCTGTTGCCGGTGTTATCGTTAAACATCAGTTGCAGCAGTAATAATGATACAGTTGCGACAGCGGATAATTCGGCATTAACAGGCTTTCTTCTAAATTTAGGTTATGAAAACTGCTTGATGTGTCATAGCAGCGACGATAAAAATGCCGGTAAAAATCTCAACTTCCACTGTCTTCATTTTGACCCGATGAGTTATTCGAAAATAGTCAGGGAAGATTATTCTCCGACTCTAAGTGATTGTTTAGTATGCCATAAGTCACATCTGGAGAAAGGCGGAAAAACCATTTATGATTGCGGTAAGTGTCACCTCGGATAAATATTGACAGTTCAAACTCAGTTATCAATTCCGCTCATTTAACCATTTCCCGATACATCGGGACCGGTATGAGCGGATTTTTTTACCCTGCTTGTAAATAAAAAACTAGAGCCGCCCTTGTCCTTCGACAGGCTCAAGATGAGCGGATATTTTTAGAGCCGTTCGTGGTGAGCTTGTCGAACCATAACGGCGTCGAATTATTATTCGTAACAACTATTATTGATAATAACTTCTTGCCATTTGGTGCTTACACGACAATATATTGCTACTTTCATCTTCATAGCTCGTTCTTCAATACATATTTGCTGTCATTCTAAAAATAGTTCATCAAAATTGATTTTTGTATTTTTCTTCCATAAGTCTTTCCTCATAGCTATGGCAGTCCTGAAGAAAGCCGATTCTGAAGGATTTTTTAAAAATTCTCTCTCTGATTTTAAAACATCATCGGATGCATATAGTGTCGAGTTGTAGAAAAATTCGGAGAGTTTAGACATAGAATAATTCTTAATAGTTTCATCAGTACCTTTTCGGGGAAAGTTAGGATCATCTATATCAAAGTGAAGTATATTTGAAGGTACTAAAACACATCGCATAAAAATAAAAGTTGAGCGATATTTATTTTCATTCAAGGCTTGGATTTTCATTTCGGTATCTCGTTTTTTACTCCAAAAATGCTGTAAATAACCGCCTACAACCCCTCCAATACCTAACAATCCTAAAAATAATAAGACAATTTCAATATTCATCTTTCACCGTCTACCTAATATATATTAAGAAAAATCGCGGTTTCATTTTTATAATCAAAGCGACCTGTAGATTTCCCTACGATGACCTATGCGAAGGATAATGATAATCTTATTGTCATCATCGATACTGTAAACTATGCGGTAATCTCCATAGCGGATTCTCCACAATCCTGCGCTCTTTATCTTCTCTACACCCTTCGGCCTCGGTGAATCCGCCAGATTTTGAACTGCTTCTGTAATTGCCGTAAAATCACCTTTGGGCAGCTTATCGAGGGAACGCTGGGCTTGTCGTCTTAATTCTATCCTATACATTCTCTGTATTTACGATTTATTTGTTTTACGTGATTCGAGATAATCTTCCAACGAAATAGTCCCATCGACATCGGCTAATGCAGTCAGCCCTTCCGTAGCATCTATTTCATCTTCCATCTTGGCAATTATAGCTTCGGTAAGCCACTCTTTCATAGACTTCCCTTTCAGGGCGGCCATTGCTTTCAAACGGTTTCTCAATTCGGGTTCTATATCCAGAAAGTATCTTGTTCTGTTAGTTGTATTCTGCATCAATGCCTCCTTATTGGCTATGTTTGCTATTATAATATCCATTACAGCCTATATTGTCAACATACCATTATAACGATTATCATATTACAAAAAGTGCCCGGCTTTTTACACCGGACACTTTTTTGTATTGCGGAAACTCTATATTATATCAATCGGAAGCTTTCAAATCGCCTTTTATGCCGATGGTAATCACCTTATAAGGAATATTTTTATCGGCATTCTTCAATCCCTGCTGAAGCATATTAACCAGCCCCGAACAACAGGGCACTTCCATTTTTATCACGCTGAAACTTTTTATACCGGCATGAGCTATGATATCGGTCAACTTTGTAAGGTGCGACTGGAAATCATCCAGTTTGGGGCAGGCTACCAGAACAACATTATCCTTCAAATACCGGGTATGAAAATCAGGCAGGGCAAACGGAACGCAGTCCCCTACCAAAAGTACATCGGCATTGTTTAAAAAGGCTGCAGTCGGGGGTACCAGCCTGAGCTGTACCGGCCAGTGACCGAGCATCGAAGGCTGATTGCCGCACTCCGTTAAAACCTGTTTTACCGGCTCCTTTTTATCGAATCTTGATACTATGGCAGACGGACAGGCATGTAATACTTTATTTTCAGTATATTTCTGCTTTTCAACGTGCTGCATCGCAGCTTCTTCATCGAACTCCTCGGCTAATCTCTCCTCTATAGAAATAGCGCCCTGCGGACACCCGCCCAGACAGGCACCGAGCCCATCGCAATAGACCTCGCTGACAAGCCTTGCCTTTCCGTTTATAATCTGAAGCGCGCCTTCGGCGCAGGCAGGCACACAAACACCGCAGCCGTTACACTTTTCCTCGTCGATTTTTATAATTTTCCTGAAATGCCTTGCCGCCATAATTCAACTCCATAATCTCTAAAGATACCTTGCAAAATTTACACATATATTTCATTATACTATATTTAAAAACGAGAGTGCCCGGCTTTTCAGCCAGGCACTCTTTTATGTTCATTCTTTGCGGCAAACGAATTGCCTTAAAATAGAAACGACTAAAACCAAAGGCTCTAGTTAACTATCGGCCTGCCGTATTTATCGGTAAACTTGCCCATTAGTATCATAATAAAATCGATTAGAGCCCATAACCCGATAGCCATTACGATAAAATAACCGACGACAAAGATACTGGTTATCCAGCCGATAACCGTCAACACCGCCATAGCGATACCGGTGCCTATTTTTCCGGTATAAAAACGATGAACCCCGACTGTTCCCAGTAAAAAGGCCAAAAGCGCAACTATCATTTTTTGTTTATCGGAAACGCCGTAACCTGCCGCACCGTATTGATTCGACGGATATTGCGGATTATGAAATTGCTGCTGCGGATACTGTTGCTGTGGATACTGCTGTTGCGGATATGGTTGCTGCGGATACTGCGGCGCCTGATATTGCGGGGCGTGTGTCTGCGGCGTATGGTACTGCGGAGAATGATATTGCGATGTTTTATCCTTCTTAAGAACAACACCGCAATTTACACACATATCGGGATCGCCTATAAATTCCTTGCCACAATTGCTACAAAATGCCATATAATCCTCCCTGCTTATTAAAAGTAAATATTTGACCGCTTTGGCTTACGAATTTGCTCTACTTATATAATATTGTAAATCAGATTGCATTTATTTACAATAACTTTACTCATTTTATTTTAGTCTATCAGTGCACCTTCTAGACACAAAAACAAAGGAGCTATAATTCGACAATCATACAATCACCAAGTAGTAAACTTGAACTGGAACCGACCACCGCCCTGGTGATGAAAAGGGTGTCGGCTCTTTATCAAGATAATCCTGCCATCGCATTCGTAAAACACCTGGACTCATCGTCGGAGATACCTCTTTACGAGAAGTACCGCTCCGCTTGCGACCGGTACGGTGAAATTCTCCTCGACCTTATAAGTTTTATAAAGAATTTAATCGAGTAAAAATTCACTGCGTATTACCTGATTCAGTCTCTTTTCATATTAACGAATTGTAGCGGGACATCGTAGTCCTGTTCCCGCAACAGTTGCATTATTTCCTGGAGGTCGTCTATCTTTTTGCCGCTTACTCTGACCTGTTCATCCTGAATAATGGGCTGCACCTTGGTATTGACACCCTTGATAAGCTTAACTATTTTCTTGCAGGTTTCGACCGGTATCCCCTCGTTAACCTGAATATCGATTTTAACGGTTCCGTGAGAAGTCGGTTCCATCTTTTTCGGAGCCAGGCACTTCGGTTCAACTTTCAAACGGACGCAATGCCCCTTCAACAATTCGATAACGGCTTTCAACTTTAATTCATCTCCGGTAACGATATGTATCAATTTATCCTTTTTGTTAAGCGTTATCTCTGTTTTTACGTTTTTAAAATCGAAGCGATTAGCCACTTCGCGCAGGACATTGTTAACGGCATTATCCAGAGCCTGCATATCGACTTTATTAACCACATCTACAGAAGGCATATTCCCACTCCCTGATAAAACAAACTATAAAACCCCAGAGTTTTTCCGGGGTTTTATGAGAAATTTTTCCTATTTTTGATCTTCCTGTAATTTACAGGAAGACTACTATTCGCTTTTTTCCGCTTGTTCCGTCTTAGGAGCTTCGGAAACTTTTTCCAGAGTTAGTCTCACCATATCGCCGCGCTTCAAGTTCTCAGCCGGTTTGAAAGGAGTTTCCGTAGACTTTGCCGTCCAGACTACTCTCAACAATACTTTTAACTCTTCATCGGTGGTGATGTCGGTGGTCATATATGCTTCAACCTGTCCTATTTTTACCGGGTCCATATCTTAACGCCTCCTGATATTAGCTTATTTATTAAAATTTACACTGTTTTGGTGTCGTTAGCAGCGATAGACTCTTCAGTCTTTTCGGTTTCCCCGGCACGCTCGCACGAACATGCACATTCACATTCGGCAACCGGCTCTGTTTTCTCAACGGTCTCGCCTGTGCTTTCGGATTCGGCAACCGCTTCCTGTTCCGCTTCAGTTTCAGCGGCCGTATCTTCAACCTTTTCCTCTACCGGGTCAGGAACAATAACTACCTTCTCAATAGTTACCTTGATACCATCGCCAATTTTTAAGTCCTCAGATGGTTTAATTGCCATTTTGTTGGTGGTTTCAGCTCCCCATCCCCATCTCAATAAAACTTTTAAGTCCTCTGTAGTTTTTACATCGCCCGTTATCTCTAACTGGACTTCACCGAGCTTCACGATTGATTCCATGTAGCGACCTCCCTTGGATTTATAATATTAGCAATGTACTAATTTGATTGCTAAAACATATTTTATAAAGCCTGCTCATTTTTGTCAATACCCGTTAAAGAGCGGATATCAAATACAGTGAGCAAGCTCCGTAAATATATATCTTTCTTTATTTAAATAGTCTATTTCTTTGTTGAAATATGGAAAGGAACATATAACGGGCAAAAACCGCTGAGAGCCGTTCCTACCAGTATTCCGCCTACAACTATCGACACTATCTGCCATGCGCCGGTTAAAACAAACAATGCCACAATTATCAAGGCAACGCCGACTACCCCTCTAATAATCCTATCGATTTTTCCCATGTTCATTTCACGCCTCCTGAAATTTATTCAATGAGAAATTACAGCATTAAACAGCTTACATTCCGGAATCCGGCAACCGCCGCGATATTTCGACATCCTGTATGTCTGTAACTTTTTGCATATCCTGCCCGCAGCAACACAGAGTGCCTCCACCGGCAATCAATACACTTACTTCATTTCCGCATATGGCACACCTGTATATTTCACCAGTATTTTTTACACTCATGACAACCTCCATGCAGATAGAGAAGTATTTAACTATATATTAGTGCAGGTAAAATATTATTTCAACAATGGGATTTTTATACCGTATCAACCGCAATAACGCATTTAATGCGAACCATATTTGTAGAGCAAGCATAATTAAGATATAATGATGGTAATAGTTTAAGTTTAGGTTAATATATCTTCTTAGAATTCCCGTCATTGTAATAAGCATTGTATGGCCCGAACTCCAACTAATATATTATGAGAGGAGGTCATGCAATGACTGTCAAAGACAAGATACTCCAGTGCTACGACTGCGGAACGGAATTTACTTTCACCGCTCAGGAACAAGAGCAGTTTCTGTCGATGGGTTATACCAATTCACCGAGGCGTTGTAATGCATGCCGGCAGGAAAGAAAAGCCAGACAAAACGTAAAACTTCAAAGCAACGTCAGAAACACCGGTAAATATTCCGGCAATGACAAAAAGGAAATGTTTTCTGCAGTATGCATCGAATGTAAAAAGGAAACCCAGGTTCCCTTTAAACCCGGCCCTAGCAAGCCTGTGTATTGCGGTATGTGCTACTACAAAATTAAAACAAACAGATAATTATACAGATCATTTTTAATAAAACAAGGAGAAAATAATGAAATTATATGTCGGTAATTTATCATACGATTTAACAGAGGACGATTTAAAACAGCAGTTCTCGGAATACGGAGCAGTAGAATCCGTAAGCATAATTTCGGACAGGGACAGCGGACGCCCCAAGGGATTTGCCTTTGTGGAAATGCCGTCAAAAACAGAAGCTGAGGCTGCAATTTTAGCATTGAACGGAAAAATGCTGAACGAGAGAACTATCGTAGTCAACGAAGCACGTCCGAAAACAGATAACAGGAGCAGTGGCGGCTACGGGGGTAATCGTAGCGGTGGCGGCAGCGGCTATGGGGGCAACCGTGGCGGTGGCGGCAGCGGCTATGGGGGCAACCGTGGCGGTGGTTACGGCAGCGGAAATCGAGGCAGAAGGTAATAATCTGCCGTTTAACCGATTCCACCTTGTTACCACGCAATATGTCGATAACAAATATCAAAATGAACTCCTCCACAGTGTTTACCGGGAGGAGTCTGTCTATTCTCAGTTGCAACTCAATCATAAACCAGGTGCAACTGCCATTATATTAAGGAGTTTTAATGAATTTTAATGATTTTAATTTACATCCCTGCATTATGGAAGGCGTTAATGCGCTCGGATATACAGAGCCAACGCCGATCCAGTCGAAGGCTATTCCCGTTGCATTGCAGGGAAACGATATTGTAGGACTGGCACAGACCGGCACCGGAAAGACCGCTGCTTTTGTCTTGCCTATACTGCAAAAATTGATGCCTGGAAAAAGAGGTCAGGTCAGGGCGCTGATAATGTCACCGACCCGCGAACTGGCCGAGCAAACCTGTACCGCCATAAACAAACTTGGCAAAAAGACGGGCATCAGAAGCATAGCCGTTTACGGCGGTGTAAGTATATCGCAACAGGTGATTAACCTGCGTAATTGTGCAGAGATTGTCGTTGCCTGCCCCGGACGCCTTTTAGACCATATCTGGAGAGGCACAGTCGATTTGTCCCATATCGAAATACTGGTAATCGATGAAGCGGACAGGATGCTGGATATGGGATTTTTACCGAATATTAAAAGCATCCTCGATTGTATAATGCAAAAACACCAGACCCTACTTTTTTCGGCTACCATGCCGAAGGAAATTCGCAGGCTAACGGAAGATATTCTGACGCAGCCGCTAAATATTCAGATCGGCGAAACCGCACCGGCAGAAACGGTGTCGCACGCCTTATATCCGGTCAAACAACATCTTAAGACGGCATTGCTGATGGAAATACTTTACCAGATTCAAAAGGAATCGGTAATCGTCTTTACGCGCACCAAGCATCGTGCCGAAAAAGTAGCGGATGAATTGAAAAAAGCCGGCTTTAAAGCCGCCTCACTGCATGGGAATTTGTCCCAGATAAGACGCCAGTCAGCTATAGACGGCTTGCGCAGGGGTTCCATTAAAGTGCTGGTAGCTACGGATATCGCTTCCCGCGGTATCGATATTTTAAGTATTACACACGTCATTAATTACGATATACCGGAATGTGCCGACGACTACACGCACCGTATCGGCAGAACAGGCCGCATAAATAACAACGGCGATGCCTGGACACTGGTAACCGCTGCAGATACCGGTATGATACGTGATATTGAAAAAATACTTAAATCAACGATAGAAAGAAAAACGATACAGGGTTTCGATTATACCATTGCAGCACCTGTAGGTGAAAGGGTACGCTATGAGCGAAAACCCGCGAGGAGTGATGCACAAACATCAAGACAATCGGCTGGAAGGGAACTCCGCAATAAAATGTTTAATAATCGGAGACCTGCGATTGCTAAAGCCATATAATATGACTGTATAAATTTACGATTTTTAGATATAATCGTATAACATTTAAAATATTTTAAGCACCTGACGGAGGCATTTCTAACAAAATTATATGATTTATCGCAACGATATCAGAAATGTGGCTATTATTGCCCACGTCGACCATGGCAAAACTACGCTTGTAGACGCTTTATTAAAACAGAGTAAAATCTTCCGTGAAAACCAGCATGTCGCCGAATGCGTAATGGACAGTAATACCCTCGAACGTGAAAAGGGTATTACTATTATGGCGAAAAATACCGCAATTATGTTTAAGGGTGTCAAGATTAATATCATCGATACCCCTGGACATGCCGATTTCAGCGGCGAAGTTGAAAGAGTAATCAGCATGGCCGACGGCTGCCTGCTTCTGGTGGACTCTGTGGAAGGCCCGATGCCGCAAACGAAGTTCGTATTGCAGCAGGCTATGCTGAAAGGTCTTAAACCGATATTGGTTATCAACAAGATAGATAAAAAGGAAGCCCGTATTCAAGAGGTAATCAAACTGACACAGGACCTCTTCCTTGAACTGGCTACCAGCGCGGAGCAGCTTGATTTCCCGATTCTCTACGCCAGCGGCAGAAACGGCATAGCTATAACCGAATTTGGAGAGGAAGGTAAAAACATTTTCCCCATTCTCGATTGCATTCTGGAAAAAGTACCGCCGCCCCAGATTGCCGAAGGTCCGTTCCAGATGCTGGTTACTAACCTGGATTACAATAGCCACAAAGGCAAGATCTCCATCGGAAGAATATGGCGGGGTAAAATCTCTCCGCGCGATTACGTGACATGCCTGAACGTGGACGGCGATTCCTCTCAATACCAGGTCGATGAGGTATTCACCTACATGGGACTTGCCCGCTTGAATGTGGATATTGCAGAAGCCGGAGATATCGTTGCTATAACAGGTGTCGATAAAGTCAGCATCGGCGATACGATAGTCGATCCCGCAAATTCGGAAGCTCTTCCGCGTATATCGATCGGCGAACCGACTATAGAAATGACCTTTGGTGTAAATACCTCACCTTTTGCCGGACGAGAAGGGCAATATTGCACTACCCGTCAGTTGAGAGACAGATTATATCGCGAACTGGAAAAGAATCTCAGTTTGAGGGTACAGGATACCGATAGCGCCGACACATTCCTGGTAAAGGGCAGAGGTGAACTTCACCTTTCTATTTTAATCGAAACGATGAGACGCGAGGGATACGAGTTCGAAATATCCAAGCCCGAAGCCATCACCAAGATAGTTGACGGAAAACTGATGGAACCGGTCGAATCCCTGATAATCAATGTCGGAGAAGAATATATCGGTACTTTAACTGAAAAGTTAAGCAGTCGCCAGGCACAACTCACTGATATGTATAATGACGGAAAGGGCAATGTGCGACTTGAATTTAAAATCCCCACAAAAGGACTCATCGGATTCCGCGGACAGTTCCTGACCGCTACACGCGGTGAGGGGGTTATGAACACCATATTCCTGGGATACGAACCATGGAAAGGCGTGATTACTTCCACCCGTAGCGGCGTACTGGTAGCTTCCGAAGCCGGAATGGCTCTTTCATACGGCATAGCCGGTGCGCAGGAACGCGGCGAAACATTCATCGAACCCAATACCATGGTTTACGAAGGAATGATTGTCGGAATCAATCCGCGCATGCAGGATATTCCCATAAATATCTGCAAGGAAAAGAAAAAAACCAATATCAGGTCGTCCACATCCGATATCGCCGTAAAGCTGACCCCTGCCATCAAGCTCAGTCTTGAACAGGCGATAGACTTCATAAACGACGATGAACTGGTTGAGGTTACACCCGAAAACATCAGGTTACGCAAGAAATTACTGACTTATAATGAACGGTTAAGGGATAAATCCTGTCGTCGCAAAGAGCAGGAATAACGGGATATAGTACCATCTGTCTTTATCTGCTAGAATCATAGTATGTCCGATAGTATGGCGATATATATACATGTGCCCTTTTGCAGGCGTAAATGTAAATACTGCTCATTTATATCGTTCGATTCGAGGACAAACGATATCCCCGGCTATATCGACTTATTAAAAAAAGAACTCGAATTGCGTTCCGTCGATTGCAACATCGATACCGTTTACTTCGGTGGCGGTACACCCAGCCTGCTCACAGCAGAACAACTTAACGGCATATTATCCGTCATCGGTAAGAAATATCGGATGGCGGATAACGCTGAGATAACCATCGAAGCCAATCCGGGAACGGTAGATTTTAAATACCTTGCGGATATAAAAACAGCCGGAATCAACCGGCTCAGCATCGGGATTCAGAGCTTTAATGATGACGAGCTTACGATGCTGGGTCGCATCCATACGAGAAAAGAAGCTGTAAATGCAATAGAAGATGCCAGAGAAGCCGGAGTCGATAATCTGAATATCGATTTGATTTACGGCTTGCCGGGGCAAAGCATAGATGATTGGAAGGAAAATCTGTTAACAGCAATCGGATTCAATCCCGGCCATCTTTCGCTTTATGCCTTAACACTTGAACCCGAAGAATCCTTATTTAAAGAAATAGAGTCAGGAAAACTGCCGGATATTTCCGCCGGCACAGCAGCAAGCCAGTATGAACTGGCTGAAGAATTGCTGCAAAAGCATGGATACGTTCATTACGAAATCTCGAACTGGGCACAACCGGGCAGGGAATGCCGTCACAACCTGGTTTACTGGCAGGGAAGCGAATATCTGGGCATCGGTGTTGCCGCACATTCATACATCGGGAAACGACGTAGCTCCAATACAGAGGATTTGGATAAATATATAAACGCTTTGTCTCATAATGTCCTGCCGCCTCAGGATGTCGACGAAATAATAATCCCTGAACTGGAGATAGCGGAATCTATTATACTGGGACTGCGATTATATAGCGGAATAAGTATTAAAGACTTTGAAAAACGCTTCGGTATCGATATAATGAAGCGATTTGGCAGGCAAATCGAAGAGCTTATAAATTTCGATTTAATTGAAAATGATAAGACCGTTATCAGATTGACTCCGCGGGGAAGGTTGCTGGGTAACGAGGTGTTCTGGAGATTCCTGCCGGATAAGGTATAATAATATAATTAATTCTATCAGGAGATTTTACGCGGGATATGAAACAGTTAAAAACCCGTAATTTTTGTATCATCGCCCATATCGACCATGGGAAGTCGACGCTTGCCGACCGGCTTATCGAGCTTACCGGAGCCATGAAAAGCGACAAAATCATCGAACAGGTGATGGATAGCATGGAACTCGAACGCGAGCGCGGCATCACCATCAAAGCTAAAGCCATAAGGCTATCGTACACAGCTAAAGATGGAGTAACATACGAATTAAACCTTATCGATACCCCGGGACATGTCGATTTTTCCTATGAAGTATCGAGGACTCTGGCAGCCTGCGAAGGCGCTATCTTGGTTATCGACGCTACTCAGGGCATCCAGGCGCAGACAATCTCCAATGTCTATTTTGCCATGGATCATAACCTTGAAATAATTCCGGTTATCAATAAAATCGATTTGCCCAGCAGCGAACCGGAAAGAGTGCTGGAAGAGATAGAGAGCGTGCTGGGATATAAAAGCGAAGATGTACTGCCTATCAGCGCCAAAACGGGACAGGGCGTGCCGGCACTGCTTGAAGCAATCGTAAATAAAATACCCCCGCCCAAGGGAGACTTGAACAAACCTTTAAGGGCATTGATATTCGATTCGCACTATGATTCCTATATGGGTGTGGTGGCTTATATCAGCGTTAATGACGGGAAGATTCGCAAGGGAGACAAACTGCGCTTGATGGGACAAGGTACCGAACTCGAAGTCGTCAGCATCGGTTATTTCAACCCCAAGTTCTGCCCTGCCGATGAGCTGCTGGCAGGTGATATCGGCTATATTGCTACCGGATTGAAGAGTGTCGGCGAATGCCGCGTCGGCGATACCATTACTTCGCTGGTTGACAGCGCTACAGAGCCTTTAATCGGATACAAAACGGCAAAGCCGGTGGTATATACAGGTATTTACACCACACAGCCGGAAGACCACGGACAGCTGCGCGAAGCCATCGAGAAATTAAGCCTTAACGATGCCTCTTTTTCATATGAACCGGAAAACAGCCCTGTTCTCGGCAACGGTTACAGATGCGGTTTCCTCGGATTGTTACATATGGATATCATCCAGGAAAGGCTGGAAAGGGAGTTCGACCTGTCGCTTATTGTAACTGTTCCCGGGGTAAAGCTGATTGTTACACGCACCGACGACAGGCAATTCATGATCGTTAATCCCTCCGACCTGCCGGAACCAAGTGAAATTTTAAAGATAGAAGAACCGTGGGTAAAGATTTCGGTGATTACACCGTCAACCTTTATCGGCCCGATTATGGACCTGATAACGCAATCGGAAGGTATCTATAAGCATACGGAATATATCGGCCATTCCCATTCACCCGATGCTCTCGGACAGAGAGTGCGCCTCGAATATGAAATTCCGCTGCGCTCCATGCTGACAACCTTTTACGACCAGCTGAAGAGCCGCAGCAAGGGCTATGCCTCTCTCGACCATGAGGTTATCGGCTATCGTGAAACGAAACTGATAAAACTCGATATTCTGGTAAACGGGGTAATGGTAGACGCTTTCAGCCGCGTCGTCCCGCCGGATAAGGCGCATGACATCGGGAAATCGATGGTGGAAAAGCTGAAAGATGTTATCCCGACACAACTCTTTAAAGTGCCTTTGCAGGCATCTATTGGCAGCCGTATCGTCGCCCGCACCGATATCGCCGCAAGACGCAAGGACGTGCTGGCAAAATGCTATGGCGGCGATATCACCCGTAAACGCAAGCTGCTCGAAAAGCAGAAAGAGGGCAAGAAGAAGATGCGCAGTATCGGCAAGGTAGAGGTTCCCAAGGATGCCTTTATGAGTGTCCTGAAGATGGAGCAGTAATTCTTTAAGCAGGGCTTAACTATCGAAGCGTCTTTCAATTAGCGGAAAGACGTTTTTCTTATTAATGTCGTCCTGGAGCGTAGATTTATCGGAGCGAAGGATCTGGCGGGTGGAAGCTAAATCGTCTTTGCGAATTTTCCTGAAAGGAAAGTGAAGCAATCCCGGCAATTCCTCATAATTACCCCCGATTCGCATAATTTAATACTTGACTGGCCTCATCTAATTACTAACAAAGAGATTGCCGCGTCATCCCGACAAGTCGGGATTCCTCGCAAAGACAATCTTTTTTCCCCGAACAGAGCAAAACCGATTCTTCCACTTTGGCAAAGGGGATTTAATTCGAATATCTTCCCCTGAATGCTACAACTAAAACTTGAAGTGAACGAATATCCTGCCGAAGTTCTTATCGTCCTTCTCGATGCGGTGATAAAGTTTCTTTATGTCAGGTTCATTTAAAAAGCGCAATACCCGCTTCTTCAACTGCCCCGAACCCTTACCGGGTATGATTTCGACAAGCGCAATTTTTTTTGAAACAGCATCGTTGATAATGCGATTTAGTTCCGCATCTATGGATGCGCCTTTATTGAAAATATCGTGCAAGTCCAAAACCAGTTTCGCCATATAATCCCCTGCCAAATATGATAAGGCGGATAGCTTGAACCATCCGCCTTAGGTATTAAATTAGTTATTTATTCTTCGATTATGGTGACTTTGGTGATAACGTCGCCGTTTTTGATATTTTTCAGGATTTCCATATCGCTGGTCATCTGTCCGAAAACGGTATGCCTGTTATTCAGGTGAGGCTGAGGGGCGTAGGTAATAAAGAACTGCGAACCGTTGGTATTAGGGCCGGCATTCGCCATTGATAAAGAACCTGTTCCATGAGTGTGAGCGGTAAATTCATCGGAAAATGAATAGCCGGGGCCGCCGCAGCCGGTACCGGTCGGGTCGCCGCCCTGTGCCATGAATCCGGGGATCACGCGATGAAAGGTGGTGCTGTCGTAGAAGCCATCACGCGCTAAAAAGACGAAGTTATTAACTGTTTTGGGTACATCGGCGGCAAATAATTCAAGTACTATATTCCCCTTTGCCGTTTCAAGAGTAGCCGTATATTTTTTTGCGGTATCGATTGTCATAGCCGGAACATTTGAATATTTCTTTGGTGCCATAAATTTTACATCCTTTCTGAATAATTTGATAATATCCGTACCTATTATACAATAAGCATACTAAAAATTCAGAAATAGTATAATTTTATTATGATATTAAAATAGTTGACACGAATATATAGCTATGATAGAATGCCTTTTGTTCAGGTATAAGATAATGTTAAACAAGATAACGGTCACCATAAGCTTCACGTTTAGCAAGCGCACCGAAGGTGCGCTGGGAGGGCTGTGTATCTAAACGTTTGGCTATTTAACTATAATATAACTAAACAGTACTTAAAATGCCTCCCCCTCAGCGGGGAGGTTTTTTTATATATGAGGATTTTTAGAAAATGTTAAAAATAAAACGTCATAAATCGAAAAACAAGGTAAACCCTGCGATAGACAGCGGTGATTGTACAATCCCCCAGCTTATCAGTTACAACGCTGAAAACTGGGGGGATTCGCCTGCTATGTACATGAAAAGATTCGGTATCTGGCAGGGTTATAGCTGGAAAGAGTATTATGATACCGTTAAATATTTCTCGCTCGGTATGCGATGCCTCGGACTCAATAAGGGTGATGTTGCCTGCATCATCGGAGATAACGAACCGGAATGGTTCTGGGGCGAGTTCGCCGTACAGGCTGCCGGCGGCATTGCCACAGGTATATTCGTCGATTCGGTTCCATCCGAAGTTGAGTACATAGCCAGGCATTCGGATGCCAGATTTGCCATCGTCAACGACCAGGAACAAACCGATAAGTTTCTTGAAATACGTTTGAATCTTCCCCTTTTGCAGAAGGTTATCTACTGGGACCCCAAGGGATTGAAGAACTATAGCGACCCGCTGCTGATATCTTTTACCGATGTTATTAAACTGGGAAAGAACTATGAAAAGGATAATCCGGGCAATTTCGAAAAACGGCTCCCGGAAGGAAAAGCCGATGATATCGCTTTCATTTATTACACATCGGGCACCACCGGTTTACCAAAAGGCGCCTGCCTGAGTCACCGCGCCCTGATAACCACAGCCAAGTCGTTTATCGACCGCTATCCGTTAACAGAAGAAGATAATCTGATATCCAACTTCCCGGCGGCATGGGTCGGCGACAGCTATTTCGCAACTCTGCCGCATATCCTGACCAGAGCAAAACTTAACTTCCCCGAGGAACCGGAAACGATTGCCGAAGATACCCGTGAAGTCGGCCCGAACTTCGTAATCTACGGTCCACGGCAGTGGGAGAGCCTGGTAAGCGAAATCCAGATAAAGATGATAGACGCTCACTGGTTGAAACGCTTTGTCTATAATCTCTTCATGCCGCTGGGTTACAAGTTTGCGGATATGAAACTGGCGGGACAAACGCCCAATATATTCTGGAAAATCCTTTACCGGCTAGCCTATTTTGCCTTATTCAGGCCGTTGAAAGACAGGTTGGGCTTAAGCCGCGTCAGATTTGCGGTTACCGGAAGCTCGGTATTAAGCCTGGATACTTTCAGGCTGATTCATGCTATCGGCATCGAACTGAGACAGAATTATGCCAGTACCGAAGCCGGTTATATCTCTTCTCACAGCAGCAGGGAAATACGTTTCGAGAGCGTCGGCAGGCCGGCTTGCGGCACTGAAGTTCGCATAACCGATGACGGCGAACTGCTGGTGCGCTCGAACTGTATGTTCAGCGGTTACCAAAAGAACCCCGAAAAAACCAAGGAAGTAATGCGAGGCGGCTGGTGCCATACCGGCGACGCCGTTAATATCGATGACCGCGGACACCTGATATTCATGGACAGGCTGGAACACATGGGACAATTAAGCACCGGCGTCAAATACGCGCCTCAATACATAGAGGGACGACTGAGATTCAGCCCTTATATAAAAGACGCCATGGTTATCGGCGGAAAGACCAGGGATTACGTTTCCGCCATCGTAAATATGGATTTTGCCATGGTGGGTAAATGGGCGGAGCGCAACCGTATTCCTTATACCACATTTGTCGACCTTTCTCAGAAAAAAGAGATTGCCGACCTGATAAAAAAGGATTTAACCAGAGTAAACAGTTACCTTCCGGAAACATCGAGGGTGGAAAAATTCGTGCTTTTACACAAGGAATTCGATGCCGATGAAGCTGAGCTTACGCGTACCCGGAAATTGAGAAGGGAGTTCATGGAAGAACGCTATAAACAACTGATTGGAGCCATGTACGAAGATGGTCAGGAAGTAAAAGTGGAAGCGCCGGTTACCTATCGTGATGGACGCCGGGGAGTGGTAACCACCAGCATTAAAGTAAGAACCGTAGCCGAAGGAGCTGATAACTGATGGCTGATTTGCTGCAATTTACAATAACCGGCATAACCGTGGGTATGGTCTATTCGCTGATTGCCATGGGTTTCGTACTGATATGGAAATCCAGCGGTGTAGCCAATTTAGCCCTCGGGCAACTGGTACTCATATTGTCGTGGATAACCTACGCCATACTGGTGCAGGCAGGCCTTCCGGTCTGGCTCGGTATTCCAATCGTTATCATTATAGCTTTCAGCATGGGCTGGATAATCGAAAGATTCCTGCTGCGCCCCTTGATTGCGCAACCGATATTATCACTGATTGCGGTAACTCTGGGACTTTCATATTTTCTTGACGGATTGATAACCTTCATCTGGCCATGGAGTGTCGATGCGCTGCCCCGCCTGTTCCCGCAGGATACCATTCATATCGGCACGGCTGTCGTTTCGCAGGAATACATTTGGGCAGCAGCAATTTCACTGTTATTATTTACAGCTCTATCGCTCTACTTTAAGTATAGTCGAATGGGGATTGCTATGAGAGCCACTGCCGACGACCAGATGGCGGTTCAAGCGTGCGGTATACCGGTTACCAAAATATTCTCCCGTTCATGGATGCTTGCCTGCGCCATGGCAGCCATCGGCGGAATACTGATGGCAAGTATCGGCGGTATCGGTCATGGATTAATCGACACTGGAATGAAATCCTTTTCGGTTGTAATCCTCGGGGGGTTGGATTCCTTCCTGGGAGCCATGTTTGCCGGACCGATAATCGGACTGGCAGAAAATCTCGGCGGAGGATACCTGACAGCCCTTACATGGCCCGGTGTTAAAGAGGTCATTCCGTTTATTATGATTATAATCGTGATGATGATTAAACCGTACGGATTATTCGGTGAAGTCCGTATAGAGAGGATATAAAAGTGTTTTTACCTGCCGGAATAAGAAATTACAGTTATGCTCAGGATATGGCGATTTTTCGCACCAAAACACAGTGGCTTTTACTCGGGTTACTGCTTCTGTTATTACTGGCACTGCCATCGTTTTTAAGTAATTACTGGCTGAGCGTTTGTAATATAATCACGATAACGATTATAGCTGCCACCGGTTTGAACATTCTTACCGGTTACTGCGGGCAGTTGTCAATCGGGCATGCCGGTTTCATCGCTGTCGGCGCCTATACATCGGCGATACTGACCGGGCAAATGGGAGTGCCGTTTTTACTGGCGATGATTCTCGGCGGATTGATGGCAGGGTTAATAGGAATGTTATTCGGACTGCCGTCGCTGCGTGTCAAGGGATTTTACCTGGCTATAAGCACGATTGCAGCACAGTTCATTATTATGTGGGTTATTAAAAACTGGACCAACGTAACCGGAGGCAATATCGGATTGAGCGTTCCCACAGCCGAGATATTCGGCTATTCCTTTACCAGCCAGGCCAGCAAGTATTATCTGATACTGGCAATTGCCATACTGGTGATATTTTTTGCCAAAAACCTGGCAAGAACCAGGCCGGGCAGGGCTTTTGTGGCTATCAGAGATAACGACCTGGCAGCGCAGGTAATGGGAATCAACCTGTTCCGTTACAAGCTGCTGGCTTTCTTCATCGGTTGTTTCTTTGCCGGTATTGCAGGTTCATTATTGGCGCACTGCTATTACGGATTTCTGAATCCGGAATTCTTTGATTTCAAAGAATCTATTTTATACGTGGGAATGATTATTATCGGCGGACTGGGCACTTCTATCGGGCCCATATTCGGTGTCATACTGATTCGCCTGCTCGACAGCGTATTATCACTGGAAATTGTGCCTTTCCTGGAATCGCACGTTACCCTGTTCACTTCGGGGTGGGCATCCGGTTTAAAACCGATGATTTTCGGTGCGGTAATAATTTTATTCCTGATACTTGAACCCAGAGGTCTGGCACACAGGTGGCAATTGTTTAAGACCTCGTATCGTATCTGGCCGTTTTCATATTAACTATTTTATATAAAATAAAAAAGGGAGGTAGCTTTCAATGGGAAACAAGGAATCTCAGGGTATTTCGAGAAGAAATTTTATTGTCGGTACGGGGGCGGCATCCATATTCTTGTTTATGGGCGGCTTCCCTTTGCTGACGACTGCCTGTAGCACGAAAGGAAACACTATCAAAATTGGAATCACCACACCCAGCACCGGAGTTGCTGCAGAAAAAGGCAAAGTACTGGAGCATGGCAATAGAGACGCTCTCAAATATGTTAATGAAGTTTTGGGCGGAGCCGGAGGCTACGAGCTTGAACTGGTCTGGATGGACAACGGGTATAATGCAGCCACCATGGTCAGTAACGTCAATAAATTTATGGATGACGGTTGCGTTATGTTCGGCTGTTCCTCTTCAGCCATGATGACGGCTGGTATGACCGTAGCCAATCAGAACGGTTTCCCCGGGCTGGCGGCATACGGCGCGCCTATAATATACAGGCCGCCGCAACACATTTACGGACAGATGCCGGATTACGGTGATGACTGGGTGGTATTTGCGCAGTATTATCTTGAAAACCTGTGGCATGGAGAGGGCAGGCCATTGATGGCAATGCATATACTCAGCAACTCCACCGGTTACGGAGCAAAAGACGGCGCTACTGCTATGGCCGAGGAATTAGGCATCGATATCGTCGTCAGGGAGCATACTGCTAGTACAACGTCGGAAATGACCAGCCTTACGGAGTTAAAAGCAATGAATCCGGATATTCTTTACATTGCCAGTACTCCGCAACCGAGTTCCATCGTAATTAAAAATGCCAACGAGCTGGGCATGATGTCAACAGGTATGGTTGTTGCCTGCGGACATGCGGGTATGACGAAAGCGCTGGTAGACCTTGCCGGAGCCGACAAATGCGAAGGCGTTTACGGGATGTTCCCCACGGTAAGCTGGGGAGATAATGTTCCCGGCATGGCAAAAATGACCGAGTATTGCCAGGCAAATCATTCCTCGGATTATGGTAATATGGAGTACATTACTTCCTGGTGCCAGAGTCTTACTATGGCAAAAATCGTTTCACTGGCTGTTGATGCCGTCGGTTACGATGTACTGGCAAAAGGAGGAACTGAGGCATGGGCAGCTATTGAAGAGCATGGTATCAAAGCCCTGGATAACTACGATGTCGAAGGATTACAGGGACCCGTCAGCTATACGTCGGGAGATAACCGCTTATCGAAGTCATTGCGCGTATTCCAGGTTCAGAGCGGAGAAATCAAAGCGATAACTGACTGGATAGAAGCTCCGGTTATCGAATATGAGGAATTCGACTGGTTCGGTAAATAAGAGTTAAATAATATTGAAGTGCCTTTGAGAGGAGTCTCGTTAAAACGGGACTCCGAAGCAAGCTCTTTGTTACTAATTAGATGAGCCAGGTAAATATATAGCATGCGAATCGGGATGATTACAAAACATTGTAGAGATTGCTTCATCCCGGTTCCCGGGATTCGCAATGACAGTACAGAGGCAGAGCCGTTCGTGGCGACTTACGAAAGCCGTTCGTGGCGAGCCTGTCGAACCATAACGGCGTCGCTTGGGTAAATAAGTTTGCTTCCGTTCATTTAACCCTTCGACAAGCTCAGGGAGAACGGAAATAAAGTGGGACTCGTAATGAATGGATTAAAATTAACAAATCCGTTGGTAAGTCCCAATTTATAGGGAAACCATAACGGCATCGAATAAGCTATAATAAATATATAAAACCTGAAAGAGAAGCAATGCTTAAACTGAACAATATAGAAGTTACTTATTTAAACGTCATACGCGTACTGCACGGTGTTTCCTTGACAGTGCCTGAGGGAGCCATTATTACACTGCTCGGTGCCAATGGCGCCGGCAAGAGCACAACTCTAAAGGCGATATCGGGGCTTTTACACGTAGAAGAAGGTGAAGTAACCGACGGCAGTATCGAATGGGACGATGTCAGAATCGACAAGAAAAATCCCGAAGATATCGGTAAACTGGGTATTGTTCAGGCGCTCGAAGGACGCCGCGTATTCGGGCACCTTACAGCAGAAGAAAATCTGCTGGTGGGGGCTTTCAACCGGCGCAACAGGGCCGAAATCAACCGCGATATTGAAATGGTATACGAATATTTTCCCCGCCTGAGAGACCTGCGAAAAAATACAGCCGGCTATCTTTCCGGCGGGGAACAGCAGATGCTGGTTATCGGCAGGGCAATGATGGCAACCCCCAAACTGATGATGTTGGACGAACCTTCGCTTGGTCTGGCTCCTATGCTGGTAGAAGAGATTTATGAGATTATCAAACGTTTTAATGATGAACAGAAGACCTCTGTACTGATTGTCGAACAGAATGTGCGTGTCGCTCTCAGCATCGCCCACTATGGTTATGTAATGGAAAACGGGCGTATCGTGCTTGACGGCGATTCCGATTTTCTGAAAAATAATGAGGATGTAAAAGAGTTCTATATCGGTCTTTCAGCAATGGGAGACAAGAAGAACTACCGCGAGATAAAACACTATAAGAGGCGCAAGAGATGGCTATAAAACATCAGGTCAGAAAAGACGAATATTTCGACGAACTTGAAACAATGTCTGCCGAAGAAAGAAAAGAATATTCAAATAATAAATTAGCAGAGACCGTCGCCAATGCTTATAAAAACGCCCCTGCCGCCAAAAGAATACTGGATAACGCCGGAGTAAGCCCTTCCCAAATAAAACTAATAAAAGACCTGGAATCGCTTCCTGTGACGCGCAAAGCCGACATTATCGAAATGCAGAAGAATAACCCCCCTTACGGCGGTTTTCTATGTATCGCGGAAGATGAAGTGCAACGTGTTTTCGTATCTCCCGGCCCAATCTACGAACCGATGCAGCATACAGGTATTAAGTGGTTTGCCAAATCGTTTTGGGCAGCCGGATTTCGCAAAGGAGACCTAGTTGTTAACACATTCACCTACCATATGTCCCCTGCCGGCATACTCTGCCATGAAGCTATCAGGGATTGCGGAGCGACAGCTGTTCCGGTAGGAACAGGGCATACCGAAGTAACCGTAAAGACCATGCTGGATTTAAAAGCCACTGCCTATGTGGGAACCCCCAGCTTTCTGATGGCGGTAATCAAACAGGCTGAAGAAACGGGTTATGATTTCAGAAAGGATTTTTATGTAAAACACGCCTGGTTTACCGGCGAGATGCTGGCTCCCTCCGTACGAAAGACGTTGGAAGAAGACTACAACATAGACACTTATCAGGCTTATGCCGTAACCGAACCCGGCGGCGCTATCGCTTACGAATGCAGCTACAAGAACGGGCTGCACTTGATGGATGAATACATCGTGGAAATCGTCAATCCTGCCAATGGTAAGCAATTAGTAGAGGGTGAAGTCGGTGAAGTCGTGGTAACACCTGTTCACAACAATACATGGGGACTTATCCGCTTCGGAACCGGAGACCTGTCTTCGATTGTTGATGACGTTTGCCCCTGCGGGAGGACATCGAAAAAGCTCACCGGCATTCAGGGCAGAATCGGCGAAGCCGTCAAGGTCAGGGGAATGTTTGTGGTAGCAAAGCAAGCCGAGAGCGTTTTATCTCAGTTTAAAGAGATATCGAGATGGCAGATTTCGGTAAACCGCAGCGGACAGCGCGACGAAATGACCATAACCGCAGAGTTATGCGACGATGCCTGCGATAAGACAAAACTAGCTAAAGAAATCGGCAACAAGTTCAAGAGTATATGCCTCATCAACCCCGATAGAATAGATTTTGTTCCCTCCGGCACTATACCTCAGGGCAGCAAAGCCATCGTCGACCTGAGAAAGTGGGATTAACAACCTGGTTGTCTTTGCGAGTTTTCCCAAAGGGAAAGCGAAGCAATCTCTATCGATATATTTTAGTGTTACCATACATTCTATTCAAGGAAGATTGCCTCGTCTTCCCGACGATATCGAAACTCCTTACAACAATGGTTGTAAATAAAGGCAAGAACTACCGCTCCGCACATAGATAAAAGGTTTATCTTATTGTCACTCTGAGCAAAGCGAAGAGTCTAAATGCCATTCGATAAGTCTTAGCAACTGTGTTGAATTAACTCACAGCTCCATGGTCTGCGTTCCCTTAAAACGGCATTTAGTATAACCAACAACTTACGCATACAAGCTGTTAAAGCTACCTTTTTAATCTTTCCCATACTC
>JAQTUQ010000022.1 GCA_028707255.1 Dehalococcoidales bacterium
GATATTTTCTATTTTTGCGCAGTCGGGAACAATGCGGATAATACCGGCATCATTCTTTAGATAAAACGGAATGGATTTTTCCTCGCCTGTCACTTTTGTCCAGCCGCTTTCGGGGCGCGTGCGGCTGTGAAAGTGCCCCTGAGCATCGGTATATGTTTCATGAACCGTCCTGGACCAGTGTTCGTCCACCTGCCAGACGTACTGTACGCATTTCTTGCCGGCAAGATAACTGGTGAGCGGACTGTCACTTTCGGCGGTCCCTTTTAGTTCTGTAAGTCCGATAAAAACTCCCTGAGTTTTGGATGTCGGGCAATCATCGATGGTTCGTTTACGCTTAAAAGAGCTGAAAGCCGCAGCCAGACAGCCGGCAGCCGCCAGCAGGGCAATAACTGTTAACAGAATCGATAGCGTTTGCGGAGTCATGCGTCAATTGTAGAATAGAAGGAGGATAAGGTCAACAGGATATAAAAAGCTTCCCGCGGCTCGGAAGTCGCGGGAAGCAATAATGGGAAGAGGATAGCTGATAATTATTTCCCTGCCGGTGTATCCTGCGTTTCGATAAGTGAAACTTCCACTTCAGTATAATACAGCGTTGTTAGCCCTTCGAAACCGGAATCGGTGCCGGCGAATATCCACATATTGCCATCCGCATCGGTGGTTACCGCTATGGGATTATCGGCATTGGTGAGTTCCTTGATTTCATAGGTTTCGAAATCATCGTTTACTTCCTTGGCAACATTGCCAACCACTATCGCATTATAACCGCCCTCGCTCTGGCTACCCTTATCGACGCTCAATACATAAAAATCATTGTCATTCACAGGAACTGGCTCAATTGCCGATGCCCCCACTTTAACAAAGACAGCCTCACCGGGAGGCCCGCCGATTCCCACAGCGCCGGCAGGGGCATTGCTGGCGAACTTGACTTTTATAGTAACCAGATAGGTGGTATTCGGGCTCAAACCGTCCGCAGCAGTTAACTGTTTTTTAATATACATGAATATGTCGTCGCTACGATTCATACTGCTTATCATCAGCGCTTTGCCTCCCAGTGGAGAATCGGTATATCCGAAATCGAGCTCATAGCTATCCTGCTCGTAATCGACCGGTAAATCGGTAAAACCGCCAGCCCATCCTTCTGCACTCTGGTTTAAATCGAAATTGATATTTATCGGCTCGCTATCGGTACCGCAACCTACGAGCGGCAGCATAAACAGCGCAAGCGCAAGAAAAACAAAAGACCATCTCTTTGTTATCTTGAACATGACTAAAAAACCTCCTTTTATAATCACTTATTCTATATTTATTATAACGGGAGATAAAGAGAAAAGTTAGCTACCTGATTAAAAACAGATTGCAGGGAAACAGTCAGCTACTCGCTTCGGGTAAGACAGACGAAATCGGAGAGAGCCAGCCCGTATGGTTGCAGTGTATTGGATTCCATTATTGACCTCTAAACTGAACTTTTATCAAAAACTAATATACATGCAAATCGCCCCGCAGGCGGCCACGTTCAGGGATTCGGCTTTATCCTTGATGGGAATCTTTAGTCTGAAATCGGCAAGGCCCAGGATATCGCAGGATAATCCGGCCGCTTCGTTCCCCAGCGCCAGCAGTAGCTTATCCGCTTCCTTTAAATAAGACGGGGCTTCTTCTCCGTCCAAATCGGTGGCAACCAGAGAGTAGCCTTTCGCCTTTAAAGACCGGACGAGATTAAGATAATCACCTGTTCTTCTTATCCACAGTGAGAGGATTGTGCCGGCTGTGGATTGCACCGTCTTTGGGGAAAGCGGGTCGGCGCACTTTTCGCTCATGATAACACCCGAAAACCCGAAAGCGACTGCCGTACGAATCAGGCTGCCGGCATTGCCGGGGTCCTGAATATATTCCAAAAGCAGGATTTTCGAGCCGGGATTATCGGGTAGATTGGCCGAATATACATCATGGGGAATGCGGACAACGGCAATAATCCCCTGCGGGGTTGTGGCCGAGGTTATGGAACGCAACTGCTCACCTGTAATACGCCTGTACACGTATGTGCGGCAAAAAGAGGGCGCTTCGCCCGTCGATAGTATCTCTACGATGTCATTGGGATTATTTTCGGCAATTTGCCTTACAGCCCGTTCACCTTCGACAAGGAAGACTCCCGCCTCGAGCCGCTCTTTCTTACCGGCAAGGCTCTTATACCACTTGATAGGTTTTAACGAGGTATCTTCAGACTTATATGTCATTTCTTTTCCTCTATTTAGTTATTAACTAATAATAGCACGGGAAGCATTGCGGGGAAACATATAATAACCGTCTTTGCGAACCTCTATCTGTCATGCTGGAGTCCCGACCTGTCGGGACGAAGCATCCTGGGAGGGGACTTTGTTTTCCCGTTCACCCTGAGCGTGTCGAAGGGTCAAACGAATGGGAAAGGTATGTTTAACTACTCCGCCGCCGTTATGGTTCGACAAGCTTCCTTCGAGTACCTCAGGACAGGCTCCACGAACGGCTATACTCCCCTCCCCCGAGATTCTTCAGTCGCGGAATTTATACTGAGCGGAGCGAACGTACTCCTTCCAGAATGACAATATACACAAACCTCTAAAAAAAGTAATAGAAGCAATATTTAGTTTTCTATTAGTAGAGATTGCCACATCAGTCTTCCCTATAAATCGGGATTCCAGTGCGACAATTAAAACTGTGTAACGGCGATATAAACCATAAAATAGTGCAATATCGCCCCCAGCAGAATAAAGAAATGGAATATCTCGTGGAAGCCGAAGACTCCCGGGAACGGATTCGGTTTTTTAGCAGCATATATGATGGCGCCTGCGCTGTAGGCGACGCCTCCTCCGGCAAGCAGGCAAAAAGACAGGACGGACATACTGTGCCAGAGGATATTCATCGGGATTACCGCCATCCAGCCCATCAGTAAATAGAGGATGGGGGAGATGATACGCGGAGCCCGCATATAAAAAACCTTGAAGAACAAACCAGCCAGTACGCAAGCCCATTGCACTCCGATAATGCTCCAGAACCACGCTCCTTCGAGGTACACATAAGCCATCGGGGTATATGTGCCGGCTATCATAATGAATATTGCCACGTGGTCCAGCTTGCGCCAGATATTTAGCGCATTTTCCTCCCGCTTCTGGGCATGATACATGAAGCTCGCCCCAAAAAGACAGGTTGACCCCAGTCCGTAAATCAGCGAGACAAAGAGGTAATCCCATCTGCCCCAGGTTACAAACAGGAGGATAATAAGACCGATTAGCGCGGCAACCACTCCGGCAAGATGAGAATATGCCGCTACTTTTTCGGCCTGTCTGATACTAATCACTTCTCCTCCGATAGATTAGGATAATTATACACTAAGGGCGATTATTTATCCTGTGAATCTTTTCCGTTGTGTCGCCAGAATATAGAGGGCGGGAATGACAGCGATAGCCGCAACCGGCCAGAAGTCTCCTCCCGGTCCGTTACTGCCGATATAATCCACGAATAAACCCATTAAAGGGGCGAATATCATCGTCGAAATTGATTTAGCCTGACTTTCGATTGATAAAACGGTTGCCCCTTTTTCTTCCGTAGCAAATGCATCGAAACGGCTAAGTAATATTGGATACCAGATGTTTTGCAGCAGAGCCAGCAACACAAAACAGGCTACGGCGATATAATATAATTCAAAGTACAAAAGCGGAACCAGTGCGATATAAATCAGCGCATTGAATATCCAGAGCAGACGGCTGCCGGCTTCTTCGCTCCCGCTAAAATTGACAAGACGATGAGCATTGCGGCTGGCAAAAGCCGAAGTAAAATAAATAACGATATAAACCGCCCCGACTATTATTGAACTGCGCTGAGCGTCACCCCACAGGATAAAGACCGGTAACATTAAAGCGATATTTTTCAGGATAGGCTGCAGATAAGTATCGACCGCCTTATATACGCCTTCGAATGAAATAGACTCGATTATCAGGCGGCGCAGGTTTATATTTGCCACAGCCGAACGCAGACACTCCCAAAGGTGGATTAATACCCTTTTGATACCGATATGCTTTTCAGGATGTCCTTCCAACTCCGCTGGATATGATAAAAAGTTTATAAGTCCGATGATATACGGCGCTATGGCAAAGAAAAAAATACATGAATAATTATTCGTTACCAGAACAAAGATAACCGCCAGAATTGTGGATACAACCGAACCGATTTTCGACCATGAACGCGTATAACCGTAAACCTTTGTCTTTTCATCCAAACGTCCCTGCAGCCGCAGCCATGTAAATATCATCGCCTTGTGTGTGCCGGTGCGGAAAGCCTCGCCGATGGCAAAAAAGAACATTGCCACGAAGAAATGCCAGTAATCGCTGCTGAAACCGAAGACGGCAAAAGAGATTATGTAAGAGACAAACGACAGAATCATGCTGCGGCGACGCCCGAAGAGGTCGGCAACAGCGCCGCTCGGTATTTCTATGAGGTTAATGAAAAGCTCGCGAAAGCCGATCAGGATTCCGATTTGCGTAAATGAAAGCCCCTGCTGCAGGAAAAAGAGTATGACAAAGGGTTCGAAATACCGTTGATTCTTTAAAAAACCGTACAGGGAAAAACGCCCTATCATAATTAAATATAGTATCCTGCCGTTGCTGTAAAAGCAACCTGAAAAAATCCGAGCCACCCAGAAGATAGCTGTTTTACGATGCTTTTATTGGCGTTATAATTAACTTATTTTCACCCCGAAATGACCTAAAAGATATGGACTTATTCCTTTAAATGGAGTAAAATGAATATACAGGTTTTGGGAGAAATGGATGAGATGGTACTTCTGATTTTTTATATAGCAGCTTCGGGGGATTACCAGAAATAAAAGCACTGGCTGGTTTCAGTTCAGTGCTTTTTAAATTAAAAAATATTCAGTTTAAGGGAGGGTAAAATGCAATCGAGTTTAATCGGTAAAATCGAAAAAGCCAAGAGATATGCTCAGGAGAAAGACCGAATAACCTTTACTGAATTATCAGTGAATTTCCGTGGGGAGAACGATACCCACGTTACCGGATACGGACTCGAAGGATGGCACTGCACCTGCGATTTCTTCTCCCATTGGGGACTGTGCTGCCATACTATGGCTCTGGAAAAAATACTGGGAGATATGCTTCCGAAAGAGGCCTTAAGCACCCAGTTTGACAACACCGCTGCAATACAATAGTATTAATGCTGCAGATAGCGTAAAAACGATATGAAGATTCCATTAAAAATTTTCAGGGACGGTTCTTTATTTGTTGTTGCGGCACTAATATTTTTTATGCCGCTACTGCCCGGTTGCAACGGGACGCCGGGGACAACCGCTACCACTCAATCCAAGCCCATACCTTTCGCATTACATGTCTCACCCCTGCACATGGATGATGCCATAGAAGGCGCCAATTACGTCTTCCTGGTAACCGTTGATTACGGGACCGTAGAACCAAAAATTGAAACTACAGAAACAACCAAAACATTAGAAACCACAAGCGATACTACGGGAACCACCCAAACAATCGATGATAACCTGGCAAGGATTTCGGCTACCGCTGAGAACGCATATGTTTCGGTTGGTCCCAAAGCAATAGCCGAGGGTTATGTCGCCGAAGTTGTAGTTGTTCCCGAGGAAGGAACGATTGGTAGTATTATTACGGTAAGAGTGAAAGCTGAATGGCAAGGCTATTCGGATACCGAAACGGTTACTCTCAACATTCAAGAAAAACCCGAGGCGCTGGAAGAACTGACTTCAGATGCGAGAATCATAAGGAACATGTTTATCTCCTGGATTGCCGCAAACAATCCCGAGCTAGGTATTTCTCTGGATGAATCCTGGTACGGAACTATAGTCTATCCTAATACTGTTGTAATAAAATATTTCTTGTTCTTCTCTGAGAAATGGGAGGTAGGTATCCGCTGGAATACTTCTGATAGTTCGGTCGATTGGGCTCAGATGTATATCAGGTTAAGAACCGCCCAATTTACTCCCTCCAGATCTTTCGAAATCGATTCTCTAAGCGCAACCAACAAGAACATTTACGAAATAAGCCCGCATAGCATGGTATGGCGCTAGTCAGCGGTTAAATATGCAATGGCGTCGCCGGCAACAAAAAGCGAGCCGGTGATACATATAAGAGCGTTATTTGGAGCTTGCTGTTTGGCAAGCTCTATTGCTTTGGCAACATCTTCGGCAGATTTAGTTTCTATCCCCTGCTTTTTTAACTCTTCTTTCAGCAAAGATATTTCCATCGAGCGAGGATGTCCGGAGCGGGTAACAATAATTTCATTGAAGAGAGGGGCAAGTTCGCTTATCATGCATTTGACATCCTTATCGGCAGAAGCTCCGAAAACAAGGATTGTTCCTGACGCAGACTGAGACCAATCCTCGGGGAAATAATCTTTATAATAATATAACAGTGATTTTTTCAATTCGCGGGTGGAAAGCACATTGTGCGCTCCATCTATTATGATAAGGGGCTGCTTACTCAGCACCTGGAAACGCCCCGGCCATTTGACCTTACCCATTCCTTCGCTTATCGTTAAAGGTGATATATTGAGACCCTTCTCGATTAAAACCTCCAGCGCGGCTACCGCTGTCGCCGCATTCTCCATCTGGCAACAACCTGCTAAAGGAAGCGACAATTTATAATCGTTAAGGTTGCCTTTTATCGCGAGCTTTAACTCTTCGGGATTGATATCGGCATCCTGCCATGTGATATCCGTGCCGACTTTTATCAGTCTGGAACTATGCTCGAGACACTTACTTTCGATTACACGCATAGCCTCATCCGTCTGGGGCGAAGAAATTACGGGGATTCCCTCCTTGATAATACCGGCTTTTTCAGCGGCAATT
This sequence comes from Dehalococcoidales bacterium, assembly GCA_028707255.1. Lineage (GTDB taxonomy): Bacteria > Chloroflexota > Dehalococcoidia > Dehalococcoidales > UBA5627 > UBA5627. The sequence goes on from JAQTUQ010000022.1 coordinate 6,857, forward strand.
TTTGCAATTGTGTCGCCCAGCACATCGGTATGGTCGAGATTAACGGGAGTGATGACGCAAACATCCGGCATAATGACATTGGTGGCGTCCAGCCTGCCCCCCAACCCCACCTCCACCACCTGAAAATCCACATTGTAACGCGAAAAAAATACGAAAGCTAGAGCTGTCATTATTTCGAAAGTAGTCAGCAGCCCGTAATTGGCGCGTCGGTTGACTGAATCGACGAACTGTTTTATTTCGTTGATGATATCGGTAAATTCTGCTTCGGATATCATATTTCCGTCGATTTGAAAACGCTCTCTGATGTCTATCAGGTGAGGCGATGTATAAAGACCGGTTTTATATCCAGAAACAGTCAGTACCGATGCAATCATTGCAGCGACGCTGCCCTTTCCCTTGGTGCCGGCAATATGAACCGATTTGGCTTTAAGATGAGGGTTTCCCAGTATCTGCATCAGCTCTTCCACCCGACGCAGGTCATAGCTTACAGTATCCTTTAGTTTATGCGTGGTCTCATAGTCGGAAAAGCTGTAAATATATTCCAGCGCCTCTTTATAAGCGGAATCAGACAATACTGCCCCCTTTAAAATCGATAGGATGAAAAGGCTACTTCTTCTGTATGCCGGAAGCGCCGGATATATTGATATCGCCCAAAACGGGGTTTCCGATATAATAGAGGGTCGAAGCGCCACTGACGGCTGCATCCAGAGTTCCCGTGGTATTAACCACCGCGGTACTGGCACCGCTGATATTGACATCAGCGTCATCTGTCGTAAAATTATCCAGCGACATTTTACTGGCGCCCGAAACCGTGGTTTTCAGGCCATGCCCCGAGCCGGATAGACTTAAATTGCTTGCTCCCGATATGTTGAATCTGGCATCATCCGCAGCCAGGCTCCCCGTCACATTGCTGGCCCCCGATATTTCTATTTTTATATTACCGGTCGCCAAATCCGAAAGTGTCAGGTTGCTGGCGCCGGAGACTTGTATGGAAACATTATTGGAGCTTATAAAATCCTTTATAATACCGCCGGTCGCCCCGCTCATATCAAGATGACTGATATCAGGCATACTTATCTTTGCGACGGCGGTAATAGAATGATAATTGTAACCCTGTTTTAACCTGACCTGCAGCGTGTCACCCGAGAGGTTGATTATGACATACTCCATTATATTATCGTCGGCGGTGACGCTGATACTGAAAGTATCCGACTGGCTGATTTCAACCTTAAAGACATGGGATACCTGGACACAGTCAAAATCCGTATAATTAAACTGCTCGGTGACAAGATTCCCGGACCCGCTCACCGGATATAAACACCCTGAAATACAGGGTACGATTAATAAAACCATAATTGCCATAAATGCCGTCAGATTTTTTATTTTCATCGAGAACCTCCGTTTAACATCATAATATTATGGCATATCTTTAAAATAAATCAATGGGTTTTCAATGATTTATTTACATTTTACTTGACGCCCTCATACAACGGCTGATAATATCAAGAGGCCGGAGGAGATCTAAATTGAACTTTTCAGACAAATTAAACAGCGCCGTTTCCAAAAATAAGAGCCTCGTTTGCGTCGGGCTCGACCCCGACCCGGACCTGTTTACCGATAGCGAGAGTGTTGTTGAATTCAATAAAGCAATTATAGAAGCAACGGCAGACCTTGTTTGCGCTTATAAACCGAATTTCGCCTTTTATGAGGCATTCGGAGCACAGGGCTTTAGCGCTTTGAAAGAGACGGCGGATTATATCCCGAAAGATATCCCAGTTATAGGCGATGCTAAACGGGGAGATATCGGGAATACCGCCAAAGCCTATGCTAAAGCCATTTTCGACAACTTTAATTTTGATGCGGTAACGGTCAGCCCCTACCTCGGATTCGACTCCGTCGTCCCGTTCATCGAATACCGTAACAAAGGAATTTTCATACTCTGCCGCACATCCAATGCCGGTTCCGGTGATTTCCAGTCTTTAAACTGCGCTGCGGACGGCCGGAATATTCCCCTCTTCCAGATGGTGGCCGACAGAGCCAGCCAGTGGAATAAGTACGGCAATGTGGGGCTGGTGGTAGGAGCGACCTATCCCGATGAGCTGCAATTACTGCGCGAGATCTACCCGGATATGCTCTTTTTGATTCCCGGTATCGGAGCGCAGGGCGGTGACCTGGAGAAAGCAGTGCGCAACGGGCAGGATATCGGCGGCAGGGGTATTATAATAAACTCCTCAAGACAGATAATATATGCTTCCCGCGGCGATGACTTTGCCACCGCCGCACGCAAGGCTGCCATGGATTTACGCGACCGTATAAACAGTTTCCGCTAAAGAGCCGTATCATGATTATGGAAATAAAACAGGGCGACATCGTGCAGCTTAAAAAGAAACACCCCTGCGGCAGCGACCGCTGGCAGGTAGTCAGAACCGGAGCCGATATCGGCATCGTCTGCCTCGGCTGCCGGCATAAAGTCATGCTCGAAAGAAGCTCTTTCGAAAAAAGGGTTAAGTCTTTTATTACCAGAAGCGAATAGATTTCTCAAAAACCTCGAATTGTATGTTATAATTCGTTTAGAATTTAAATAAAAGGTCATTAGATATGTGGGATTGGTTCACAATAAACAGCATTTGGTTTCTCACCGGAGCAGCAATAATATTCATAGTTATTATTATTTCCAGGAACATGTTCAGAGACAGGATTGACAAACTCAAACCTGAGCAAAGAGACACAAAGAGAAACAAGGTCTTTGCCCGTTTCCTGCTGTTCATAATATACATATCAATTGCAGTAATAATGCTATCTTTTATAGCAATCGTGCTATCCAGCGAAGATATTTTTGCTTCCATAACCATTGAGAGCATTCAGGAATGGCTGCTGGCACATGGCATCGTCATACTGGCTTACATCGCCATAGCATATTTTATATACCGCATTGCCAAGGCTTTCGTGCCGAGAATGGTAACCAGTTTTGTAAAAAGCAGTGGAAAAGGAAGACACTCCAAGTCCTGGTTTGAAAGAAGGGCAAAAACATTAACGGGTCTGATTGTGTGGATGGTTGCCATAATAACCGGAATGATTGCCTTCTTCCTGATTCTTGGTGAACTCGGACAGGATATCACACCCTTGCTGGCAAGCGCCGGCATCGTAGGCGTTGCACTGGCGCTCGGCGCGCAAACGATAGTAAAAGATTTTCTGGGCGGTTTGTTCATTTTAATGGAAGACCAGTATAACAAGGGCGATGTGATTAAAATAGCCGGAATATCGGGAGAAGTCGAGGAGGTCAATCTCAGGAGAACAGTACTTCGCGATCTCGACGGTATCGTTCACACTATACCCAACAGCGCTATCACTACAGCTTCCAACTATACCAGAGACCTGTCCAGAGTGAATCTCGATGTACCGGTAGCTTATGGAGAGGACTTGGATAAGGTCTTTACAGTGATAAACAGGGTTGGGAAAGAAATGGCGGAAGATAGCTACTTTTCCAAGCTTATTAAGACACCGCCGCAGGTACTCAGAGTTCAGAAATTCGCCGATTCCGGCATCGAAATCAGGATACTGGGCGACGTTCACCCCAGTATGCAGTGGGAAGTAACCGGCGAGCTCAGAAAAAGGCTGAAAAAAGCCTTCGACGAAGAGGGTATCGAAATCCCCTGGCCGCATGTCAAGGTGTTTCAGGGAGAAAACAAAAAAGATGAGTATATCATCTGCAAGAATTGCTCCTTTTCCAACACTAAAAATAACAAGTTTTGCGGCAGTTGCGGAGAAAATCTGCGGAATCAGGCGGAGGAACAGCCATAGGTTGATTGATACTCTTACACAGGATGATTCAAGTTCTCATTTTAATCAATCCTGATTGCCACCGCTCTTTGACCCTTTCCCAATACAAGGGCGAGTGCAATTTTATATGTCATACTGAATTCGTGAGGGACGAATGAAGCCCCGATAAATCGGGATTTCGTTCCGGCTTGCCGGAACTCAACATCCGGGGCGGGGTGTCTTGTCACTCTGAGCGAAGCGAAGAGTCTATATAGCGTTCGATACGCCTTGTCCCCGTACATCGTGCCTCAACACAAGCAAATCGGTTAATTTTAACCTACTCGTGCCTATCCAGGAAATGGTGTTGAATTTTTATCCTCAGCAACCATTACTAATAAGAACCAAAGTATTTATAGGATATACTCGCTACGGCAGAGCAAAGTGATTTCCGGCATTATTTAAGAAAAACTCTTTCGGAAACGCTTCGGCAATCTTGGCTGAGGCATAAAAACCGGTGCAATGGCAAACCCCCAGCTTATTAACTCCTCTTGTCCTGAATTCCGCGATTGTCATTTGAATACGCTCTTCAGATGCCCTGAATAGATGGATGCCGCCGATAACGGCATAGATGGAATTGCTTGCAGTCAGTTTACGAGCATGATTGAGGATATTAACGATGCCACGATGCCCGCATCCGGTAAATACCACCAGCCCGAATTCCGTATTTATGATAAGGGATAAATCATCGGCTATTTTATCGGGAGTAAATTTTTCTCCGGCTTTGACAAGAAGATTGCTCTCTACCTTTTCATATTCCGTCAGCATGGGGATTTCACCGGTAGTCATTATATAACGGGTAATATGTACAGGTTCTTTGGACAGTGTAAAACGGGCGCCGTGGTTTTCCAGTTCCTCTTTTGAACACGGCATCCCGATAAATCTTTCCTGTGTTTGCCCGTCTCGCAGTGCATACCTCGGTTCAAATACATCGGGATGGGCGATAACCTCGGTTTCCCTGCCGATTCTGTGTAGGGTTTCTGCCAGCCCTCCCGTATGGTCGAGGTGGCCGTGGCTGAGAACTATGCAATCTATCGAGGTTAAATCGATGCCCATAATTTGCGCGTTATGATAAGCGGAAAAGCTCAAACCGGTATCGAAGAGGATGCGCTTGCCGTCAGCTTCGACAAAGAGACTCAACCCGTATTCCCCGATATAACCGTGAAGAGCTGTATTTTCACTTAAAGTGCTGACTTTTATTTCCATTTTTATCCCTTTTTGAATAATGCCTCGGATATTTATAGTCTATACCGAATACCTGTATTTTTCTACCAGCGTTATATTCGAGTTACCACAATGAACAATCCGAATATTCCGCTTTTTAAAACTTCAGGCGATATTCACGTTTAATAAAAGTCTCTGATTCAATATTTCTTTATAAAAAAGCAGACTATTTTAACAACGATATATTGACAATGTAATAACGATTATGTTATAAATTACTGATTTCTCCGGAGCTGCATTGCCTAAAGAGCAATCTATGGCAAACAGCCGGTAGATGAAAATCTAGACGGCATTACCGGAAACGGTCTTGCTTCCCGTTGGAAAAGGAGAAGATATGGAAACGGCTTTTAATAAAATTACAGACTCTTGTAACAGGAACAGCGATATAGTTCCCGTTATATATCCCTCTTCTCTTTTTACTCACTTGAAGCTATGAATAAACATATACTTAATCCATAACTATTAAAAAAAGAGGAGTGCTTTTAAATTGAAAAACAGGCTGTTGAAGATTATTCCGCTGGTAATTGTAACCTTTGTACTTGTGGGTTTTACAGGCTGCAAGGAAGAACCTGTCACTCTGACGGTATTCGCCGGGGCGGGAATGATAGATGTTATTGACGACATCAATGCCCTTTACATGGAAAGAAATAAAAACGTTACCATACAGGCTAACTATGCTGCAGCCGGCACATTGAAAACACAGATTGAAAACGGAGCGACCTGTGATATCTTTATTTCACCGGGAATCAAGCAAATGAACTCGCTCCAGCAACAAGGTCTGATTTTATCTGGCACACGGCAGGATTTTCTTACAAACAGCCTGGTTTTAATCGTTGCTCCGGATAATCCCCAGAGCATTACGGACTTTACGGACCTGACCAAAGATGCTATCAAACTTGTAGCTATCGGAGACCCCTCTTTTGTTCCGGCCGGGGAATATACTCAAATGCTTTTTGAGCTTCTCGAAATCAGCAATATTATGGCGAACAAACTTCTTTTAGGCAGTACGGTACGCGAAGTGCTGACTTACGTTGAAACCGGAAATGTCGCTGCCGGTATCGTGTATTCAACCGATGCGCTGACATCAGATAAGGTTATAACTGTGGCTTCTGCCCCCACTGAAATAAATGCAAAGATAACCTACCCGACAGCTATAGTCAGCGCATCTGAACAGTCGGAAGCTGCCCGCGATTACCTGAATTTTCTGAGCAGTGAAGAGGTAATAACTATCTTCGAATCATACGGTTTCAGTACCTTATCCGAATAGTATATAATAATCAGGTATCAGGGATATACGACATTTTTTTATCGGAAGGATGAGGTAGTTATAATTATGACAGAACTTAATTCGATTGAAATTGTCAGGAATAAACTGCTAGAACTGGTAAAAGAAAATAAGGCGGAAGGGCAACCGGTAGTTGTTACCGTTGGAGCTTTATCACCCCTGCAGGCTATCGGTAATACCGAGAGGCAGGACTATGCTATTCTGGAAGGCAAAGAGGTAATGATTCAGGCACAATTCGGCGGAGGTTTCGGGCAGGCTTTTACAGACAGCCCTAAAGAATTCGAAGGCACCATAGAAGATGTATTATCTTTCAATCTGGATACCAACAGTAACCGGGCTATCATGGTAGCTACTCTTAATGCCATCGCATCTCATCTCGGCATCGCTTCGGGGGTTATACACTGTCGCGATGAAGAACCGGCAAAATGCGGCGATATTATCGCCGAGGAGATAAAGAAAAAGTACGGCGACGTTAAAATAGGCATGATAGGTTTACAGCCGGCAATACTTGAGAGTCTGGAGAAGGGTTTCGGGTCAGATAACGTACGCTGTACCGATATGAACCCTAAAAATATCGGGCAAAATAAAGCCGGTGTGATAATATGGGACGGCAAGACACAGACACAGGAAATGATATCTTGGAGCGACCTCATTTTCGCCACCGGCAGCACCATTGCCAACGGCTCGTTCGATGATATCAATAAGAGAGTGAATGAGGCAGGGAAAAAACTGGTGCTCTTCGGCATAACAGGGGCATCAGTTTGCGCTATTACAGGTATAGATAGGATTTGTCCTTACGGGCATTAGAATAATCCAAACGGATCATTTCTGTTTCCGGTAAGTCTTTTTCCAAGGCTCTTTCTTTATATCTATATATTCTCTGACAGCTGCTTTCAATGTATTGGAGGCTAAAAGGGCGCAGTGTCTGCTTTCTTCCGGCAGACCGTCCAGGGCATCCAGCACATCCTGCTGACCGATCGCCAGTGCTTCCCTGATATTTTTACCCTTTGCCAGTTCGGTCACCATACTGCCCGAAGCGATACTTGTTCCGCATCCATCGGTTATATAAGTGGCTCTGGAAATGATGTTATCGTCGATTTTGAGCCATATTTCTATCGTATCCCCGCAGGGACCGGTAATACTAGCATATACATCCGCATTCTCCATTGCACCCAGATTGCGCGGATTCATAGCGTGGTCGATGGCTTTTGCCGAATAATTCCTGCGGGCTTCACCCATCAACAGTTCTTCAAAATCATCTAAATTATCAGACATGCCACTGAGCTCCTTAGATATTTATACCGAAGTAGCTTAAGATATACTTCAAAGATATATATAAAAAGATAAAACCGAATATCGTTTTCAACGTGGCCGGTCTGAAACGTGAGACCAACCGCGCGCCGATAAGCGCTCCCCCCACTGCCCCAAAACCCATCGCAATGGCAGCCGGAATATCGCACAAACCCTGTGAGATTTTTATAATGCCGCCGACCAGCGCAAACCAGACGAATGAAGCCATCGACGACCCGATGGCAATCTTGACCGGCGAACGTAACAGGTAGACGAATGCCGGTACCATTATAAAACCGCCACCCAGCCCCGACATACCGGTAAAGATACCCACCCCACCGCCGATTCCGGCTTTAAGGGGGATATTTCCCCCCATTGTTCTGCCTAGAAAATCGGGTTTCTTCCTTAAAAACAGCCCTTCGTAAATCATACTGGCGGCAATAGGGGCAAAAATCATCCCGAGGATTAAATCGATTACCTCGTGATAATCTTTAATCAAATAAAACAGGACAGAACCCAAAATCACCCCGGCAACACCTGCCGGAGCTATATATTTTACCGATTTCCAATCGACATTTCCCATTTTCCAGTGCTGATAAGTGCCGGCAACCGCCGTAAATATAACGGCTACCAGCGTTGTTCCGACGGCGACCGACGGTGAAAAGTTAAACCCGAAACGCGTCATAGGCAACATAATCGCACCGCCGCCGATTCCTAGAAGCCCGCCGAATCCGCCCGCCAAAACACCGGTCAGGAATAGCAGTATTAAGGTTAAAAAGCTCAAAATGTAATCCTTGGTTTAAGAATTAATTGTTTTCGCCGTGATGCTGCTGGTGATGTTCACCGTGGCCGCAAGTTGTATCACCATGGTCGCAGACGTTTTCTCCGCTCTCCAATCTGTGATACAGGTATTTTATAACAGCAGTTTCGGGGTCCGGTTCCGTTACACCCATTACCACTTTTACACCGTTGTCTTCAAAGACTGAACGCGGCCCCATACCCATACCGCCGGCCAGGACAACATTTACTCCCTTTTTCGCCAGCGCTAAAGGCGTCCCGTGGCAATCATGTGTTTCCGTAGTCATAGTTTCCTTAGCGATTACATGTTTACTGTCGTTGACTTCGATAATCATAAATTCAGACGTCTGCCCCCAGTGAGATGAAAGGACACCATCGATTACAGGAATTGCAAACTTCATAATTATTCTTTTCTCCTCTTTTTAATTCTGATTTTATTTATATAAAAATTAACTCAACATGACACATATATTATACACAACATGCAGATTATTCTCACGGCAGTAATCGATTGCTGCCTGACTCTCGGAGCCCGGCTGCAACCAGATGCGCGTAAACCCGAGTGCGACACATTGCTTAAGAATGTCTTCGGTGACCGCCGGAGGCACTACGAAATCGACGACATCGGCTTTACAGGGAATATCGGCCAGGCTGTTGTAACAAACCAATCCCTCCACTTCTTTAAGCCGCGGATTGACCGGATAGACATCATAACTGCGCTCTTTAAGGTTTTTTACTATCCTGTTGCCGTATTTTTCGGGATTATCCGATGCGCCGATGACGGCAAATTTCTTTTGCGCCATGAATTCTTTGATTAAGCCCTGCATAGTATATTTCTTATTCCCTACCTAACCGATACTCTTAGATATACTGATTTTTTGATAAGTATTAATTAAAGTACTGACCTCTATAGTATCTGAATCACATCTGCCGGACAAACGCTCTGGCAATCTCCGCAACCCAGGCATTTATTCTGGTCCGATACCTTGCAAACACCCCCCATCCAGATACAGTATGCTCTGCTTACAGGCATCTGTACAGGCTCCGCAACCCATACATGAATGCTCATCTATTTTTACCATCCTGTTAATTAACCCATCTTACAATTTTGATTAATTATTAACCGCTAATGAATTCAAACGTATATTACTTTTTATTCAACAACCGTGATACTTTCTTCCAGAGCCTTGTGATTTCCTGTGCAACCGCTCCGTCCGAAAACTCTACAACGGGGATGCCCTCTACCATTGCCGCGGTTACCACGTTATCGAAGGGGATTTTCGCCGCAATTTCGACGTTTTGAGACTTGCAATAACTTTCGATATCACGCGTATTCTCCTCGTTAATATCGTATTTATTTACGCATACAGCAGCCGGAACATTGAAATGCCGGCAGACACCCATCACCCTTTCCATATCGTGTATTCCCGAAAGAGTAGGTTCGATTACCAAAAGTGCCATATCAGCACCCGAAAGCGAGGAAACTACCGGGCATCCGATTCCGGGAGGCCCGTCACAGATGATGTACTCAGCCCCGCTTTCCGCAGCCACCTTTTTAGCCTCCTGACGCACCTTTGCCACCAGTTTACCCGAGTTTTCCTGCGCAATTCCAAGCTTTGCATGCACCAGCGGACCATACTTGGTATCAGAGATAAATAAATAGCCGGCCATATTATCCTGCATTTTTATAGCATCTACAGGACAGATGTGAGAGCAGAAACCGCAACCCTCACAGGCTATCGGGGCTACCCTAAAGTTTTCTATAGCATCAAAACGGCACAGTTTTACACATAAACCGCACTTGGTACACTTTTCACTGTCTATAAAGGCCGTCTGTCCGCTCCAAAACTCTTCTTTTTGTTTAACGGAAGGGTTTAAGAGCAGGTGCAGGTCGGCCGCATCTACATCGCAGTCAGCCATTACCTTTTTTTCAGCCAATACCGCCAGTGAACCGACGATGCTGGTTTTTCCCGTTCCGCCTTTACCGCTTAACACTATCAGTTCTCTCATCTGCTATCTCCTTAATGTCTTTGAAAAGCTGAACGAAACGGCTCTTCCACCCGGGCATACCATCGACCAGGGCGATACCTCTCGAATAGATTCGGGCGATTTCGGTATCCAGCGGAATCCTCATAAGAACGGGTATTTTTTCTTTTTTGCAGTAATCCTCAACCCCGGCATCTCCCGCTCCGGTTCTGTTAATAACGACTCCGAAAGGAATGCCCAGTTCTTTCACCGTTTCTACTGCCAGAGTCAGGTCGTTGAGTCCGAAAGGAGTCGGCTCGGTAAGCAGAAGACAAAAATCGCTATCCCTGATGGTTTCCACTACCGGACATGAAGTTCCCGGCGGAGCGTCCCTGATAATAATGCCCTCTCCGCAGGCGCGTTCTTTGACCTGGCGGATAACCGGGGGAGCCATTGCCTCACCGACAGTAAGTATTCCCTGCACAAACTCAATGCCCTTAGCATCGCCCCACTCCACCACACCGATATGTCGGTCTTCTTCGGTGATTGCTTTTTCAGGGCACAGGTAACTGCATGCTCCGCAACCGTGGCATAACTGTGGGAAAGTCAGCACGTGATTACCGAAAACAGCGATAGCATTAAAAGCGCATACTTTAGCGCACTTACCGCAGAAAGTGCATTTTTCTTCCGCCACAACCGGCACCTGTATATTAACCGGTTCGTTGCCTGTGATTTGCGGCTTGAGGAAAATATGGTCGTTCGGCTCCTCGACATCACAGTCGGCAATCGTAACATCATAATCGTCTTTTAAGGAAAGGGCGAGGCTGGTGGATACGAGCGTTTTACCGGTCCCGCCCTTTCCGCTGGCTACGGATATTATCATATTACTCCCTTACCATCCCGTTTCCGCATTTGGGGCATTTCATATCGTAACAGGGAATTCCCCTTTGATGAGGGACTTTAGTGCCGCAACCGGGGCATACACAGTTTCCTACCGCCCCTGCTCCGGCGCGGGTACATCCCATTCTTCCCTCTCTGGGCGATGAATCACCCCTGGGGCCTGTACCATCTCCTCTGGGCATAATTCCACCTCCTTTAACAGGTGCTTATCGAAATTTTTATGCTCGGATATAACTTATCCCTTGCCATGATGACTGGAGACATTGGCCTGGGCGCTTTCCTTGAAACGTCCTTCTTTATAATCCTCGATAACATCCCTGATATTTCCGGCAACACCGGTAAAAACCTTGATTCCGGCTGGCGATAAAACATTATAGGCATTAGGTCCGCAGCTACCGGTAAGAACAGCTTCCGCTCCCTTTCCCACAACCATCTGGGCGGCAGCAATGCCGGCTCCCCCGCCTGCCTGTATACCGGCGTTATCGATATATTCGTATTCCATAGTATCGGGTTCAACGATGATAAAATACGGGCAACGCCCGAATCTGGCATCGACATCGTTTTCCAGTGTGGTTCCTGTAGCGGTAATGGCTATTTTCATAATTACTCCTCGTTTAATCCTTTCTGCTTACCTTTCGGCAAGTTTCTCGATTTGAGATTCTATCCTGTCGAGAATCTCTTTCAGCGCCTGCATTTCATTTTTAAGAGAATCGATTTCCTGTTCCTGCGTATATACAGGCGCGACCCTGTTGGCATACCCGTATCCGGCGCCGCGCCGCATACCGAGCGGACGCCTTACCGTCGCTGCTCCCGGCACTACACAAAAACCTCTTCCTCCCCCTGTCATCGGCCCCATTCCGCGGGGTCCGGTTCCATCAAATCCTGGCATAGTAACCCTCCTTATTATTATTTAAATTTCAATTACTTTATTTTCAATGAATAACTGCTATTCACTTTTTCTTCTATGGCATTGCCCGCGGCCTCTGCCCCTGCAACCGGATCCTTTAGATAGTACAGGTTGAACTTCCGTATCATTGCACTGCGGGCAGGCTGTAGCATCCGTTAATATGTTTTCGGCATCCCATTCATGCCCATCACGGCATCTGTAACGATTCCAGGCTAACTCAAAATTGCCGCCCTCGATGCGAATTGCCTTGCCATTCAGTACGGCATCGGCAACCTTGTTTCTGGCTGAAGCCAGTATTCTCTGAAAGGTCGGGCGTGAAACATTCATTTTTTCAGCTCCCCGCTCCTGTTCCAATCCCTCCAGCTCCTTAAGGCGCAACGCTTCCGCTTCTTCCAGCGATAAAACGACTTCCTCAAGCTCTCCAAGAGGGATGCCTGCCGGTTTAAAATACGTTATCCCCGGCACATTTGCTATTCTTCTGCATTTAAACGGTCTTGACAAATCCGTCTCCCTGAATTATTATGAGCATATGCTCATTAATATATTAACAGACAACACAGGGGCTGTCAAATCGATTAGAAGGAAAAATTTTTAACGAAGGTCATAATGTCTATAAAAAAAGGGCTCGACAATTATATAAACTATTTCCTTGATATTCTGCTTCTGCTTTCAATAGTTTTAACAATTTTTTCGAGTTATATTATCTGGTTCGTTCTACCCAGAGGCACCGGATTACACGGATGGCAACACTGTCAACTTGAAGGGTATGGAGGAGGAAATATAGGTATAGCATTCGGATTGCCAAGATACACCTGGGTTGATATACACAACTGGGCTGCCGTTGCTTTGCTATTAATAGTTATTTTGCACGTGATACTTCACCTGAAATGGTTCATACAAACCACAAAAAAGATTGTGAAAGGTTTTGTTAAACCGCTCTGGCAATTAATAGAACAATATATTGTTTCGATAGCACTGTTAATCCTTTGCATATTTCAAGGTATTTCAGGAGCGGTAATATGGCTGATTTTACCGCGCGGGGAATTAGACTATCCCGCTATGATAATCGGTCATGGGCGTACTTTTTGGGGTTTGCAGAGAAACATCTGGGTGGATTTGCATGCCTGGATAGCGGTAATTATTGTTTCCGTTACTATTATTCACTTGATAATCAACTGGGGATGGGTAGTTGCAACATCCAAAAAAATATGCCATGGTATACAAAGACCGTTTAGAAAGAAGGGAGATATCGATGTTACGAACCAATCTTAAACATCTCGAAACCGAAGAGGAAACGTTAAAGGTAATACAAAATAATGAAAATGTCGTGATTTGCTGCGGGAGAATGGGACCGATGTGCATCCCGGTATACGGTATATTGGACCAACTCAAAGCGCAATACCCCGATGTCTGTTTTTTCGACCAGGAATTCGACATTCCGGCCGCCGGATTTATTAAGAGCCTTCCTGAATGCGCTTCGTTTATGGGATTGCCGTTTACCGTTTACTTCAAAAACGGTAAAGTTGTAGCGGCTACCACCAGTATTCAAAACAAAGAACAGATAACCGCCATACTGGATAGAGAATTTAACCATCAACATCCGGTTTTATAAAAAGTAAAAACCACTGGAGGTATTATGAAAACACTGCTGATTCTCAATCGCAATCCATACGACGGAACCGATGTAACTTGGAACGCTCTCAGGCTGGCGGATAGATTACTGGATACCAGAACGGAACTCAGAATCTTCCTGATGAATGACTCTATCGACCTGGCGAAAGACGGCGTTAATCCTCCCGAAGGGTATTTTAACCTGACAGAAATGCTTGCAGCGCTGATAGCAAGGGGTGCTCCGGTAAAAGTTTGCGGTTCCTGCATGACCCGTTGCGGAATTCATAAAGATAGACCTCTCATCAATGGGGCTTTGCAGGCAAAAATGCCCGAACTGGCTGAATGGGTTGTCGATTCTGACAAGGTCATTTCCTTTTAAAAGGCCCTCAATCAACCTGGAATTACTGAGCGTAGATTTGCCTAATCCTTATACTTAGAGTTATAATCCTAGCTATAAATTTACAAAAATTGAGGAGAGTAACATGCCGTCATTCGCTTTTTTACGCAACGAATTCGTCCCGCTGGAAGATGCCAAAGTCGGCATTATGACGCATGCTCTTCATTACGGCACCGCAGTATTCGAAGGCATCAGGGGCAACTGGAACGAGGAAAAGAAACAGATTTACATCTTCCGGTTGAAAGAACACTATGAGCGTCTGGCCGAAGGCAGCGCCGTTTTACGGATGGAGCTGCCCTACTCAATCGACGAACTCTGTAAAATTACCGTTGAGCTGCTGCGGAAAGGCCAATTCAAAGAAGATATGTACATTCGTCCTCTATCCTATAAGAGTACCGAAGCGATGGGTGTACGCCTGCATAACCTGGATAACGACTTTTTAGTCTTTGCCATCCCCTGGGGCAGATATATCGACAAGGATGCCTGCCGCTGCTGTATATCATCGTGGAGACGGCCTGCCGATAATGTCATACCTCCCAGCGCCAAGATATGCGGTTTATATATAAATAATTCCTTTACGAAGTCGGAAGCCATCTCAAGAGGTTACGATGAGGGCATTATGCTTGCCCATGACGGAAATGTTTCCGAAGGCAGCGGTGAGAACATATTTTTGGTAAAGAACGGGAAATTATATACTCCGACAACAAAAGACAGTATTTTAAAAGGAATTACCCGCGATACCGTTATGACTCTGGCAAAGAACGAACTGGGGATCGAAACTATAGAGAAAAAGATCGGGCTGGATGAACTTTATAATGCCGATGAATGCTTCCTGACGGGTACTGCCGCTCACCTTACACCGGTAGCTGAAATAGAAGATAAAAAGATAGGCACTGGACAGCCGGGAGAAATAACCGGCAAACTGCTGAAGCTGTACTTCGATGTTATCAAAGGAAAAAACGAAAAGTACATCGACTGGTGTACTCCCGTATATTAGCAGCAAATCAGATGAATGATAATGCGGGGAGATTCTGATGACCGAAGTCATTGCGATTATCATCGCCTATCTCTTGGGCACCATCCCCACAGCTTATATCGTCACCCGCCTTTGGGCCGGGCGCGATATCCGCAAGCTCGGCGGCGGCAATGTCGGTTTTATGAATGTCTTTCGCGAGGTGGGCATTGCTCCGGCGCTGGTGGTGATACTTATAGACATCGGCAAAGGCGCCTCTGCCGTCGCTATTGCCAAATGGGGATTGGGAACCACCGATACTTTTGTCCTGCTGGCTGGATTGGCCTCAATTATCGGCCATAACTGGATGCCCTGGTTGAAATTCACCGGCGGCAAGGGAATGGCTTCCGCCATCGGTATCATCATCACCCTTTTCCTTGCTTACGGTTACCCGCTGCAGCTGGGAATCTTTATTGCCATCGTGCTGATTCCGCTTTTTATCACGTGCAATGTAGCGTTTTCAATGGCTCTGGGACTGATTGCGCTGCCTTTTATCGTCTGGTTCGGCACTCACTCCGCTTTTGCCGCTAGTATGGCGGCCGTCCTGTTTCTAATCAGTTTTATCAAATTTTTACCCACAGCAATTTTGGCAATGAAAAAATCCCGCCGTAAAAAAGACTTTGTTTTCGATACGTTCAAGGGGAAGGACAAAGAGGAGAAATAATTAATCCCGAACTTCAATATCAGACCATTGTTTAAGGAAAGTCATTTAGATACAGAATTGGTTTTTACTTATACATCAGATATTATCTTATACTCTTTAAAAGACAGGCAACCTGACAGCTTTCCTCGAGAGCCATGGTGAGATTGTAGGCTTCTTCCATTAACTGACCGATAGCAAAACTGCCGTGGCCGCGTACCAGAACCACCCGATGATGCCTCAAGGTAGCGGCAATTTCATCGGCAAGGGTACCTGGTACAACCTGAACTCCCCATCCGATAACAGGCACACTGCATATCTCCGATATCAACTCCGGGTCGGGAACTATTTCCCGCTCCGTAAGTGACAGAGCAACGGCATGAGGCGGATGAGCATGCACGATTGCCTGCGCCCGCGTAATCTGATAAATCGCCCGGTGTACCGGTAGTTCGGCAGAAGCTAAAGGGGTTATGCGATTATTCCTGTAGATTCCGGTCTCTATCAAGTCGTTTTCGCTGATATTTTCAAGCTGACAGCCGCGGCGAGTGATAATGAGATTTTCTCCGGAGCGGATGCTGAGGTTGCCGCTCTGGGAAGCGACAAGACCGCGGGTGAAGAGGTTATTGCCTATGGTGCGGAACTGGCTTAAAAACATCGCTCGTCCTTACCTTTTATGCTTGATAGACGATTAAAACCCCTGTTGCTAACAGTCTATACTTTAAGGCAAATAAAAGCAAACCAAGAGGACATAATCAGGATTGATAGTCCAGTAGACGGACTCTACATCCGCTCTATGTTTTAGCAGTATCAGATGGTTACAGATAAAATTGTCATGCTGGAGAAATCCCGACAGGTCGGGATGACAAAGCATCTGCGGTTGAGTGAAAATTAATCCCCTCCCCCAAGATCCTTCATCCCGATAAATCGGGACTCCAGGATGACAAACTCTTTTTCGTCATGGGGGTTTGGCAAATCACATTAGAGAAGGACATAATATTTTAATTAAAAATATGAATAATCAAAAGGGGTTATCCGACTATTTCGATTAAATAAAAAATCGATAGCTTTACCCCATGCGGCGGATGACGGCAATCACCCTGCCCTGCACTTCTACATTGTCGGGGCTGGCATAGATGGCCTGCATCTGGCTATTTGCCGGTTGCAGGCGGATTTTGCCGGAAGCTTCCAGATAGAATTTTTTGAGCGTCGCTTCTTTTTCAGATTTAAGCCAGACGGCGGCGGTTTCGCCGTTTTCCACAACATTGACCGATTGCAGGAGGACGATATCGCCGTCGTTTATAAGGTCTTCAATCATGGAGTTACCCTTTACCTTGAGGGCGTAAATGCCTTCACTGCCGCGGATAATATCACGGGTGACCTCAATGGTTTCAGCATTGGCGCTGATATCCCAGGTATCGTTATCGGGAACCGGTATCGGCTGACCGGCGGCAATCAGCCCGATGACGGGAACATTCAGACTGTTCGGCTGGCGGGAAAGCGGGGGTAATTCGATGCCTCTGGAAACCTCTTTATGGCGGCGAATGATACCCTTTTTCTCCAATATCTTGAGGTTATAATCGGCTACCGAGGTCGAGCTTAAACCACAGCCGGCAACGATATCGCGCACACTGGGCGGAAAATTATTCTCCGACCAGAAACCGCGTATAAATTCGACAATGCGTCGTTGCTTATCCGATAGTTCCTTTGTTTTCAATATCATAACCCCAGAAGAACATCTGTTCTGTTATTTTAGAACAAAGAGATCACATTGTCAATAAATTAATGTGCAGATAAGACAAACAATCAACTGCCGATTAATCGGCAGCTTACTGATGTTACTGGATTGTTCTGAAAAAGCAGGCTATTTGGAAGCGGCCGCTTTGGTTTTGTTAAGCCTTTTTTCCAGCCTCGATTTGTGGCGGGCAGCGTTGTTGGCGTGAATAATACCCTTGCCGGCGGCTTTGTCCAGAGTGCTGGCGGCAACCTTTATATCTTCCGTGGCTTTCTGTAAATCACCGGAAGCAATGGACTCTTCCGCTTTTTTTACTGCGGTTTTGGTCTTGCTGGTGTTAGTTTTGTTTATAGCTCTTCTTTTAAGCGCTATTCTCTGCTGTTTTTCAGCTGATTTAATATTAGGCAAATTATTCCTCCTGAATCTGGTTTACATTATACAATAAAAATTATTTTAAGACAAAAAGCTTAAACAGCAAACACGAACATCAGACCAAAATACTATATTTCTTCCATTGAATGAAAGCGCCCGGCAGTCAACTGTTGCTTTTTATCATATTATAGATAATATAAGCGCCGCCTATAAAGCCCGCTATACCGACAACGGTAAATATCACAGCCAGCCATTCCAGGTTTTTAGCCGCAAACACAGAAAACTCGGATATAAAAAAGAAAGCAAAAACACCGCCGGTTAGAGAGAGTAAACCGCCCAATATATATCCCATATCAATCCCTCCCGTAATTCTATACTTCATGATAGGGTGTAACTACATCATGTTTTTCTGCTTGAAACTGGATTCATCCCCTACCCTCGTAATATTGAGGACTCCCCGCACCCCCCCCAGCCTTGTCAGCAGCCGGCTGAGATGCGCCAATCCCTTGGTTTCCAATGTCAGCAAGAGCGTGGTAGTGCGGTCACCGTGTTCGGTCACATTCATACTGAGGATGTTAATCTTATCCTCGGCTACGATAGTAGAGACATCGCGTACCAGCCCCACCCTGTCCCAGGCATCAACCTGAATAGTAACGGGATACTGGGCTTCCGTCTGCCCCCACTCCACCTCGATTAACCTTTCTTTCTCATCTTCATTGATAATATTAAAACAATCACGGCGATGGATGGTGATGCCGCGGCTGCGTGTAACATACCCCACGATATCGTCACCTGGAACCGGATTGCAACAATGCGCCAGGTTGGTTAAAAGCTCGCCGACACCGAGTACCTGCACCTCGGATTTTACCTGTTTTAAGGGAGCAATTTCAGGAATCACCCGCGGTTGCTCCTGCTGCGCCGCCAGCTTCAGCGCAATGCTTTCAACGGTTATGCCGCCGTAACCTATAGCCGCCAGAAAATCATCCACATTCGAATACTTGAAAAATTTGGCTATGGACTCGCGGTCGGTATACTTCAACCCCAGTTGCTTCAATTCCTTGTCCAGAAGCTCGCGTCCCTGTTCGATATTATCGTCGCGCTCCTGCTTCTTGAACCACTGGCGTATCTTTTCGCGTGCATGCGATGTGTGTATATATCCCAGATGGGGACTCAACCAGTCCCGGCTGGGACCTTTATCGCGCCTGGTGGTAATAATCTCCACCACATCGCCGTTATTTAACTGATAATTTAAAGATACAAGGCGGTTGTTGACCTTTGCTCCTATACAGCGGTGCCCCAATTCGGTATGAATACGATAGGCAAAATCCAGCGGCGTGGCTCCTTTGGGAAGGTCTTTTACCTCACCTTTAGGTGTAAAGACGAAAACCTGGTCTATAAAAATATCGGTCTTGACGGACTCGAGGAATTCCTCCGTTCCGCTTAGCTCGCGGTGCCAGTCGATTAACTGGCGCAGCCAACCGATTCTTTCTTCATAAGGGGAATCGTCTTTCTTCCCCTCCTTGTAGCGCCAGTGCGCGGCAATTCCGTATTCGTCTGTATAGTGCATATCACGAGTGCGTATCTGAATCTCAATCGGGGTAGTACCGAATGCCATGACTACGGTATGCAGGGATTGATAACCGTTTGGTTTAGGATTGGCGATGTAGTCGTCGAAAGCTCCGGGAACCGGGTGCCACATACTGTGCACGATACCTACGGCGTTGTAGCAATCCTGTACGCTATCAACCAGCACCCTCAAGGCAAAAAGGTCATAAATATCGTTGAACTGTTTCCCCTGCGCCGAGTATTTCTGGATTTTCTGGTTGATACTGTATAAATGCTTCGGGCGGCCGCTTATTTCGGCCTCGAAACCCAGACGTTCGAACTCTTTTCTGATAATATCGATCACTTTTTCAATAAATTCTTCGCGCTCCGTGCGCTTTCCGGCAATCATTTTCGCCAGTTGCGCATATTTCTTCGGTTCAAGATAACGGAAAGCCAGATCTTCCAACTCCCATTTCAACTCCCATATACCCAAACGGTGTGCCAGCGGAGCATATATATCCATCGTTTCACGGGCTATATAACGTTGTTTTTCTGCCGGCAATGCCACAAGTGTGCGCATATTATGCAAACGGTCTGCCAGCTTAATAAAAACTACGCGCAGGTCTTCCGCCATGGCTACCAGCATTTTTCTCAGGCTCTCCGCCTGCTGCTGGCTATCGGCAGCGCTGCTCTTGCGGGAAACACCCTCCGGTAATTGTAACGACAGGTGGCTTAACTTGGTAACGCCGTCAACCAGTTTGGCAACTTCAATCCCGAATTTTTTTTCAACCTCTGAAACAGAGATGCCGCAATCCTCGCAGACATCGTGCAGTAAAGATGCCGCCAGCGCGCTGGCATCCATCTGCAGGTCTGCCAGCGTAATTGCCACCTGTAACGGGTGTTCCAGGTAAGGCTCCCCCGACTCGCGCAATTGCCCGTCATGCGCCTTTTCGGCAAACTTATAGGCATCTTCCACCAGAGATAATTTCTCCGGCGGCAGATAGACGGAGGCTTTCCGTAATAAGATGTTGACCGTTGTGTTTTTTTGTTTTAACATAAGGATTATACTTTTAGTATAAAGGAACATAGACTGGTTAGCAAAGTATATCGATTGATTCTTTTGCTAATTCGGTATTCCCCCTGGGAATAGACAGGAGACGAAGTGTATCAGGCGCCACGAGGAACAGTAGATATTCTACCAGAAGAACAGGCTTACTGGAGATATGTGGAACAGAAAGCGTCGGCTATATGCAGTTTATACGGTTATCAGCGTATCGATACCCCCGCTTTTGAGAATACCAGGCTCTTTGCCCGCGGTATCGGCGACGGAACCGATATCGTCGAAAAGGAGATGTATTCCTTTAAGGATAAAGGCGACAACGATATAACATTAAGACCGGAAGGGACGGCGTCGGTCTGCCGCGCCTATATCGAACACGGCATGGCAAATCTGCCGCAACCGGTAAAGCTGTTTTATCTTACATCGATTTTCAGATATGAAAGACCGCAGGCAGGCAGGTTGCGCGAGCATCACCAGTTCGGCTATGAAGCCATCGGCGACAGCGACCCCGTAATAGACGCCGAAGTAATCGAAATGGGATGGCGTTTCTACGAATCTCTGGGCTTGAAAAAACTGTCTTTACCGATTAACAGCATCGGCTGCGAGGAATGCCGCCCGAATTACCTGCATAATTTACGCAGTTATTATGACAAATGCAGCGCCGACCTGTGCCGGGACTGCCAGGCCAGGAGGGAACGGAACACTTTAAGGCTGCTGGACTGCAAACAACCGAACTGCCAGAAGTTCGTGGACAATGCCCCGAAGAGCATAGATTATTTATGCGATGACTGTGCGCAGCATTTCAATTTATTAAAAATTTACCTTGAGAAACTGGGACTGCCCTATATGGTCAACCACAAGCTGGTCAGAGGGCT
>JAQTUQ010000023.1 GCA_028707255.1 Dehalococcoidales bacterium
CAGCAACGGCAACCGCAATCGCCAGCTCGAAGTTATTACTGGCAGCCGTAAAAGCGATAGTAGTGGATTTTTCATACCCTGCCTTTATTTTTTTACCCATATAAAAAGCGATTAAAAACATGGCAATGAAGTAAATAAGCAGCGGAATGGCGATCTTAACGACATCCAGCGGCAACTGCACTATTATATCGCCTTTTAAGGAAAACATTACTATTATTGTAAACAGCAGAGCTATCAGGGTAATCGGGCTGATTTTAGGTATGAATTTCTGCTCATACCATTCCTTCCCTTTGGTTTTAAGGAAGATGAAACGGGTCAGCATACCGCCGAAAAAGGGGATGCCGAGATAAATAAGAACGCTTTGGGCGATTTCCCACATGGTAACTTTTACAACAGACCCTTCAAGCCCGAACCATGTCGGCAGTATGGTAATAAATACGTAGGCAAAAACAGCGTAAAAGAGTATTTGAAAGATGGAGTTTAAAGCAACCAGTCCTGCTGCATATTCGTTATCACCCTTGGCGAGCGTGTTCCAGACGATTACCATGGCGATACAGCGTGCCAGCCCGATCATGATCAAGCCGACCATGTAATCGGGATATGGCCATATAAAACCGAGGAAGACGATTGCCAGTATAAACATCAATACCGGACCGATGACCCAGTTCTGGATAAGGGATATACCAAGTACACGCCAGTTGCGGAAGACCTTGCCCAGTTCCTCATACCTGACTTTAGCCAGCGGGGGATACATCATTAAAATCAAACCTATAGCAATTGGGATAGACGTGGTTCCAATAGATAGTTGATTGATTGCTTCACCGACCTGCGGAAAGAAATATCCCAATCCCACTCCGATTCCCATGGCAATGAATATCCAGAGAGTAAGAAATCGGTCTAAAAATGGCAGTTTTTCAGTTATTGAATCTTTCATCTTGAATTTCCTTAAAAAGAATCCAGTTCTGATATCAAATCGGCAACCCTTCTTTTAATCTCGTCCCGAATCCTTCTCACATCATCAATGGATTTTCCTTTGGGGTCTTCCAGCGCCCAATCCTCGGTCTTTATAAACCTGGCGGGGCAAACACCCTCGGTGTCGGCGCCGCAACCCATAGTTATCATCTTATTGGCTTGTCGAACCATTTGCATAGTAAGTATTTTAGGTTTATTATTGCTGATATCTATGCCTGATTCCTTCATGGCTTCGATTACTACCGGATTGACTTCATCTGACGGTTTGGTTCCGGCGGATAGAGCCTTTGCTTTTCCTTGTGCCATCTGATTAAAAAAAGCCTCTGCCATCTGGCTTCTGCCGGAGTTATGAATACAGACGAATAAAATTATTTTATGCATTTATTACCCCTTGTCAGATTTTTTTACTACGATATCCTTTTGCTGCTCTTTCCGGCGAGGGTCTTTTTCTACAAAGAGCTTTTTACCTGTAAACGGGTCGGTTTGAGTATAATACATCAATGCCGAATAGGTGGAGGGAGCCGGGCAGAATATCTGCACCTGCTCGGGGTTCGTTTTGAGCTCTCGGCCGGCAAAGCGTTTTAAGCTATTCATATCGTTAAGTGTGCAGCCGGGATGGGCGGCAATTAAATAGTATGTCAGGAACTGCTCTTTTTTTGCTCTGCGATTGATTTTCTCGAACAAATCCTTGAATTGTAACAATAGTGTCTTGCCGGGTTTACCCATTTTTTGCAATACGTTATCTTCCGTATGTTCTGGGGCAATTTTCATTTGCCCTGAAATATGGTATTTTACCAGTTCCTCCAGGTAATCCTTGCCATACTGTTTATCATTTAACAGCAGGTCATAGCGTATTCCCGATGCCACAAACACCTTCTTAACCCCGGGTACTCGCCTGATTTTTCTTAAAAGTTCGATTTGGGGATTATGATTTACTTTCAATGACTGGCAAATTTGTGGGTAGAGGCAGCGTTTATCAGTGCAGCTTCCGGTTTTAAGCTTTTTACTACATTCGTAGCCGTACATATTGGCAGTCGGTCCGCCGACGTCTACGATGTATCCCTTGAAGTCTGGTAGAGATGCGATTTTCTCGACTTCGGTCAGTATGGATTTCTGGCTGCGCCATTGCACCGTGCGTCCTTCGTGAACTGTAATGGCGCAGAAGTTGCATTCACCGTAGCAGCCGCGGTGCGTTGAAATAGAAAACCGAATGGTTTCCAGCGCCTTTACTTTTCCCTGCCGTTCGTAATAGGGGTGCTGGGAACGCTCGAAATCGAGAGCGTATACTTTGTCCAGTTCTTCCTGTGTAAGCGGCAGGGCGGGCGGATTGTGAACCAGATAGCGCGTACCATGTTTTTGATATAAACCCTGTGCATTCAGCGGGTCGTTATTCTTATAAAATGTATGAAACATATTTATGAGAGCTTTATTATCGGTCTTAACGATGTCGTAAGATGGCAATTCCAGATAGTCTTCGGGGATATCATCCGTTTTGCCTGCGATATAACACAGTCCCCTGATATTTTTTGCATCATCACCATTTTTTATGGCATCGGCAAATTGTAAAACCGATTTATCCGCCATGCCGTAGAGCAGGTAATCCGCCTTGGAATCAAATAGTATAGAGGAACGTAGGCTATCCGACCAGTAGTCGTAATGGGCAATGCGTCGCAGGCTGGCTTCGATGCCGCCCAGTAAAATCGGTTTTGTATTCTTAAAATGCTGCTTGATTAAATTAGTATAGACAATCGTCGCCCTATCAGGACGCCTGTTATTGATTCCCCCGGGGGTATAATCATCGCTTTTTCTTCTTTTCTTTAAAGAGGTGTAGTTGGCAATCATCGAATCGATACTGCCGCCGGAAACTCCCCAGAACAGGAGCGGTTCTCCCAGTCTTTTGATATCTTTCTCGGAATGTACATCCGGCTGGGCGATTACGGCGACACGGTAACCTGCATCTGAAAGTACTTTACCGATAACCGCAATGCCGATAAAAGGGCTGTCGATATAGCTGTCTCCGGTTACCAGTATGATATCCGGCCTATCCCATTTCAGGCTATTCAATTCGTCGCGCGTGGTCGGTAAAAACATTTACTTTTGTCCTTAATGTTATCGATGAATTATACACTCATAAAAGAATTTCATCTTTAATAAACTATGCTATTATATTTTAGACGATATTATTTATTTCGTCGTTGCGAGGAGTACTAACTTGTTCAGTACGACGAAGCAATCTCAACCGCTGATTATAATCTTAGTTATAATTTTCTACCAGCTGTAAAACGGATTTTTTAAAGATAAATTGCTGGCGGGGGAAATAATCCATATTGTAGAGATTGCTTCATCACGATTAATCGGAATTTCGCAAAGACTGTTTTCTATTCATTTTCCAGTGCCGTTGTAATAAAGCTGGTAATCTCCGCTTTGCTTGGTACTCTTCCCGAACTGACCACTTTTTCATTTATAACCAGACCCGGAGTAGTTATAATAGGGTATTCCATGATGCTGCTTATATTTTTAACATAATATATTTCAGCATCAATGCACATTTCATTAACAACCTCTTTAACTGTTTGTTCCAATTGGTGGCATTTGGCACATCCGCTTCCAAGAATCTTGATTTCCATTTCAATCCTCCTTAAAAACCTATCCTGTGATAAAACCGAATATCAATCCTGTAACCGTAGCCATAATTATTACCAAACCCAAGTAGGTTGCCGTTTTCTTTACTCCCATAATACGGCTTAGAGTAATCATTGCCGGCAACGATAATGACGGTCCTGCCAAAAGCAATGCCAGCGCCGGGCCTTTGCCCATTCCCAAATCCATAAAAGCCCTGATGATCGGTACTTCTGTCAGCGTGGCAAAATACATCACTGCGCCGAATATTGAGGCGATGAAATTACCTGACAGGGTGTTACCGCCTACATAATCGACAACCCATTCCTGAGGGATGAGATATGTCAGAATGCCGGCAATAAAAACACCCAGTAACAGCCATGGGATTATCAGCCTGGTAAAATGCAGTGTTTCCTTTAACCACTGTACGATTTCGCCTTTTTTAAACCATCGCCATAGGATTATCCCAAGGATAATAAAGAAAATACCCATTACTATCCAGTTTTGAGATGCGGCAAAAACCAGTATGCCTATTAATGTTCCGATAAAGGCTACCTGTTGCCAGATGCTCTTGGCATTCTGGTCGTTTTCAAGATTAGAAAAGACATCGACTTCGGTTTTGCTTATATCTTTGCGATAGATAAATGCCATTATCAAACCGATGACTATTGAAAATACGATGGCTCCGATTATGCGTGCGATACCGATATCATATCCCAGCAGTTTTGCGGAATAGACTATTGCCAGCACATTGATTGCAGGACCGGAAAACAGAAAGGCGATGGCAGGTCCTAATCCGGCGCCTCTTTTAAAGATCCCGGCAAAAAGCGGTAATACTGTGCAGGAACAGACAGCCAGCACCGCTCCGGATACCGAGGCAACGCTGTAGGAAATCGGCTTTTTCGCTTTTGCCCCGAAGTATTTCAGTATGGCAGCCTGCGAAACGAATGCCGCAATCGCTCCGGCGATAAACAAGGCGGGTACAAGGCAGGTGATTACGTGCGCCGAAAGGTATTCCAAAAGGCCGTTCCACCCAGCCTGTAAAAGTTCAATTAATACGGTCATTTATATTCTCTCCAATTAATTCATGGATCAGGCGCAAGATGGATTGAGTTTCCTTGATTTTTCCAGTCTTGCGATATCGGATTTGGCGGTTTTGTCATCGGCAAGGGTGTTCGATACTGCCTGTACTAAAAAGTCCAAATAGTTATTATCCTTTTCAGCCAGTTTTTCTCTATCGACTGCATAATACGTCCATAATCCTTCTTTTCTCTGATTTAAAAATCCGGCATCGTAGAGAATGGAAAGGTTGCGCGAGGCCCTTGTTTGTGATATTTCAAGCGCTTGCATTACCTCGCAGACGCAGCACTCCCTTACTAATAAAACATTCAAAATCCTGAGACGGGTAATATCCGATAACGCCGCTGACGCTTTAATAAAATCCTGCATATTAATACTCCTTGCAATAATTATATATGCACATATACGCATATAGTAGTAGAAAAAGATAAATTTGTCAATATTGGAAACAATATAAGTAAGGCTTTTAACATAAATTTTACATTAGCTATAGCTCTAAAAGGATATTGACATCGATATCGTACAGGGTATAACCTCTTATATGTGGATTCCTGAATAAAAATTATAGGAGGAAAAATTCATGGATGATTTAGAGAGTTTGGTAAAAACAACCATGGGTGAAATCGAAAGGCTGGTCAATACCAGGACACTGGTCGGAGACCCGATAGTAGTCGGTGACAACACCTTGATTCCTTTAATCAGTGTCGGCTTTGGTTTCGGAGCCGGTTCAAATTCGGGTATAAGTACGACCAAACAAAAAGGCGAAATGTCAGGTGCGGGAAGCGGTGGCGGCGCCGGTATTAAACCTGTTGCCGTAATCGTTATCAACAAGGATGAAGTAAAAGTAGAACCGGTGATGAGCGGCGTATCGGGGGCTATTGAAAAAATAACCGAAATGGCTCCCAAAGCCATAGAAAAGGTCTTCGAGGGCAGGAAAGAAAAGAAAGAGGAAAAGAAGGAAAAATAATTGTGGGTGCTTGTAGCTCTTGCCTGCCTGGTTGCCCTGATTATCATTCTTCTTTGCATTCCTGTTGATATATTTTTTCGTATTGAACGCTACGAAAAAAGTAAATTCAAGGTGCATTTCGGCTGGCTGTTCGGGCTGATAAAAAAGGAATTGAAGCCAGCTGAAAGAAAATCGCATAAAGAGAAAAAAAGGCAATTTTCATTTGGAGTATTGAAACGACTTCCCGTCAGGAGATTGCTAAAGTCGATCAAGCGTTTTTTAGTAGATATTTCGGGGCGTATTAATATCAGGAAAATCAATATAGATATGACGGCAGGGTTCGACGACCCTGCGGAAACGGGGTATCTGTGCGCTGCCGTCTATCCTGTCCTCACTTTCTATTCATCGGAAAAATGCCATATCAATTTTAATGCCTCATTCGAAGGCAAGGCTATCTTGCAGGGTTACGGCGAAGGCGAGTTAAGGTTTTTCCCGATCAGGTTCATTATTCCCATAATCAGGTTTATATTTTCCGGCACTGTATTTAAAACTATCCGGATAATGATGGCAGAGAGATGGAAAAGGAAGAAATAATCATCGATACTCCCGTTAAAGTCTGCGGAATGACAGTAATACCTGTCGTTCAGGTTAGCACTAGCTGTTTCTCAAAAAAGAAAAGGCTTTCATCATTCTGCACCAAAAAACCATTATATGTGGTCATTGTTAAAGAATCAGAAATAAAGGCTTTCGATATGGATGGTTCACAGGTTGAGATTGATGGGTTAATCGAGGCTGTGCCGGGGTTGAAGAAAGTGATTTAAAACAATTATTTTATTCATAATCCTGATTATTTATAAAGCTTGTTTGCTTCCGTTCCTTTGACCCTTCGACAAGCTCAGCAACTGTCTTATTAATCTCGTTACGAATGCCTTTTATGATATATATGCGAAGCGGAGTAATTAAATTGTATCGTAGATATTGCTTCGTCCGCCTGCGGCGCCCTCGCAAAGACGATTTTTTGTCATTCTGGAAGTCACAAGGGGTGACTGAAGAATCCGGGGGGTGGGGAGAAAAAGGATAAAAGGCTACCCCAGCATCAGACGCAAACACTTTATTAACTACCCCACCCAAGATGCTTCATCCCGATAAATCGGAATTCCAGCATGACAATACCTTTTCTGTCATTCTCGAGGGAGTGCTAACGATCGAAGAATCCGGGGTGAGGATTATCAATTTAGCCCTTTCGTTGTGAACATAATACAAAGCCGTTCGTGGTAAGCCTGTCGAACCATAGCGGCGTCTTACAAATAAAGTGCATTTGATAATACCAATCGTCAAAATGACCTCTCAAGCCCCTGCGTGTTATAATTAACACACTTATGGATATACTTTCCGCATTAAATCCCGAACAAAGAAAAGCCGTCGAAGCCATTAACGGCCCCGTATTGATTATTGCCGGACCCGGCAGCGGCAAGACGCGCGTAATTACACATCGCATCGCATATCTTATCCGCGTTTGCGGGGTCAGCCCCCACCGCATCATGGCGGTTACCTTTACCAACAAGGCTGCCAAGGAGATGATTATCCGCCTGAACAACCTTGTCAGCGCTTTGGTGAAAGACCTTACCATCGGCACCTTTCATGCTATCTGCGTACGCATACTACGTCAGGACGGAGCGGCTATCGGCGTCGAAAAGGATTTTGTGATTTACGATAACGATGACCAGATCAGCCTGATAAAGAAGTGTTTCGAATCGCTGAAACTTGACCCCAAGCAGTATTCGGCATCCACAATTCTTTCCCATATCAGTAATGCCAAGAGCAAATTACTGACTGCTGAATTGTATATACAGCAGGGAGGCAGCTATTTCGAAGAAGTTGTCGGAAGGGTCTATGAAAAATACCAGCAAATGCTGGAAAAAAGCAATGCGCTCGATTTCGATGACCTGCTGATGAAAACGGTAAAACTATTTAAACAACACCCCGAAATACTGGAAAAGTATCGCAGCCGCTATCTGCACATAATGGTGGATGAATTTCAGGATACCAACCTCGTGCAGTATCAGTTCGTAAAACTGCTGGCTGGAGGCTACCGCAATATTTGCGTCGTAGGAGATCCCGACCAATCGATATACTCGTGGCGTTCGGCTGACGTGCGTAATATCCTCGATTTCGAAAAGGACTTTCCCGATGCCAAAACGGTTATGCTGGAACAGAATTACCGTTCGACAAAAAACATCTTGGCGACGGCTTCATCTGTTATATCATCCAACAGCCAGCGCAAGAAAACCGAATTGTGGACGGATAACGAGCCCGGCGGTAAAATCGAGGTTATCGAAACCTTTACCCAGCAGGAAGAAGCGCAATTCGTTGTCAGGGAGGTCGAGAGGCTGTTAAAAACAGGGGAAGCGAAGCTTTCGGATTGTGCCGTGATGTATCGTACCAATGCCCAGTCCCGAGTTCTGGAAGAAGCCTTTATCCGCTACGGAACGCCCTACAAGCTGGTAGCGGGTACGCGTTTCTATGAGAGGCGCGAAATCAAGGACATCATCGCCTACCTGAAGCTGATCCATAATCCGCGCGATACCGTCAGTATTTTAAGGGTTATAAATATTCCTCAGCGCGGTATCGGAGACCGCACAGTCGCCTTGCTGACCGAATGGGCTTCATCGATAAATATCTCCCAGTACCAGGCTTTAAAAATCCTGGCGACGTCGCAAAATTTTAGCAACACACCCTTCAATTCCCGCAGCGCGCGCCTGTTAATCGATTTCTATAATATGATAGACGAATTGAATAAAATGAGCTTTGAATTGAAACCCGATGAGCTTTTCGACCAGATCGTAAATAAAACCGGATATAAAAGCTATGTAAAAAGCCTGACTGATGAAGAAGACAGGTGGGATAACGTAATGGAACTGCGTTCTGTTGCCAAACAGTATGCAGATTACGAGCCGGTTGAAGCGCTCTCTGCCTTTCTGGAAGGGGTAACGCTGGTTTCGGACGTAGACGGTTTGGACGAGGTGGTGGATGCGGTAACCTTGATTACGCTGCACCAGGCAAAAGGTCTCGAATACCCGGTGGTTTTTATCGTCGGTATGGAGGAAGGAATCCTGCCTCATATCCGCTCTTTCGACGACCCGGCACAGATGGAAGAAGAAAGACGATTATGCTACGTCGGCATTACCCGTGCCAAGAGAAAGGTATACCTCATCAGGGCTTTCCGCCGCAGCCTGATGGGTTCGAGCACGGTAAACAACCCCTCGCGCTTTTTGAAGGATATTCCGGCGAACCTGGTAAAAAACAGCGGCAACGGTTTTGGACAGAATCAATTCTATCAGGAAAGACCGGCAAAAAGCGATATGTATTCTTGGGAAAGAAATAAGATTGGCCAAGCACCTGTTGCTGCCCGTGTACCTAATCTTTCGGATTTAAAAGCCGGAGACAGGGTAAAACATGCCCAGTTCGGGCAGGGCACCGTTATAAGCTGCAAACCGGTAAAGAATGACTGCGAAGTAGTAATTGCTTTTCCGGATATCGGCATTAAACGGCTGCTTTTAAGCTTTGCCAGGCTGGAGAAAATGGAGTAAAAAGAATAATAATGTCATTGCGAGTCCCGATATAATCGGGGCGAAGCAATCTCTACCGTTAAAATAAGACAATTGATAGCTATGTAGTTAGTGTTAGAGATTGCCGCGTCAGCCGTTTACACTTCTTCCTCGCAATTGTTGTCAGGAGGCTGGAAAATGACCATACAGGTTTTAAAAAACGAAGTCATCAATAAAATCGCCGCCGGAGAGGTAGTGGAAAGGGCTTCTTCAGTCGTAAAGGAACTGGTAGAAAATTCACTCGATGCCGGAGCAACACAAATAACGGTTGAAATTAACGGCGGCGGGTTGGCTTTGATAAGAGTAACCGATAACGGCAGCGGCATTTTATCTGATGAAATTCAGCTTGCTTTCGAAAGACATGCCACCAGCAAGATAAACAGCTTCGAGGATTTATCATTAAATCACAGCCTGGGTTTTCGCGGCGAAGCACTACCCAGCATTGCTTCCGTTTCCGATGTGGAAATTATATCGAGTAATGTCAACGAGAATTCAGGTACATATGCAGAACTTGAAAACGGGCTGGTTGTTAAAAAACAGAAACAGGCCAGGTCGCAGGGAACGACCATAGCAGTCAAGAACCTTTTTCGCAATGTTCCCGCCAGATTGAAGTTCATTAAGTCCAAGACAACCGAAAACAGCCATATCGCCAACGTTGTCAGTCAGTATGCCCTGGCTTATCCCGAAGTGCGCTTTTCTTTATTCATCGACGGGCGCGAAAGCTTGAAGACCCCGGGAACCGGAAATCTTATCGACAGCATCAACGCCGTATACGGAGTCGAAATCGCTTCAAATATGATGCCAATAAATAGTAGTCAAGATTTCAATACCGATGAAAAAGGTGTTGTAATCAGCGGAATGGTGGCATCTCCCAAAATCAGCCGTTCCAATCGCAACTATATCAGCCTCTTTGTTAATCGCCGCTGGGTTGCTAATCGCAACCTGGTTTGGGCGGTGGAAGAGGCTTATCACGGTTTGCTGATGACCGGAAAACACCCGGTAGCCGTCATCAATATCGAGGTGCCTCTTTCCGATGTAGATGCCAATGTTCATCCGACTAAAACAGAAGTGCGTTTTAAAGAGGAAGGCAATATCTATTTGGCGCTGCAGAGGGCTGTTCGTCAATCGCTGGTAAATACCGCGCCTGTTCCCAGAGTGGGAGAAATTACCGCTTCATATCGCGGACAATCACAGTTAATCGTTCCGCCGGAACAGAGACGCATGGAAATGAAAGTTGTCAACGAAGAAGAGCCGGGAACCCCTGTTGTATCTTCGCTGCCGGTACTGCGCCTGCTGGGACAATCAATGAACAGCTATATCGTTGCCGAAGGGCCCGACGGGATTTATATTATCGACCAGCATGCGGCGCATGAGCGCATTATGTTTGAAAAGATTACAAAACAGAAAGAGCAGCAGGGAGTAGAAGTGCAGGGATTACTGGAGCCGGTAAGCATCGAGGTTTTACCTGTTCAGGACGAAATCCTTTTTAAAAACTATAAATATCTGGCAGACTTCGGTTTTACTATCGAGCCGTTCGGAAACAGGAATTATCTGGTCAGAACGGTGCCATCGATAATGTATAAAAAAGACTGGCAGTCGGCTTTGAACGAACTTATCGATAAGTTATCCATTAAGAATAAAGCAAATATAACGGAGCATATTATTTCTACCATAGCATGCCACAGCGCGGTGCGTTTCGGGCAGAGTTTGTCACATGACGAGATGAGGGAACTGGTGCGGCAGATGGAGCAGGCAGACCTGCCGCATGCCTGTCCGCATGGACGTACCACCATGATTCACATTACGAAAAAGCAACTGGAAAAGGAATTCGGACGGATTTAGTTGTTATAAAAAACTGATTCATCAGGAATTCGTTTAGTGTCCATAAACTCAGTATACCAAAACATCGTCGTTGTGAGGAGTCCCTCTACATTGTTATTCTGAGTCGAAGACGAATGAATCTAATATAAATCATTGAGGGACGACGAAGTCCCGACACGTCGTGACCGAACCATAACGGCGATTAATATCGAATTGCATTGAGATACTTCGCTGCGCTCAGTATGACAAATAAAAAACGTAGGGACGACCATTGGTCGTCCGCATTTATATTTCCGCCGTTATGGTTCGACAAGCTCACCACGAACGGTTTTTTCTTAATCCTCGATTATCTGCTCATCATCATCTTTACCGTTATACTCGATAAGCTCCCAGCGTACCATCCCGTCTTCTATCAACTGTCGAATCTTCTTTTCGGCAGAGGTTAACTGGCAGTGTTTGCCTGTTTTTATTTCCATGATTACAACTTCTGTCGGGTCGCCCTGCGCCAGCCCGGGAAAAACTATCATGTCTATAGGGCTGCCGACGAACCTGGCTTCGGTCGGGTCGTATTTGAATTCTGGGAGATAGGGCGTCATCTGTTCGGTAAATTTTCCGGTAAGGACGGCGCGACTCTGGGTAATCGCCGATTGACGGATATTCTTTCTTTCTTGTTCCAGGGCGATAATCTCGGTTTCCTGCCAACGCCTGAAGAGGTTTTTGTAGCGCCAGTTTATGAGATAAAAGAAGATTATAATTACCAGAAAAGCGATGACTGCCGATAAAGTAGTTATCAACCACGTATCCATAATAAGATACCTGCCTGTTATAATTATTTTAAAGGTTGGACGCTTGAGCCTGGTTTAACAATTGGAATGCCGGAGGCGCACAATGGGCAATTCTCCGGTTTGTATGTGATTGCCTTCGAACGCAGACAACTAAACAACGGTGCCCCGAAATCGTGTTCCTGTTCGGAACGGTCGACCAGCACACCGACACCAGCGACTAATCCGCCCTGCTCACGAACCAAATCAAGAACTTCACGCAGGGATTTCCCTGTAGTGAGAATATCATCGACAACAAGCACGCGTTCTCCCTGTTTAACTCCGAATCCGCGTTTAAATGCTCTTTTATCGCCTTCTTTTTCGGCAAAGAGGCTTCTGACATCGAGTTGTCTGCCGACTTCATGAGCCAGGATAATGCCGCCGGTAGTCGGACCAGCAACGATTTCGATACCGGATTTGGCAAAATGCTGGCTTATAAGGCTGCAAAGCTGTTCGGTGTAACGAGGATGTTGCAGAACGTGAAATTTCTCCCAGTAAACCGGTGAATGCAATCCGGATGTCAGTAAAAAATGACCTTCCAGTATGGCGCCTGCTTTTTTAAATATTTCTTCTGTATTCATAACATTACTCGAAAGAATAATTCAACACGAATCCGAAATCCGATATCGGAGAGTAGGAAAACCAGGCTTTGCCGACAATATCTGCACGTGCAACAAACCAGCCGTAATGCGAATCCCCGCTGTTATTGCGGTTATCCCCCAGTACAAAGAAGTGATTTTCAGGTATTACTTCACTGGTATAATTATAATCGGGGCTATCAACGATATACGCCGATTCGTCCAGTGTCAGTATATTGCCGTTAGACTGATGGATATAAACCGTGCCGTTTTTTATTTCAACAAATTCTCCCGTAAGTCCTATGACACGTTTTATATAATCGTTCTCAGAGGATAGGGGCGGGTCGAAAATAATAATATCGCCCCTTTGGGGTTCCGAAAAGAGATATGCCACTTTATTTACAAGTATTTTTTGGCCGTGGCTGAGATTTGGTTCCATGCTGGAACCATCCACTATGGCTTTACTGGCAAAAGCTTGTACAAACAGGAATAAGGCAATTGCCAGCGCTAAAATCCCGACAAATTCAAGAAGTAGACTTTTTGCATTATTCGAATTAAATAAATTGTTTTCCAATGTATTCAGAATTATAAACTATTTGTTACTGCTTGCCAAACGAGTATAAATGATTTACAGTTCTTTCAATATAGAAGTATAATTATATGGTTATCAGAAAAGGACGCTTAATAAAAAGAAAAGGAGAAATATGAAATGAGAAAATTATCATTAGTTTTTGCCGCATTGCTTTTAATCTCCCTTATAGCGGGATCGACCGGTTGTGACATATATGGAGATTCTGGCGACGACACTGTTGTACAGTCAATAAACAGTGACCAGAATATTGGTATTTCAGTAACCGGTGTCGGTGAAGTCGACGTTAATCCCGATATCGCGCTTGTCAATATCGGGGTGCAGGTGCAGATGAAGACGTTGGCGGAAGCGCAGCAACAGGCAGCGGAATCTATGGCTGCTGTTACAGATGTGTTAAAAAATAACAGTATTGCCGATAAGGATATTCAAACAGCTGCTTACAGTATACAGCCGGTTTGGGCATGGGTGGACAGTAATTATGTGTTTATCGGCTATAAAGTGACCAATATTGTTAATGTCAAGATAAGAGAGATGGATGCCATTGGCGACATAATAGATGAGTCCGTTGTTGCCGGCGGGGAATACGTAATTATTAACAGTATAGCTTTTACTATTGATAAACCTGAGACTTACTATGAAAGTATTCGCTCGACAGCTATGGATGATGCTAAAGCAAAAGCCACCCAGCTGGCTAAATCGGCAGGTGTAAAGGTCGGCAAACCCATAAGCATCAACGAAAGCGCATATTATTCAATAAATAAATCGGGAGCCCAAGCTGTAGATATTGAAGGCAGAGTTCCGACCAGCATAAGCGCCGGGGAATTGACAATATCTATTACTGTACAGGTAGTTTATACGATAGGTTAAAAACTTAGCTTTAGGAATATTAATCTGAATATGTTATGATATTAGGGGCTTAGCTTTATTAAGCCCCTAATTTTACTCAAATTACTTAAGCTGATATCTTGCTTGAGATATAGCTTAAGGGCAAGGAATAGTAATCAGAATTGATATGGCTTAACCTGGTTTTATGCTGTTTGATAATATTATTTGCCGGCACCAAACTTGCGCGGTACGGAGATGCTATCTCCGAGCGTACTGGGCTGGGGCGCATGTGGATCGGACTTATCCTGATCGGGCTGGTTACCTCCATGCCGGAAATGGTTACCGGAGTCAGCTCGGCCGCAATAGTCGGGCAACCCGACCTGGCGTTAGGTAATTTCTGGGGCAGTTGCATTTTTAACCTGTCTATTCTGGCTGTTTTGGACCTTTTCTATAGAAAAGAACCTCTATTGTCCACTGCCAGTAACAGATATATTTTGCCGGCTTTTCTAGGAATAGGATTAATCTCCGTGGCCGGTATAAGTATATTAATAGGCGATGACGTTACCGGGATATCTATCGGCTGGCTCGGCTTAACCAGTATTCTCATCTTTGTATTGTATATAATCGGCATCCGCCAAATGTTTGTATATAACAGGAAACACCCCGAACCTATTGTCGATGAAGAATCGCAGTATGCGCAACTCAGCAACTTGAAGATATATGGTAACTTTGCCATAGCTGCCATAGGAATCATAGTCGGCGGTATTTGGCTATCATTCATCGGTGACGAAATAGCCGTTACATATAATTTAAGTGCCAGTTTTGTCGGCAGCCTCTTTTTAGCTATCGGCACATCGCTTCCCGAAATCGTTGTTGCCATTACGGCTTTGCGTATGGGAGCTATCGACCTCGCGGTTGGTGATATTCTGGGGGCAAATATGTTGAACACAGCCAATATATTCATTACCGATATTTTCTATACCGGCGGTCCGTTATTGTCGGAGGTATCATCCAGAAACCTGTTTACGGTGTTAGCTATGATTATAATGACACTGATAGTCATTCTGGGGCTCAGGTTTAAAAGTAAACGCAAAACATTTGGCATTATCAGCTGGCATGCCCTGTTGATTCTTGGCATATACATATCCACATCCTTGCTTTTGTTTAATAGTTAACAGCCCTTCCATGCTTGTAATCGTATAATCCTGACTTGTATTCTCCTCCTGTTTGCACTTATAAAAAAGAGAGTGCTAGAATGGTATCATGGACTATATGGAACAGGCGCTATCAATGGCAAAGCTGGCACTGGGGCAGGTAAGCCCGAATCCGGCGGTAGGTGCCGTGGTAGTCAAGAATGAGGAGATTATCGGCAAGGGTTATACACAGCCACCAGGTTCCAGCCATGCCGAAATCGTTGCACTCGAGCAGGCAGGAGATGATGCGCGCGGAGCGATATTGTATGTCACACTGGAGCCGTGCTGTCACTACGGACGTACACCACCCTGTACTAAGTCCATCATCGAAGCCGGTATTAGCGAAGTGCATATGGCAATTCTCGACCCGAATCCGGTTGTAAATGGCAAGGGGAGGGACGAACTGGAGACTGCAGGTATAAAAACCTTTCTTGGTGAGCGCGAGAAAAAAGCTAGGGAAATCAATGAGGCTTACATAAAGTTTCAGTTAACCGGATCGCCTTTTGTTACCGTAAAATATGCCATGAGCCTAGATGGGAAAATCGCTACCTTTACCGGTGATTCCAAATGGATAAGCGGAGAGGAATCCAGGCATTTTGTACATAATCTGCGCTACATAAACGATGCCATTATGGCAGGTGTAAATACGGTACTGGCAGACGATCCTCAGCTTACCGCCAGGTGCAGTGGGGGGCGTGGTGGAACGGCAAAGAAACAACCGCTCAGGATAATAATCGACGGAATGGCATCGACGCCGGTAACGGCAAAAATATTTGAAGAACCGGGAAAGACCATAGTGGTCATTGCAAGAGATGCGACAGAAACAGAAAAGGAAGCTTATAAAAGTGTCGGGGCGGAAATATTGGAAATACCGTCAAAAGAAGGCTATATCGAGCTGAAAGAACTGATGAGGGAACTGGGTAAAAGGCAGATTATGAGCGTATTGGTAGAGGGTGGCAGTATTCTTTTCGGTTCGTTATTCGACCAGAAATTGATAGATAAGGTTGTTGCTTTTGTAGCTCCGATAATAATCGGCGGAGAAAAAGCAAAAACAGCTATCGGAGGCAGGGGTGTGGAAAAGATTATGGATGCCGTAAAGCTGAAGAATCTAAGTGAAGAACGATTCGGCGACGATATCATGTTCATCGGATATGTAAAGGAATAAGCGTATGTTTACGGGGATTATTCAGGAAATCGGTATTGTAAAAGAAATATCCTTTAACAGGATTACAGTAATAGCATGCAAAGTGTTGAAGAATATGCAGTTGGGAGAGAGCATTTCAGTTAACGGAGCTTGCCTTACAGTTACGGAGTTTACAGAAAACGCCTTCACTGTCGATGTAATGCCCGAAACTCTAAAAAGAACTACCCTTAAGCAACTCAGGAAAAATGATGAGGTCAATCTGGAACGGGCGTTGACCTTGGACGGTTTATTGGGGGGGCATCTTGTTCAGGGGCATGTCGATGCGACAGGTATAATTCTTTCTATCAAAGATGACGGTGGTGCTTCCATATTTAAAATACAGACATCTAAGGAAGTAATGGGCTATGTGGTGGAAAAAGGGTCGATTACCGTTGACGGCATCAGTCTGACGGTTATGGAAAGAACCGACACCACTTTTGACGTATCTATCGTTGCTTTTACCATGGAGAATACGGTAATGTGCAATCGCAAGGTTGGTGATATGGTAAATCTGGAAGCAGACGTTCTGGCCAAATATATGGTTCAATTTATGAGTATGGGGGTTCCTGACAGCAACATCACCTTTGATTTTCTGCAGGAAAATGGATTTTTATCAGCCGGGTAAACATATATTAATTGAGGTAAAGATGGTCTTATCGAGTATAGAAGAAGCAATAAAAGATATAAAAGAGGGCAAGTTCGTTATCATTGTCGATGACGAAGATAGGGAAAACGAAGGAGACCTGGCAATAGCCGCTGAAAAGGTATCCACCGAAGCCGTCAACTTCATGGTGAAGCATGCTCGCGGACTGGTATGCTTGCCGATTAAAGGTGAACGGCTGGATGAACTGGAAATCCCGATGATGGTTTCCCATAATACCTCGAAGTTTACGACTGCATTTACGGTGTCTATAGAAGCCAAGCACGGGGTCACTACCGGTATATCGGCAAGGGACAGGGCTGAGACTATTAAGGCGGTTATCAATCCTGAAACAAAACCGTCGGATATTGCCCGTCCCGGTCATATCTTTCCGCTAAGAGCCAGGGAAGGTGGCGTACTTGTCAGGGCAGGTCATACCGAAGCCATTGTAGATTTGGCAAAAATGGCTGGATTATATCCGGCGGGTGTTATCTGTGAGATAATGAGTGAAGACGGTTTGATGGCAAAACTGCCGGAATTGAAAGATATTGCCGATAAATTCGGTATTAAAATAGTCAGTATAGCTGATTTGATAACATACAGGCGCCGTCATGAAAAGCTGGTAAGGCGTGTCGCCGAGGCAAAACTGCCTACCGGATACGGAGAATTCAAGATAATAGCCTATAAAAGCGATATGGATGCCGACCAGCATGTGGCGCTGGTGATGGGAGATATAGAAAGCGATGAACCGGTGCTGGTACGGGTGCACAGTGAATGCCTGACAGGAGATGTCTTCGGCAGTCTGCGCTGCGATTGTGGTGAACAGATTAACGTAGCGATGGGAATGATTGCCGAAGAAAAACGTGGAGTGTTGCTTTATATGAGGCAGGAGGGACGTGGCATCGGTATTCATAACAAGATATGCGCCTATGAATTGCAGGATAATGGAATGGATACGGTAGAAGCCAATCTCTCACTGGGATTTCCGGCGGATTTAAGGGATTACGGTATCGGAGCGCAGATACTCAACGATTTGAAATTAAACAAGATAAGACTTTTGACCAATAATCCGAAGAAGGTCATCGGGCTTGAAGGTTACGGGCTTGAGGTGATTGAAACAGTACCGATAATCATCAAACCTAATCCCTATAATCAGCGTTATCTGGAAACAAAAAAAGATAAAATGGGTCATATACTGGAATAGTAAATAACAGTAACATCAGTGGAGGGCATAATGAACAAAAGTTTTGAAGGAATGCTGGTCGGCAAGGATTTAAAGTTCGGAATAATAGTTTCACGTTTTAATGAATTCATATCGAATAAACTGCTTGATGGATGCAAAGACGCGCTTGTAAGGCACGAGGTGGCTGAGGATGACATATATGTGGCATGGAGTCCGGGTTCTTTTGAAATCCCGCTGATAGCCCTTAAAATGGCCAAGACGAAGAAATACGATGCTATTATATGTCTGGGTGCGATTATACGCGGTGGAACGCCCCATTTCGATTATGTGGCATCGGAATATACCAAGGGGATTGCCAAAGTGGCGTTGGATACCGAGTTACCGGTAATCAACGGCGTCATAACCGCCGATAATCTGGAACAGGCCATCGAGAGAGCGGGAGCCAAGATGGGTAACAAGGGATTTACGGCAGCTACAAGCGCCATAGAAATGGCTAATTTGCTTAAGGGATTGAATTAATAAGAGGCACTTTGCTATACAACTTTATAGACTATGTCGCCGGGTCTGACGCGTTCGGTAACTTTAATTCCAACTGCGTCACCGGCTTTAGCAGAAGTAACCGAGTTGTTGTCCATCTGCATTGAAGATACAACAAATTCTATATCGGTTGTATGTCCCTTGATGCGAATTAAATCACCTGTATTGAGTTCTCCCGAAAGTTCAATTCCGGCAACAACCGGATGAGCGAAGAAATCTGATACCGTACCGACTTTTATTTCAGGCATTTAATCCCTCCTTCATTATTTGCTGACTTTGTTCTTAGTATATGATACGTGTATTGCCAAAGCAATAGATTAAAGGAATTTATTTTGACATATTTATTGCTGTCACGTATAATTAGCCTGTTTTTATCCTTATTTTTTACCTGTAATAATTATATAGAGATGAGGTCGGAAATTGGCTAAAGATAATAAAGTTAATGCCAATGATAACATTGAACGGCGTCTTGATATGCTAGACCGTCGTCTTGATGATATAGACAGTATGGTATCAGCCGCTATCGAGAGGGTTATGAGCCAGCCGGTTACATTGTTTGTAAATTGCCCCAATTGCGGAAAAAATATAGAAATATCTCTTGTCGGTGTTAAGAAACCCGGTATCTAGTCTTAATACTGGAGGAAATTTATGCAATTATTATCAGCAATCGATAGAACCAGATATAGCATTTTTGAATGGCGCTACAGTTTGAGCATTCCGTGGAAACTGGTTATGGCTGTCGCTATGGCGGGAATGACCGGTTTACTTGCGCAGGTACGCATATTTGTTGAATGGAGCCCTGTTCCGATTACAGGACAGACGCTGGCGGTATTATTGGCAGGTGTATTACTCGGCAGGCGTTGGGGTGGAGCCAGTATGGCAATTTATGCCGTGCTTGGTGTTGCCGGTATCCCATGGTTTAACGGCTGGACGAGCGGATTGGGAGCTACCGGTGGTTATCTTATCGGTTTTGTGTTAGCCGCTCTTTTCATCGGCTATTTTACCGATAAATATATTAAATCCAGGTATTTCATCAATATGCTGGGCTTGATGATATTGGCCAGCTTGTTCATTATTTATGTCCCCGGTGTTATCTGGCTTGGGATATGGTTAAAGGCGTTTAGCGGAATATCGGTTAGTATCATTCCGTTGATCACCATGGGTGTGGTTCCATTTGTCATTGGTGATATCGTTAAATGTGTTACCGCGGCTTTGATTGCCAAGACGGTGACTCCTAAAAGGGATTATACCGGCAATAATCTGTAAATATACTTTTTTGACTATATCAGCCATAATTAGTAAAATTATCTGTCCTCGCATTAGGGCGGTTAGCTCAGTTG
Source organism: Dehalococcoidales bacterium (assembly GCA_028707255.1). Lineage (GTDB taxonomy): Bacteria > Chloroflexota > Dehalococcoidia > Dehalococcoidales > UBA5627 > UBA5627. Next base: position 19,936 of record JAQTUQ010000023.1, read on the forward strand.
GTTAGAGCGCTGCGTTGACATCGCAGAGGTCATTGGTTCAAATCCATTACCGCCCACCATTCTGTACATTTGATGTACCTTCTACGTTGTCAGTGCTTGCATCCATAAAAACCCTCAATGTAAACATATTTTGTTGATACTTCGATGCTTACGTCGGAGAGAATGTAATTTAAATAAAGGGATCGATTTAAAAGTATAAATTCGTTTAATAAAGTTTTTGGATTTTTGATATGGTTCATTCGGTCTGGTGTTTCAGCGATTCCGCTTCTTTAAGCAAAATGTAATCGAAAATATTGCCGCGAGCGTTCTTGATTTCAAGAGAATCGACAATTGGCTGGTATTGACCATTCATAAGACCGTTTGCAAGAATATATGCTCCTTCAGCGGCTTCTTTAGCAGTTTTCGCTTGCCTTCTTACTAAACGGATTTCTCCATAATTGGCAAGGCGTGTGGTTAGCGCCTGAACAATTTCAGGGATTCTCGATAGTCTTCCTGAAATCAGAATTTCTCTCGGTTTATTAGCTGTAACGGATATCGCGGCAACGCTCTTCAATATGCTCTCCAACATCATATTCCAGGCAGAGGAATACTTGTCCGGATTGCGTGCCATTTCTTCAGGAGTCAGGTCTTTTTGCCCGCTGGCATCTTTTACACCACCGCTGAAAAGCATTACTCCGGGGAAATTGCCTAAACGCGATGCAAGTTCGGAATCCATACAACCTAAAGTGATGAAACCTGCTCCGCCCGAAGTACCACCTATTCCATCAACTATTTTACCGCCGGCAACAGCGATTAACGCACTGAAAGCATAACCTATTTCAACTAATATAAAGGAGGTTTGTGAGTACGGAATATCAAAGTATTCGGCTTGATCTTTTATTGCCAGGGCGACGCAACATACTTTATCTGCTGTCCCTATATCTATCTTATTAAACTTGCGGTAAGCCGGCACCGTAGGTAAATGTATGACGCCCGGTGTGAAACAGACCGGAAAACCATCCTTCTTCATCAGACGAAGAACCATACGAATGCCGTCATATAAAGGAATGCTTTTATCATCCGGTACCATCAGGTTCAATTCCTTTTCCCCCATCATATTAATAGGGGTTACCGGCAAACCGTAACCAGACGGTCCGACAATAATATCCAATGGTAAAATTTCTTTAATCCTGTTTATGAGAACAAGCGGATTTTCTGCAACTTCCGATACCGGTATTGTTGCATCAATAATAACTTTTGCCCCGTCCATCCCGAAGAAATCAAAGCTTCCCGTCCCGGGATCAATACCGATAGCTCTCATATGTGTACTCCTGCCGGATTGATTTTATGCTTGGCATCCGATTAAAGGGCAACAAGGATCCGTCGAAAACCAGTCACCGGTTACCATGAAGGTACGGGAGCGACATCCTTTGCAATCAAACAGATATTGGCAACTACGACAGGCTCCTGTCCTGCTGTCGGGATCTCTAATCTTTTGAAAGAATGATAAATTCGACAGTTCGTCCCATATATCGCTCAGCAGTTTATTATTAACATTATCTATTATTATCGGGGCAAAGCTGCACGGTTTTACATCGCCATTAGTATCGATAAAAAGATATTCGCCGAAAATACAAGCTGAGGTTGATGATGTAACTATACCTGCATTCAACTTCGGAATGTTAGTATAAAATCCCTTTTCTTTGACAACAGCTTGGAAGAACGGCTCGTCGAAAAAGAAGTCGATCCCTGTTTTTTCTGCTCCTTCACAAGATAACCTTATAGCTTCTAAATATTCTTCAGGTGCAAGTAACTCATTTTGATAGCCATGACAAGGCTTAAATCCTATTATTGTTATTTGTTTTACATCCAGGGAGCGCGCGATTTCGAAAATACCCGGAATTTCCGTGTAATTCGATCGCATCACGGTAAAATTCAGCGATGCGAGTAGTCCTTCACCGGCACAAATGTGCGCTTGTTCAATTACTCTTTTATAACTTGCACCATTTCTGATTGATTCATAAGTAGACGCTGTTGCGCCATCGACACTTATCATCAGTTTTACCTTAAGCGCCTTCAGGGAACTCAGTATTTGAGGTGTGATTAGCGTTCCGTTGGTAATTAGATAAACATCGATGTTATTCCGTTGAATCAAGTTTAGTAAATCGAACAGGTCGTTTCTTAAAAGAGGTTCCCCACCTTCGATAATAATCCATTCGGGTTGCAGTTTAGCTATCTCACTAATGACGCTAACGGCTTTATGGGTTGTCAGTTCTCCTTTAGACATGCCGCGGCAGTGTCGGCAGCTTAAGTTGCATTTTGAGGTTATTGCCCAATCTATAAAATGAGGATTTTTCGGAAACAAGAATTACACCTTCCCTATTAAGTATATTTTCAGGAATCGGTAAAAATCAGTATAACCAATATAAGAGATTATAATCAACTTTTTAGCAAGACCATTCATGTAAAATTGTGTTAGTCCATCCTTTATACCGGTTTTATAATAGATATAATAGTATTAAGATATAGAGGAGGTGATATTATGAATAGAATGACAGCGTCTATAATTATTTCGCTAATATTATTAATATCTTCTGCTTCTGCGGCTTGTAAAAACGACGGAGAAATCCTGATCGAACAGCTGGAAAATCAGAACAGTATAAACCTTCCTGAGCCGAGGTTCTATAGTGATATCTCTGTTGAACAAGCCTTGCTGGAAAGGCGTTCCATCAGGGAGTATTTAGATGAGTCGCTAAATCTACAGGAGCTATCGCAATTACTATGGGCGGCACAGGGGATAACAAGCCCGTACGGTTTTCGTACAGCACCGTCTGCAGGCGGCACATATCCGATAGAATTATACCTGGTAGTCAACGATGTGGAAGGACTGCCTCAAGGGGTTTATCGATATCTTCCGGGTGAACATAGAATAATTAGCATTTTAGAGGGTGATGTACGGGTTACGGTTTATAATGCCGCGCTTGAGCAGGTCTGGGTAAAAGAAGCTGCTGTAAATATTGTAATAGCGGCTGTTTATGAACGGACTACCGACAGATACGGAGAAAGAGGAATAAGATATGTGCATATGGAAGCCGGGCATGTGGCACAGAATATCTATTTACAGGCGGCAGCTCTTAATTTGGGTACTGTAGCCATCGGCGCTTTCCATGACGACCGCATAAAAGAAGTAATCAATCTGGCTTTGCAGGAACACCCACTTTATATAATGCCGGTTGGCAAATTGCAGTAATTATATAATTGATATTGACTCTGTATCAGACGGAAAGCCGGTTATATGGCATTTTCCTGTTTAGAGTTTTTCCTGGTTACATGCAGTGTCAAACCTTCAATTCCGGTTATTATTACTTCTTCTCCGACTTCAGCTATTTCACCTGTTGTTACTGCGTTCCAGAGCTCGCCCCTGTAGAAGACCGTTCCTTTAGGTTGCAATGTCGTCTTGACTGTGGCAGTTTTACCGATGATCTCTTCAGAACCTGTTTTAGCCTGTGTGCGATGGGCTTTTACAGCCCGGCTTACAACAAATATTGACAGACTGCTGATTAAAATGACCACTGTAGCAATAACTGAAGGGTCGATTTGAAAAACGGCATGCGCTCCGGCAAATAAAATCATGGAACCGATAATTAGCGCTACTACACCGCCTGCTGTAAATAATCCGAAGGTAGTGGTCAATGCCTCGCCTATAAAGAGACCGAAGGCGAGCACTATCAATAGTACTCCCGCCCAATTGACAGGCAGCATGCCCAGCGCGTAAAAAGACAGCAACAGGCTGATTGCGCCTAAAACTCCGGGGAAAATTAATCCCGGATTAAATATTTCTACCATTATTCCCAAAGTTGCCAGGCTTAGTAGAAGATAGGCTATATTGGGGTCGGCAATCGCATAGAGAAATTTTTCTATACCTGACATGCCCATATACTTAACGGAAACACCTTCGCTCTGAATGGTAATAACCCTGCCGTCCAGCATTTTAACCGTTCTTCCGTCCAGTGCCGAGACGAGAGAATCGACATCCGGGGAGATAAGGTCGATAACGTTAAGCGACAATGCTTCCAGTTCCGTAGCAGAGACACTCTCCCTGACAGCCTGTTCTGCCCATTCTACATTACGCCCGTGGTTTTCGGCAATACTACGTATATAGGCAGCTGCATCATTTATTACTTTTTCCATCATACCTTCAGGCATTTCACCTTCGCCCATGGCTACCGGATGTGCTGCGCCTATTGCCGTATTGGGCGCCATAACGGCTACATGTGCGGCCATTGTTATAAAGACACCGGCAGATGCAGCGCGAGAACCGGAAGGGTAAACATAGACCACCACCGGGACATTTGAACTGACAATTGCCTGTACGATGTCACGCATGGATGTATCCAATCCGCCGGGAGTATCCAGCAGGATAATGACGGCTTCGGCTCCATCCTTTTCGGACTGTTCTATACCGCGTTCAATATATCCGACAAGAACGGGATTGACGGTACCCTTTACTTCAAGGACATTTACATGAGGCCCGGCTGCCTGTACGTTGACAGTAACGGAGATAGCCAGAAGGGCAAAAACTAGGATTAATAATATACGCCTCAGCACTTTCATAATAACAAAGCCTTTTCACTTCTATTATAACATTATTTAGCTGCAAAAGAGCCATAGCGTAATTCGAAAGAAGAATAAAGAACGGGATTGTTTTTAATAAACTTCCATTTACTTCGCACCCGGGGTATTAATTTCGTAATATTGAACTTACCCCGTAATTAGTATCACGGGCATAATTTTATGTGCTATACTTGAGCAATTACTGATTGCAATCACAGGAGTAATCCATTGTGCGGATAAAGCATACACACATACTGTTTTGTGTAATTATTATCTCAATTGTTTTAGTGTTAATAATCCAGTTTTTTCCGAATAATATCTCTCGTATTATTCTGGGTTTGCCTTTCATCCTGCTCTTCCCCGGTTATACGCTTGTTTCGATATTATTCCCCGGAAAAGAAAGACTCGGCGGTATCGAAAGATTGGCATTGAGTTTCGGTCTCAGTCTGGCGGTGATTCCTGTTGCAGGTTTGATTCTGAACTATACATTGGGGCTTAGCCTGAATTCCGTTCTTTATTCTCTGGCCGGTTTTGTACTGCTTTTTTCGATAATCGCCATATTCCGACAACGCAGCCTGTTCGATATTGAAAAACATTCCTTCGTAATCAGCTTCGCATGGTTCGGCAGGCAGAGTATTGCCGAAAGGATACTCTCCGTCGTACTGATATTGGTTGCCTGCGGCACAGTCTGCGCGCTGATTTATACCATTGCCATTCCCAAAACAGGCAGCGCCTATAGCGAATTCTATGTTTTAAACTCGCAGGGAATTGCCGGCGACTATCCTTTCGAAATCACGTTGGGCGACACGGAAAGCGTCATACTTGTTATCGTCAATCATGAAAAACAAACAGCCGATTACAGAATTGAAATTCAAATCGATAACGACCCGAACGACAGCATCGACACTGTAACACTGGATACAATCGATAATATTACCCTTAAAAATAAGGAAAAGCATGAAATCCCCGCCTCATTTACCCCCCAAATTACGGGAGATGGGCAGAAAGTATATTTTCTGCTGTTTAAAGACGGGTACACGGAACCATATCTCGAACTGAACCTGACAATAAATGTAAATTAGTATAAAAAGCCTGCTTTTTTGACTATGGATATTATGGCTATATGAATATCAGAAATTCTCGTCTATATGCGATTTTTGGCGACTTGCTAACGACCCTCACCTCCCGGGACAGCGTGAAGGCAGTCATCAAAGTTCCGCTTTATTCCAACGCCCTTTTCTTAATGGCTGCCAGCGGTTTCAGTGCACTGGTCGGTTTTATCTTCTGGATGGTAGCGGCGCGCTTTTATACTGATGAAGCCGTCGGGCTGGCTTCGGCAATGATTTCCGCCATGGGATTGGCAGTCTCCTTTTCAAGGTTAGGACTTGAACTGGGGCTGGTACGTTTCCTCAAAACACACAGCGAAGAACCCAAGTCGATAATCAACACGGTATTCACTGTCGGACTGCTGGTATCCGTTATCGCCGCTTTAATTTTTATGGCTGGGCTTGATTTATGGTCTCCGGCGCTGCTTTTTATCAGAGAAACCCCGCTCTATCTCTCAGCCTTCGTATTCTTTTGCGCCGTTTCATCGCTGACCGGTTTTTCCGACCATAGTTTTATTGCCCTGCGCCGCAGCGGTTTTGTGGTTGCATCGGGATTGATTTTCGGCATATTGAAAGTGATTCTGGCGATTGCGTTGGCATCGTTCCTGACATCTTTCAGCATATTCGCATCATGGGGTATCGGGCTGACTGCGGCATTGGTTATCAGCGTCTTTATATTTTTGCCGGTTGCACAGCGCGGATACCGTTTTGCTATTACCATTAAGAAAAAAGTTCTCAGCGAAATGCTGGGTTATTCCTTTGCCAATTATCTTTCGGTGCTCTTATGGGGCGTACCGGCTTTGACATTCCCGTTGATGGTGGTCAATCTGTTAGGCGCTGAAGCCAACGCCTACTTTTATATCGGCTGGGCGGTCAGTAACGTAATCGTGATGATTCCTTCATCCGTAACCACGTCGCTTTTAGCCGAGGGTTCGTACAATGAGACACAGCTTAAAACGCATATCCTGCGCAGTTTAAAGATGATTTTCCTGCTGCTTGTACCGGCAGTTCTGATTGTTTTGTTACTGGCAGATAAACTGCTGTGGTTTTTCGGTGCTCAGTATTCCGCAAGCGCAACGGAGTTGGTACGC
>JAQTUQ010000024.1 GCA_028707255.1 Dehalococcoidales bacterium
GGCAGCGCACGAATGCCATTACGAATACCTGGTCTTCGGCGGATAATTTTGCCAGAGGCGGTAACTCGAATTCACCGGATATCTTTATATCTTTATCCGTAAGGCGCACCTGCTCTATTACAAACGAACCGCTACCGGTCAGCCTCGTCAATTCCAACCAGTCCTGTGCCATGTTTTCTTCCTCCTTTTATTAAAATAATTAACATGATAATTGATATTATCAATATTATAATACCATAAAAATTAAATAAGTCAATACATAAATTAATAATATTAATAATATTTTAAAACAAATTATTGAAAAATTAAATAAAGAGGAGGCAGTCGGCTCTATCATTAAGATTGGAGTATTTTTTGACATCGTTCGACTGGCAGGTATAAACTAAGGATTAATATCGTACCTGATGATTAACCAAATGAATGTGTCAAAAAGAGAGCGAACCGCAATAAGGATAAAGTTGATATTTTATATACTGCTGGTTATCAGTATTTTAAGCAGTGTGGTTGCCAATGTTATTAAACTTTTTTCCGGTAACGGCAGTTCGCTTGAGAATTTGGTTTCAATAGTGATTTCATCTATTTGTATTATCGGATTTATAGTTTTAATACTGGAAGCGGCAAAAAGGTGGCGATTTATCGGTGCAGCGTTGTTTATCGGATTGGCACTGATGATATTCTTATCATTTTCATCTATAAGTTTTGAATTTAATAGAGCTCCCTGTATGATTGTTTTACTTATGTTATCAGCTGTGTCACGGCAATATCGGGAATTATCCTCTTAATAAATAAAAATATATTGGACTAATAAAGCACCAATCATCGTGGCGGTATGAGAATTTTGAGATATGAAGTGTCTATCGGGGTATAGAATAGACGCGGGGTTTGCAGTATAATATTTGAGGGCGGTTTCCGGGGAGTGCTTCCTGAGAGGGCACGAAGACGCTCCCCGAAAACCATATCTAATCTTTAGGTAAAAATCCATTTGTAAAAATTGCCTGCGAAGGTTTTGCATAGGGTTATTTCCCTTCGCAGGCAATTATATTATCTTTCAGGTATTAAAGCAGGGGCAGGTATTTCTTTAGTTCGTATTCGGTTACCTGTGTTCTGTATTTATTCCACTCTATTTTCTTGTTTTCTATGAAGGCATTGAAGACATGGTCTCCAAGAGTCTTTTTAACTAATTCGCTCTTTTCGGTGAGTTGAATTGCTTCATAAAGACTGCCCGGTAAGGTGCCGATGCCTCTTTCTTCCCTTTCAGCTTCACTCATTTCATAAACATTTTCTTCAATAGGGTCGGGTACTTCATAACCTTTTTCGATACCTTCCAGTCCGGCTGCCAGCATCACGCTGAAAGCAAGATAGGGGTTGCAGGCGGGGTCGGGAGCGCGGAACTCAATCCTGGTCGAGTTCTCTCTGCCCGGGCGGTATTCGGGAACCCTGACCATATCGGAACGGTTTCGTCTTGCCCAAGAGAGATATACCGGAGCTTCATAACCGGGGACCAATCTTTTGTACGAGTTTACCCACTGGTTGGTTACCGAAATTATTTCGGGAGCATGCTTTAAAATGCCGGCAATATAACATTTGGCTGTTTTGGACAAATAATAGCTGTCGTCCTTATCGAAGAAGGCGTTTCTGTCTCCCTTGAAAAGCGACTGATGAACATGCATGCCACTGCCGTTTTCTCCAAAGATGGGTTTTGGCATAAAGGAAGCATAAACGCCGTTCTTTAAAGCGACTTCTTTTACCACCATGCGGTACGTCATAACGTTATCAGCCATCGTAAGTGCATCGGTATATCTCATATCGATTTCATGCTGGCTGGGAGCAACCTCATGATGCGAGTATTCAATGGGTATGCCCATTTCCTCAAGCGTCAGCACAGTTTCTCTTCTCATATCAACGGCAGCATCGGCCGGAGTCAGGTCGAAGTATCCGGCCTCATCAAGTACCTCTGTGCCTTTATTATCCTTGAAATAGAAGTATTCCAGTTCAGGCCCGACATAGAATGTGTAACCTGAATCGGCAGCCTTTTTCAGATTCATTTTAAGAACAAATCTGGGGTCTCCGTCGAAAGGAGTGCCTTCCGGACGTAAAACGTCACAGAACATCCTGGCTACTGCGCGGTGTTCACGCGGTCTCCACGGAAGCAGTTTAAATGTTTCCGGGTCGGGTAGCGCTATCATATCGCTTTCATCGATTCTGCAGAAGCCATTGATGGAAGAACCGTCGAACCCCATGCCGTCTACAAGAGCATGTTCAAGTTCTGCAACAGTGATGGCGAAGCTTTTTAAAAATCCATTAATATCGGTAAACCACAATTTTATGAACTTGACATCGTGTTCTTTAGCCGATTTCAATACATATTCGCAAGCCTCATCTCTATTTTTGTTATACATATTCCCTCCCTAAAATTATTTATTATTTTTATCTATGTATACGCTAATTTAATTTCAAATCGCAGGTTATATAGCATTCTCGTTTCTGTCTCCCGTCCTGATACGCAGTGCTCTTTCTATGGGTATGACAAATATTTTTCCGTCTCCGAATTCACCGCTCCGTGCATTCGCCGTAATTGCGTTTATTACGGCGTTTACATCTTCATCCAGTACCACCAGTTCGATTTTGGTCTTAGGAATCAGGTCTATGCAGTATTCCCCTGTACGCCATTGCAATTTAATCCCGTTTTGTCTGCCCCTGCCGCAGACTTCACTTACTGTCATACCGAAATAACTTTCTTTCTCAAGTGCTTTTTTTACAGGTTCCAAGCTCTCTTCACGTATAATTGCTTCTACTTTTTTCATCATTAAAACCTGTTTGAATTATTACAATAATTATTTTACAGAGCTAATGTTTCAGGAATATTACGGGAATTGTAAATTTATGAAATATTTTATAAAGGTTTGCTTTGTCCTGTTTTTACAAACGATAACTAAAGACCGCAGGCCGGCTTATTTGAATACCAACCTGCAGTCTTTTATTTGAAAATCTAGATAGCGTTGTCGCCCCTGTCTCCGGTCCTGATGCGAATTATATTAGATACCGGAAGCACGAAAATCTTTCCGTCACCTGTCTCACCTGTCCTGGCATTGGAAGCAATAATATCTATAATCTTATCGACATCCTCATCCAGTACTACCAGTTCAAGCTTAATCTTGGGAATCAGGTCTACCGTAAATTCGCCGGCACGCCATTGCAGGGGAATTCCTTTTTGCCTGCCGCGGCCGATGACTTCACTGACTGTCATACCGAAATAGTTGTCTTTTTCCAGCGCTTTTTTCACAGAGTCTAGTTTTTCTTCGCGTATAATTGCCTCTATCATCATCATCTCAGTAAACCTCCATAAGCTCTTTCTCCATGCTGCGAGAGGTCAAGTCCCACAACTTCTTCCTGGGAACTAACTCTTAAGCCCATAGTCTTCTCAACAATCTTGCCTATTACAATTGTCATTACGAATGTAAATACAGCCACGACCGCTACGGCAAGTAACTGAATCAGGAATTGCTGTACGTTGCCTTCCAGCAGTCCGCTATAGCCGTTTACCGAAGAACTGGCGAAGATACCGGTGGCAATGGCGCCCCAGATACCGCCTACGCCGTGAACGGCAAACACATCCAGCGAATCATCGAAATGCAGCCTGGTTTTCATCAGCAATAAGCAGAAATAACAAATAGCCCCCGCTCCGACCCCTATGGCAAGCGCACCCATTGGAGTCACGAATCCGGCCGCCGGAGTAATCGCTACCAGTCCTGCTACGGCTCCGGTAACTGTGCCCAGCACGGAAGGCCGTCTCTGAATCCAGCTTATTATCATCCAGGTAAAGGCGGCTGCGGCAGCGGCAACGGTAGTGGTAACGAATGCATTGGCAGCTAAACCGTCGGCAGCTAATGCGCTTCCGGCATTGAAACCGTACCAGCCGAACCACAGCATGGACGCCCCGAGAACGACCAGCGGAATATTATTGGCTTCCATAGGATTCTGCGGAAATCCCTTTCTCTTACCGAGTAACAATACCAGTGCCAGGGCTGAAACACCGGCGTTAATATGAACAACAGTACCTCCGGCAAAGTCCAAAGCTCCCAGATTGTATAACCAGCCGCCGTCGCCCCATACCCAGTGAGCTATCGGGCAATAAACAAGGGTGACCCATAATGCGCTGATAACCAGTAAAGAGCTGAATTTAATACGCTCTACAACCGCCCCTGTAAATAGTGCTACTGTTATGATAGCAAACATTGCCTGGAATATTATGAATGCCAGGTGAGGCACGGTGGTGGCATAAGTTTCCGAGGCTTCCAATCCTACACCGGAAAGACCCAGGAAATTCAACCCACCGATGATGCCTGCCGTATCGTTGCCGAAAGCGAGAGAATAACCGTAAATAACCCAGATGAGTCCGACCAGAGCCAAACAGACGAAACTCATCATAATGGTAGAGAGAAGATTTTTCCTTCTAACCATACCGCCGTAGAAGAATGCAACACCCGGGGTCATGAACATCACAAGCGCCGAGGATATCAATAACCATGCGGTGTTACCCGAATCGATTTCCATATATACCTCCTCAAATTTTATATATTCAGTATAGAGGTGTATTGTTACCGTGTTATTGCGGAAATGTTTCGGGGATGTTAAATCCGGGAAGATGAATAATGATAATCCACGTATAGATTACCGGCGGGCGTCGGCGTATCATTATCAAAATTGGCAGGGGATATTTTTATCAGGCGGAAGAGATTTTTGGGCTTCTCTGTGGATAATCTCGTGAATATAGCGTAGTGAGATGGTTTTATGCTATTTTTCGGTATTCTTTATAAACCTGTAACCGATATTACGTACCGTTTCTATGAATGTATGGTCGGAATCTTCGATTTTACTGCGCAGTCTTCGAATATGGACATCGACAGTGCGGTCGCCGCCGAAATAATCGAATCCCCATACTTTATTAAGCAGGGCTTCGCGGGTAAAAACCCTTCCTTTGTTGCTGGCAAGGTAAAGCAGCAGTTCGTATTCTTTAAATGTCAGTTCAATCACCCTGTTTTCAAGCGTTACCTCGTATTTGACGATGTCGATTGTCAGTCCGTCGCATTTCAGTATGTCGCTGCTATCGATATTTTTAACTTTTTGTAAAAGCCGCTTGATTCTCAGTATCAGCTCATCTTTATCATACGGAAATACAACGAAGTCATCTATCTTGTTAAGGGTAATCATAATATCCATTTTATTTTTATCCGCTATAGCAAGTACCGGCAAAGCCGTTTTCTTTTTTAACCGGGTAATCAGGTTTAATGATTTTGATGTAGGCAGTGAACCCGATACTTCAATAATAACCATATCGGGGGTATGCGGAGGCAATTCATCCATTTCTATATCATCATAAGATATGGAAGACAGGCTGAAACCGTATTGAGGCAGGTCTGTTTCAAACGATGCCGGTTCACCTTTTTTTCTGGATATAAACAGTATGTTGAACAAAATTAATTCTCATCCGTGATTACTTCTCGCTTTATATAAGTATAGCAGAGATTGGTCTCAGTTTTAATAGGCGTAAAGCCTTCCGTACGGACGGAGATAGCGCGGATATAGCTTGATGAAATTACGATTCATTATCGTTTCGATACCGTAACTGAAGTAGGCACAGAATTCCGCAACAAGTTGATTTAAAATTTCGCGGTCTTTTTCATCGAGTTCGGCAATTCCTACTTCTTTACCGAGCTGATAATCTTCCACTCCTCCCCTGAGATATATAACACCGCCGTGCATACCGGTACCGATGAATTTTGCCGGGTATTTTTCCCCTTCCCTTAAATTCAGTCCCAGAAGTACCATTATACCGCCGGCCATGTATTCACCGGCGAAATCCTGTGCGGTACCACCGATAACCAGCACCGGTTTCTTTTCTTTGTATTCCTTCATATGTATACCGGCGCGATAGCCGACACCCTCTTTAATGAAGATTTTTCCACCCCTGGCCGAAAGCCCGGTGATATCTCCCGCATGCCCGTGAATTATTATTTTGCCTTCGTTCATGGTGTTACCGCATCCGTCCTGGGCATTGCCGTAAACAGTTATAACCGGTCCGTTCATAAACGCCCCCATGTCGTTGCCGGGTGTGCCGTATATATCTATATTTACCGGCTTATCCAGGTCGGTGCCGATATATCTCTGCCCGCAGATATTGATAAGTTCTATATTATGAGTACCGTTTGCTATTAATTCCCTGAGCTTTTCGTTCAGGTCGCGGTAATAAATACCGCTAGCGTCTATTTTAAATGTAGTATTGTTATCTGCTGTCATCTTATTATCTCCCCGCCGGCCTGACACCAAGAATTTCCAATTCGCTGTCGCTAAGTCCGACTCCCCTTAAATGCAGCCGGTTTCCCCTGAGGCTTTCTATGGAATTGACTCCCAATCCGCCCAGTATATCCTTGATCTCGAGGCTCCAGCCGCGAAGAAGGTTGATCAATCTTTGTGAACCGACATCGGGATTAATCCTCTTTGTCAGCTTCAGGTCGCTGGTACAGATACCCCAGGCGCATTTACCGGTATGGCATTGTTGGCAGACATGGCATCCGAGCGCAATTAAAGCGGATGTACCGATATATACAGCATCCGCTCCCAGAGCGATGGCTTTTATGACATCACCGCTGTTTCTGATGCCTCCCGAAATAACGATCGAGGCTTTATTGCGGATGCCTTCCTCTCTGAGCCGACTGTCGACTGAAGCCAATGCCAGTTCGATGGGTATGCCGACATTATCCCTGATTATTTTGGGAGCGGCGCCGGTAGCACCCCTGAAACCGTCGATAACTACCATATCCGCACCGCCGCGTACGATACCGCTGGCGATAGCGGCGGCGTTATGAACAGCCGCGATCTTTACCGATATCGGTTTGGTGTAGTTGGTTGCCTCTTTTAAAGCGTGTATAAGCTGCAACAGGTCTTCAATGGAATAGATATCGTGATGCGGAGCCGGTGAAATGGCATCGGAACCCTCGGGAATCATCCTCGTCAGCGATACCTCGCTGCTGACTTTTTCTCCGGGCAGGTGTCCGCCGATTCCCGGTTTGGCGCCCTGTCCGATTTTAATCTCGACCATTCTGCCGGAATTGAGATACTCCGAATGCACGCCGAAGCGTCCCGAAGCTACCTGTACGATGGTGTTACTGCCATACTTCTTCAGGCTGGAATGCAAGCCGCCTTCTCCTGTATTCCACATGGTACCGATTTCGGTGGCCGCTTTGGCCAACGATTTCTGCACGTTCAAACTGACCGCACCGTATGACATAGCCGAAAACATGACCGGCACATTCAATTTCACCTGCGGCGGCATTTTTGTCCTCAGTTCCAGTGTCCTCTCATCTATTTCCAGCTTTTGCGGCTTGCTGCCCAAGTAGGTCACCAGTTCCATCGGCTCTCGTAGCGGGTCGATGGACGGATTAGTTACCTGGCTGGCATTTAAAAGCAGGTGGTCCCAATATACCGGATAATCCTTATCCGTACCCATACCGGTAAGTAAAACACCGCCGGTCTCTGCCTGCTTGTTGATATCGTCTATAACCGAGGCAGTCCAGTTACGGTGATACCTGTATTCAAGGGGTGTGTTGGTGATGGTTATCGCCATTGTCGGACAGAAAACCACGCAGCGCTGGCAATCGACGCAGTTCTCGTTGCGGCTCTTGACCTCGTTTTCTTCAGCATCGAAGTAGTTGGCGTTAAAACTGCACTGGTTGACGCAAACCTGGCACTGTATGCATTTTTCCGGGTCTCTGATGACCGCAAATTTGGAAGTTAATAATGTCTTCATCGTATTTACCTTTTATTATTTTCGTACAGGGATGCCCTTTTGTGAAAGGTATTCCTTGATATCTTTAATAGTATAATTGTTGTAATGAAGGATACTGGCAGCCAGTACCGCATCCGCTTTGCCGATAAGTAGCGCATTGTACAGGTCTTGCGGAGTACCGGCACCGCCGCTGGCGATTACCGGCACATTTACCGCTTCCGATATTGTACGCGTCAGCTCGTTGTCGTAACCGCTCTGATGTCCATCGGCATCCATACTGGTAAGTAGTATTTCACCGGCTCCCAGCGAAACCGCTTTTTTAGCCCATTCCACAGCATCCAACTCGGTCGGTTTCTGCCCGCCGTGAGTATATACCTCCCAGCGGGGTTGTTTACTGCCGGGAACACGCCTGGCATCTATAGCTACCACTATACACTGACTGCCGAATTTATCAGCGCCTTCGCTGATGATATGCGGGTTTTGCACGGCAGCCGTATTAAGCGATGTCTTATCCGCGCCGGCAAGCAGCATGCGCCTGATATTATCGATGGTGCGCAGCCCCCCCCCTACGGTGAGAGGCATGAATACTTTTTCCGAAATACGCTCTACGACTTCAACCATGGTGGCGCGCCCCTCGGATGAAGCGGATATATCCAGGAACACCAGTTCGTCCGCGCCTTCCCTGTAATAAAAGTCGGCAAGCTCCACCGGGTCTCCGGCATCGCGCAGGTCGACAAAGCTCTTTCCTTTTACAACCCGCCCGGCTTTTACATCCAGGCAGGGTATAATTCTCTTGGTTAACATAATTATCTCCCGCTTGTAACCGCTTCTTCCCTGGTATCGGGCAATTGCCTGCTTTCCTGTTTTAACCTGACGATGACAGGTTCTCCACCCATGGGAGTCCATGACTTATCCAGTTTCGGGCTTATCAACCTGATGGCCGATTCCTCTGAGGAAAAATATACCATGTTATCCTTTTCGCCGACGCTCAGCGGGCGCAGCCTGATTCTGTCTGTCAGTCCGATTAATTCGCCGTGATGGGCGACCAGGATGGCAAACGGCCCATTAAGCATGATACTGCCATACACCTGGCGTAATGCAAGCGCCAGTTTACGTTCTTTATCAGGCATGCGCTCGATATCGTTCCAGAAGGGAGGAGCCAGCACCTTTGCCATGACTTCAATCGGCAATTTATGTTTGCGCATTAAAAGGTCGACGGCATAGGCGATAACCTCGGTATCGGTCTGCATGGTGCAGTGGTAACCATAGCCTTCAAGGTATCTCTTGTTGATTCCATAGGAAGATATCTCGCCATTGTGCACCACCGTCCAGTCCAGTACGCTGAAAGGATGTGCCCCTCCCCACCATGCCTGTGTATTGGTAGGGAACCGGCCGTGCGATGTCCAGATATAGCCCTCGTATTGCTCGAGACAGAAAAACTCGGCTATCTCCTCGGGATAGCCCACACCCTTGAAGACTGCCATATCCTTGCCGCCCGAGAACACAAAACTGCCTTTGCGGGTCGTATTGATATGCATTATCGCCTGCAGCACATAGTCATCCTGCAGCGCAATATCCGGTTGGTGCTTACAGACATCTAAGAAATAGCGCATAATAACCGGCGGATTGGTAATTTTAGCTGTTTTGCGGTTTGGAACTTCTTCCATGTGAACAATATCGAAATTCTCTCCGAGATAGGATTCGGTTTCCTTTCTGCCCTCCGAACTGAGATACATAATATGGAATGCATAAAGCTCTTTATAATCGGGATACAGTCCGTAAACGGCAAAACCGCCGCCCAACCCGTTACCCCTGTCATGCATATTGGCAATCGCTTTTATAACGCCGGTACCGGGAAATCTTTTACCGGAAGTATTCATCGCTCCGAATATCGAGCAGGCGTCTATCACCTTGTCGTCGTTGAAACTGTTATTTATATGCCTGAGATTGTCCATCTCTGACTCCTTTTGCTTCAATATACAATACATATGGAAATATTTGTTTTTTAGTTTATCGAATTTTCAATACCGTTAACGACCGGTGCCGTTGCCAGACGGTTTCGCCACACTTTTTCCGGCAGTGAAAGCAATCCAACATCGTCGGTCACCAGAGACTGTTTAAAACTTTCTACATTTATCCTGTCACGCATCAAATTATATATTATTCCCGCCCGGTCGACATCACCGGAAAACACCATACCGGTTATCAATCCGTCTTTTAGTATCAGCTTCTTATATATATCCTCATGATTGGTAATTATTTCGTCATACGTAGTATCAGGGGCGACTATCATGCCGGCGGAAACTATATAAACACCGAAATATTTCATCGAATTAATATTGGTACCCCCAGGATAATCCGTCTCTTTTCCTGCCATATTCAATCCGGCAGTCCTGCCGCCCAGATAGGCATTCGGCCATACCGGTGTCAATCTGTTCTCGCGGTAAACGAAATCATAGGCTTCCGCAACATCGCCGCAGGCATATATACCGGGAATCGAAGTTTCCATGTGTTTATCGACGACTATGCCGCGGTTGACTCTAATATCGGTACCGCTTACCAGTTCCAGTCTCGGTCTGACACCGATGGCGATAATAACCATTCCGCACGGTATCACTGATCCGTTGTCGAGAGTTACACCGTATACTTCCCCGTGTGTGTTGCCGTTGATTTTGCTTACGGTATGCCCGGTAATAATCTCGGCGCCTGAATCTCTGACGGCTTTGTCCTCCATGGAAGATGTTTTTTCATCCAGAATGACGTTAAGAATACGGTCCTTCATCTCGATAATAGTGACTTTAACTTGCCTATTTAACAATGATTCGGTAACGCTGACGCCGATAAGCCCGCCTCCGATAACGACTGCGTTGGCATCCGGTTTTTGCCGTATGTAATCATCGATAGCTCTGGCATCTGCCAGCGTGGTGAATGTAAAAACTCCGCCGGCTTCCCTGCCTTCTATCGGAGGCACAATAGGGGTTCCTCCTGTAGCCAGTAAAAGTTTATCCCAGCCGATTTTCTGCCCGCTATCGAGAAAGACGGTATTATTAGTTAAATCGAGTTTTGTCACCCTGTTACCGAAAATGGTGCTGATACGGTTTTGTTCATAGAAATCAAAGGGGCGATAATTCAATTTATCGATAGTTCTTTTTCCTGCCAGGAGATCGGATATCAGCGGTCTTGAGTATACGGGGTAGGGTTCATCTGAAACAATGGTAATTGTCCCGCTTGTATCTACCTCACGGATAGCTTCGATTGCGCCGATACCGCCGGCGGAATTTCCGATAATCAGGTATTTTATTCTTTCTGTCTTTTCCATAGCATTATCACTTTACTGAATTGAATTTTATAATATTTTACCGGTAGCCAGTTTAACAAAGTTGTCATATATTTTTAGACCGGGTTCGCCGCTCTTTTCCGGATGGAACTGGGTAGCAATCATGTTATCTCTTATTATGGCACTGCAAAAAGGTTTACCGTATATCGTTTCTCCTGCAATAACCGTTTTATCTTCCGGCTCTGCATAATAGCTATGCACAAAATAAAAATCCGTTTCATCGGGGATGCCGTTAAAAACAGGATGGCTTTTCCTTTGTTTAACCTGGTTCCAGCCCATGTGAGGCACTTTCAACCCCCCGTTAAACTTCCTGACCACCCCGGGTACTATATTCAGGCAGTCCTTACCGCCATTTTCCTCGGTCTCACCGAGAAGAATCTGCATTCCGATACAGATGCCCAGAAAATACCTGTTTTCAGCTATATATTTTCTTATAGCGTTATCCAATTTCGATGCCTTCAAGCTTTCCATAATGTGTCCGGCAGCGCCGACACCCGGTAGAATCAGTACTTCCGCTTCATCGACTTCCTGCGGTGTAGATACCAGTTTAGTCGTATAACCCAATCTGGCAACGGCGTTTAATACGCTTCTAATATTTCCCGCACCGTAATCGATAATTGTAATCATTGATGGTTATTCCTTGTTTTTTTATCATTAAAACACTAATAATGAAGCATATCAAATCATTCGGGACAATATCTGCAAATTGTCCTGTCGGCTTAATATTAAACGGGAGAGGGGATTTCGGCTGTAACTTTTTTTTCTGCACCTTCGTATTCAACGCAGAATAAGGCTTCGTTAGGGCAGTTTGCCACACATGCCGGGGTTTCTTCCCCCTGGCAAAAATCGCACTTAATCATTTTTTTATGTTCTTTATCCTGCTTGATGGCTCCAAGCGGGCAGACCAGCATGCAGGTACAGCACCCGATGCACTTTTCCTCGTCGACGGTAATCATTCCGCTTTCCGTGTCCCGGGTGATCGCTCCTGTCAAACAGGCATAAACGCATTGCGGTTCATCGCAATTACGGCAGCGAACGGAAAACGATAGATTGCCTTTTGCCTCTACTCTGGCTCTCGCCAGGGGACGCGGTCCCCTCTTTTTAAAGGCTTTTATAAGGTCGTGCACGCTGGCATGCTGCAACTGGCAATACACTTCACACAACCCGCACCCGATACAGACTTCTTCTTTGATATATATTTTTCTCATACTATTCACCCGTTATTAATAAGGTATACGGCAACCTATTACCGTATTTATATTATCATATTTCCTTAATCAATGCAAGTAAATTGTAGCCTGTCTCTTAATCATTTCTGGTCATTTCCACTCTTAAACGCATTTTCAATACAGCGGCGCTCAAGGACAATTGGACTCTAATCAACAAGGCCTTGATGAATCGGAAGGTGCAGTGGTGTTGCGAAAATATGATTATTAAGAAACGTAGGCTGCGATTTGGCAATCTATATTAAATACATCTGTTTATCATTGTTGTATAAGTATGAATAATATGATATATTGTATAAATCCAATAATAGAAAATATACGGGGAGGTAACAGATGAAAGGGATGGTGGGGAACGACAGGGAACATAAATTTTACGGGTCTACTACGGTGGGAGAGCGTGGGCAGATAGTAATCCCTGCCGAAGCTCGCCGTGATTTGAATATAACTCCTGCGACA
Source organism: Dehalococcoidales bacterium (assembly GCA_028707255.1). GTDB lineage: Bacteria > Chloroflexota > Dehalococcoidia > Dehalococcoidales > UBA5627 > UBA5627. Next base: position 12,806 of record JAQTUQ010000024.1, read on the forward strand.
AAACTGCTGGTATTTAGCGGTCCTGGGGGCGAAACTTTGATAATTACCCGTGCCGAGTCGATGGCGGAATATATAGCGCATGCTAAAGGACTCATGGCGCAGATGGAAGAGATAATAAAGAAAGAAGATAGGGAAAAATGAATATAATCGAAGTATCGGAGCTCACAAAGAAATTCGGTGATTTACTGGCGGTCGATAATGTCTCTTTTGAGGTTAAGGAGGGAGAAGTATTCGGCTTTTTGGGGCCTAACGGCGCAGGTAAAACGACAACCATAAACATGCTGTGCACATTGCTCACACCTACCGCAGGCAAGGCATCGGTAAATGGTTTCGATGTTGTAAAACAGCGTTCAAGAGTGCGTCAGTCTATCGGTCTGGTTTTTCAGGATTCCACACTGGATGAATATCTGACTGCCGAACAGAACCTGAAATTTCATGCTTATGCTTATAAAATAGCCAAAACGGAGAGAGAGGAGCGTATCAAAGAACTTTTGGAACTGGTGGAGCTCTCCGAGCGGAGAAAGAGCAAGGTCAGTACCTTTTCGGGCGGTATGAAGCGGAGACTTGAGCTTGCTCGCGGATTGTTACACAACCCCAGAGTTCTGTTCCTGGATGAGCCTACTCAAGGTTTGGACCCGCAAAACCGGCGGCATATCTGGGACCATATAAACAATCTGAGGCGCAAGAATAATTTAACCATATTTTTAACGACGCACTATATGGACGAAGCGGAAAACTGCGACCGCATAACCATTATCGACCACGGACGTATAATAGCCATGGATACACCGGAAAAACTGAAAGATTCCGTTGGTGGAGACCATGTCAGATTGAAAGCCGAAGATAATATTCCGGCAGCCGAGGAATTAAAGATGAAGTATGGGATTTCTCCGGTAATCGATAATGATGAGATTACTTTTAATATTGCTCAGGGAGAAAAATTTCTTCCTAAACTGATAGGACAGTTCGATAATCGTCTTCTTTCTATCAGTGTACACAGACCGACACTTGACGATGTTTTTTTGAAGATGACGGGACGCGCGATCCGGGAGGAAGAAGTCAGCTTCAAAGACCAGTTAAAAAAAATGGGAAGAAGAGGGGGGCACTAGAGGAAAGTTATGGCTGATATATTCAGGGGAATCTGGGTGGTTGCTTACAGGGAATTATTACGTTTCATACAGGAACGTTCGCGCCTGATATCATCTTTCGTGATGCCTTTGATATTCCTGGTAATATTCGGTGCAGGGTTCGGACAAACCATCGGCGCCATGGTTCCCGGGGTAAACTATTTGCAATTTATGTATCCCGGTATTATTGCCATGACAGTGGTTATGGGTGCCATAATGTCGGGGATATCGGTTGTCTGGGACCGTGAATTCGGGTTTTTAAAAGAGATTCTGGTTTCTCCTCTGGGCAGAAGCGGCATTATGCTTGGGAAATCGGTCGGTGCGGCTACTATTGCCGTCATTCAGGTAACGGTTATGCTGATACTGGCTCCGATTCTGAATATCTCTTTAAATCCTTTTATGATACTTCAGTTACTTTTGGTGGTATTCGTTATATCCATGTCCATTTCAGGGTTGGGGTTGCTGGTGGCAGCACGTATGAAATCCCAGCAGGGTTTTCAACTGGTTACGCAAATAATTATCATGCCGCTGATATTTTTAGCGGGCGTGTTCTTCCCGGTAAATAATGTTCCGGTCTGGATGGAGTTCATTTCAAAAATAAATCCGTTAACTTATGGGGTCGATGCTATCCGACAGATATTCTTAGGTTCCGAAGCGGCGGCTGCTCTCAGTGTATCGATTTTCGGTCATACTATGAGTGTATTAGAGGATGTTCTGGTTGTAGTCGTCTTTGGCGGCATATTAATGGTAACAGCTGTATGGTCATTTTCCAGACAGGAATAGTATGTTGAGTGCTGTCTCTTCTGTTTCATGCTAAAGACCGGTTACGGATATTTTTTATTCTTGCGCACTAAAAATTAAAAAAAGTAATATTATGTTATTGACAAACAAGGCGGATTATTGTATTCTGATTTCGGTGGTTTTAAGTTAGGTCATTATGTACTATATTTCTACAGCAATAGTTTACTCTTCAAGCTTCCTCAACGTATGCTCTCTGAATTATTTACAAGTAACGGATGACCGCAACCCATACCAACTAATATAAGGAAGGAGGTCATCCAATGAGCTTTACTGATAAATCTATTGTATGCTCAGATTGCGGCGCTACATTCACTTTCAGCGCTGAAGAGCAGGAATTCTTTCAGTCAAAAGGCTACACCAATGAACCGAAGCGTTGTCCTACTTGCCGTCAGGCGAGAAAACAAGAGCGTTTTGGTAACAGCGGCGGCGGGTTTGGCGGCGGAAGACGCCAGATGTTCCCGACTGTATGTGCAGAATGCGGCAGAGACACCGAAGTTCCGTTCGAACCGCGCGGCGACAAGCCAGTTTATTGCAGCGACTGCTACAGAAAGAACAAAGCCCAATAGCTACTAACTAGGTATTGGTTTGTTGAGGGGCATACTTATAAAGTATGCCCCTTTTGATTCAGAAACAATAAATATTTTTCTTATCACATGAAATACTATTCGGTGGTCATTCGACCTCGTTGTGTGTTATACTGTCGAATCATATTAAATATTATCGTATTCTCCTTATATTCCCCTATGGGTGAATAATTTTCCCGGAAAGCTTTAACAGGACGGCTTTGTATAAAAATTGTAAAAGGAGCGATTATTATGGCTAATAACGGCAGCATGGTAAAAGTTCACTATACCGGGACACTTGGAGATGGAAGTGTCTTCGATTCTTCTTTGCAGCGGGAACCGCTGGAATTTAAACTGGGTTGCGGACAGGTAATCCCCGGCTTTGAGGAAGCTGTTTTGAGCATGAACGCCGGTGAAACGAAGACTGTTACGATACCGGCAGACCAGGCTTACGGACAGAGGCATGAGGAACTGGTGCTGGTAGTTGAAATAGAAAAAATTCCGGCTGAGTTGAATCCCAAAGTCGGTGACAAACTGCAGATGAGACAACCCAACGGGGCGCCGGTTGCTGTGGTTGTAACTGAGATGACCGAAAAGACGATAACGCTGGATGCCAACCATGCCCTGGCAGGGAAAGACCTGACTTTCGAACTGACACTTGTAGAAGAGGGCTAGTTATTTACAGCCGTCGGTTGTCTGTTCTCTATCGGTGTTTTTTCGAACTTGCTGAAAAAAGAGGTTATTCTTTCGATATAACCTTCGGGGTTCATGCCGAAAGTCTTGGTGTGTCCGGCATTGGGGACGAACCAGATTTCATCGAGTGGATTATTGGATATCTTGTATAATCTTTCTGTTACATCTACGGATACCCAGTCATCCTTATCCCCCTGAATGAAGAGAATAGGGCATTTTACGTTTGCCACTTTATCGGCCGGGTCAGCCCTATGGTAACCGTACATGATGCGTGCCATCATCCATATTCCGAATCCGAATATTTTCACAATAGGTCTCGGCAGTTTCGACATTGCCGAGCCTTTTTGCGTAAAAACCCTGGTGATACTGGTGAAACAGCTATCGGCGACTACTGCATCGATATTTTCAGTACTGCTAAAAATAACAGTAGCTGCCGCGCCTGCGGAAAGCCCGATCAGTCCGATCTGCTCATCCGGTCCTTTTTTGCTCCTGACAAAATCTAGCGCTCCGCCGATATCCCTTTCAAAATGGGTAAGCACGATTCCCTGGCCTTCCGATTCTCCGCGACCGCGCTGGTCGAAAAAGAGCACATTAAAACCCTTATCCACGAATCCCTTTGCCATATTGAGGCTGTTAATACGGTAATCCACGCGGTTTTGCCGCATACCTGTAATAACGATGATTGTAAAGGCTTTCTTTCCCGGCATATACCAGCCTTTTAATGTCAGTTTATCCTTGCGGCTGGGGAAAGAAACATCTTCGTATTCAAGCCCGATTGAAGAAGGATTATCCCTGAGAGGAAGGCGCGGAATACGCACAAGCACGTACGCTGCAAGCGTAGATAATATTACATATACCAGAACCAGGATTCCTATTATAGACCAGATAGCGGATTGGTTCATAATTTATCACCAGTTATAAATCATGTATAAAAATTGTTTTCAATAAATCGTATCATTTGTCTCGTCTATTGTCCAGTGTGCGCTATGAATGAAAAGAACCGGTAAAATCAGATAATACCACTCCGTAATTCTCTCATTTTGGCAAAGGGAGAAATGACTATAATGACGGGTCTTTTTATTCTTTGGGAAAAATAAAAACCATTCGAACAATCTAATTATATTCTTCTTAAACAGAGCGTGTTATTCCACTTTGGAAAAGGGTAATCAAAGGGGATTTGCCGCGATAATTTTCTTTTATTATGTTGTAATTTAGTCTCATGGACGGGCATTTCATGTTCGCCACTACGGTTTGACTGTCATGCTGGAGTCCCGATTTATCGGGACGAAGCATCTTGGGCGGGGTGGAAAAAGATACCCCTCTCCCCAGATCCTTCGGTCGTTTTACTCCCTCCAGGATGACAATTTCGTATGACCAATTCTTCCACATTGGAAAAGAGAGAAAGCATCGCCGATGACGCCGTCATGCCGGACTGGAATCCTTCGGGATAAGTCAATCTCTCTTATTTCACCTGGGGCGGATTAAGTTTCGACTGATAGCGTCTCATCTTCCAGTCATTGAAGGCTTTCAATCCTTCGTCATCGCTGAGCACGTTCCAGTATTTATAATAATCCGATACATAGAACTTGGGAACAAAAGCGGTAACCACCGTCACCACTTTATCGGCGGTTTTCTCTACATTGATAACGGCAGCCGCAGGGGCTGCCGGTACGGCAACTATGATTTGCTTTGGGCGGCGGCGGCGCAGGGATTCTACGGCAGCCATCATCGTGTAACCCGAAGCCAGTCCATCATCCACTATTATCACCGTTTTTCCGCTGATGAGCGACAAGGGTTTATTGCCGCGGTAGAAAATACTTCTCTGCTGTATATTACTCCTGACAAGGTTAACCTGGTAGTTGACCTGCTGTTCGTTTAAATTGATATGTTTTAGAACCGCTTCGTTATAAATGGTCGTTCCGTCATCGGCAACCGCTCCGAAACCGCCTTCCGGTCTCAACGGGATAGGAATCTTGCGTGAGATAACCAGGTCAAGGTCGGCCTCCAGCGCCAGAGCGACCTGCATGCCTACAGGTATTCCTCCGTTGGGGATGGCAAAAACAATGACCGACTGATTTTTATATTCCTCAAGTTTAGCTGCCAGTTTGACACCAGCGTCGTACCTGTTGTCAAAGATAGCCTGTCTGGGAGTATGCAACTTTAACTCCTTATGATTGTTGTATATCGTTAATCAGTTCTTTACCGTACTGCATCAGTATTTTAGCACGTTCCTCGGTAATATTAGTAACATTAAGCCATGATTGCAGCGCATCTGATGGTGAAAGCTCCTCTACGGAGCGAGAGCCCAATCTGCTGCGGGTTTCTCTTTTAACTTCTTTGGCTATGGTGAAGTAACTGGCTTGCTTCAGAGCTTCCTTAACGGCACCGTCCATTATCAGTTTTTCCGATTCCTGCGGCAGCTTGATTTGCAGTTTTACGATTGCTCCGCTAATATCTCGTTTGGCAATGGCTGCAATAACGTTTTGTGTCGGGTCCAAATCCTGCGAATTTATTTCGACTTTTATAGTGATAAAACGTCTGCCTTCAACAGGATGAAATTCGTATGCAACCTTTCTCTTTTCTGGTGCGGAACCGGTCTCGATTTCTACCAGGTAAAATCCCTTTTCATCGCTTTCATCCCCGAAATCCAGCCTGTCGAGGCTCCCCGAATACACCATCGGCGGATTCTGATTCATTACCTGGTGTCGATGGATATGCCCCAGCGCAATATAATCGAAGGCCGGATTGGCAATAGTCCCGGGGAGAAGCACATGTTCCTGCCCGATGGTCATCGAATCTTCCGAACCTATACTCACGCCGGTTATCCATATATGGGAAGCCAGGATTGCCGGCAAGCCGGTATCCAGTTCCCGAACATGGGCGTTAATGATATTGGTCAGCTTTTCCTGCATCTTTTCATTAATCTGGGCAAAAGTGAGGTCTTTGGTATCATCTTTGCTCATCAGCAGACTGCGTCTCATCCATGGTAGCGCCGCTATCTGAATGGCGCCTCCTGTGGTATCAATTTTGAAGACATCCGGCTTGTTGGCAACATAGACATTTCTTACCGCAAGTGTACCGAATATCTCGGTCGATGTCGCTCTGCCGAATCCGTTTGGCATATCGTGGTTGCCGGCAAGCAGAAAAACAGCTATTCCTGCTTCGGAGAGCACTCTTATACGTTTGGCGAATTCCCTCTGCTGTGTCTGGCTGGGTTCGCGGCTCTTATAAGTATCGCCGCAAAAGAGTACCAGGTCGACCCTGTTATCTATTGCGAAATCAACCAGCTTATCGAAAGTGGCCAGAAAATCCAGCAGTCTGGATGAAAGTCCCGTAGCCGCGTCGGTACGCCCGTAGCTTTCGACTCCCAGGTGCAGGTCGGCAAAGTGAATTATTTTCATTTTAATCGTATAAATTCCCTAATGATGCATACCCCCAACATCTTGGGATTTGTCTTATTCCTGATTTACGGTCAAGCTCCTTCAATTCCGTTCGCCCTGAGCTTGTCGAAGGGTCGGATTGTATTCTTATTATTCGACAGCCGCTATGGATTCGACACGCTCACCACGAGCGGCTGTTTTTAATCCCTGCTTCAAGTGCATAGATCTGTTTTATCAGGATTACTTTATTATATTAATCCCGTTTGCCTCGAATCTCGAAGGACGGAGCGGAATCGTGAATTGCCACCTGCAATGTTATTATTTATATAATCCCTTTAATCTGGATTAATAAAAAAAATATGCTGTTTGGCGAAGCGTCTCTCAGCTGACTTACAGGCAGCGTCCGCCAGGTGGCAAAACGTCGAACGCTTCGCCGGCAAGCTTGCCGGCTATCGTCTTTGTCAGTTCGCTGATAGGAATGCGGATTTGTTTCATGCTGTCGCGTTCGCGTACGGTAACCTGTTTGTCTTCCAGTGAATCGAAATCGACGGTTACACAGTAGGGAGTACCGATTTCATCCTGCCTGCGATACCTTCTGCCGATGCTCTGAGAATCGTCGTAACCGGTTATCCACTGCTGCCTGACGCCGTTATGAATTTCTTTTGCCAGAGCGACCAGGTTTTCCTTGCGGCTGAGCGGCAGTATGGCTACTTTATAAGGTGCCAATGAAGGATGCAATTTTAAGACCGTGCGGATTTCATCCTTATCCGGTTCCTCGCAATAGGCGTTGCAGAGGAAAGCCAGCACCGAGCGGTCGACACCTGCCGAAGGCTCTATAACATAGGGTACGATATGTTCTTTGGATTCGCTGTCAGAGTACTCGAGGCTCTTGCCGCTGAATTTCGCATGCTGTGTTAGGTCGAAGTCGCAACGGTTGGCAATACCCTCCAGTTCGGCCCAGCCCATCGGGAACATGAATTCGATATCGTAACAACCCTTGGCATAATGCGCCAACTCGTCTTTTCTGTGTTCGCGAAAACGCAGACTGTCCGACTTCACGCCGAGTTTAAGATACCAGTTCATGCGTTCTTTACGCCAGTATTCGTGCCATTCTTCATCAGTTCCGGGTATACAGAAGAACTCCATTTCCATCTGCTCGAATTCGCGGCTGCGGAAGATGAAGTTGCCGGTGGTAATTTCGTTGCGGAATGATTTTCCCGTCTGTGCTATCCCGAACGGCAGTTTCTTGCGGGTGGTATTTACCACGTTCTCGAAGTTTACGAAGATACCCTGTGCCGTTTCCGGTCTCAAATAGACTATGTTTGCCGCTTCCTCGACCGGCCCCATAAAGGTCTTAAACATTAAATTAAACTGGCGCGGTTCGGTCAATTTGCCGCCGCATGACGGGCAGACCTGTTCCTTAAGTTCGTCCGCTCTCCAGCGCATTTTGCAATTCATGCAATCGACCAGTGGGTCGGAGAAGCCGTCCACATGTCCGCTGGCTTTCCAAACGCTTGGGTGCATCAGTATGCTGCAATCCAGCCCGACGACATCGTCGCGGTTGTGAACCATAGCTTTCCACCAGGCGTCCTTTACATTGCGTTTTAATTCAACGCCGAGAGGGCCGTAATCCCAGCAACTGGAAAGCCCTCCGTAGATATCGCTTGAGGGAAAAATAAAGCCGCGCCGGCGGCACAAAGAAACAATTTTTTCCATGCTAACCTGATTATTTTCAGACAATCCGCTACTCCTTGTTAATTATATGAAGAGAATTATTTATTTGCTTTATGTGTTTGTATGAAAGCTTTTATGAAAAAGGCAGTCAAAATCAGAGCACCGCTTATTGCCAGTATGAGAATTATCAACCATATCGACAATACATGTTTATCTACTACATTGAAACTGAAAATATCGAACATTACCACCGCCAGCACCAGTTGCGGCAGGGCGGCAATGTTGCCGATAAGCAGCATAAACCTGTCGGGATTAAAATTGGGGCTGGTTTGCTCGATAGCCTGACCGAAGCCGACGATTGCTTTAACGATTAAAATGACCATGACAATAATGACGAATTGCAGTCCCAGCATAATAGCGGTTATGGCTGTTTTCCCCATCCAGCTTTCGGCATTTCCGTCAGCGGTGAAGCGATAAGCTACCTGGTCTGGAAGCTGAAAGAAAAAGATAGCTGCCATAATGAATGATATAAAAAAGATTATCAGCGGCAACGTGATATATTTCCACTCGAAGGTTAGACCTTTCTTGACAGGAGTATCTACCACTGCTCCTTTTGCGGCACAAGTTTTTCCAGCTGCGGCATTATTCTTGAAATAGGCCAGATACAGAAATATAAAAACTCCGGCACACAGCCCGACTATAAAAATAACTCCGGCAATAATTGTTGTTGTCATAGATATAAAAGTTATCAGCTTTGAAGAAATATGTCAAAAAATTTTTAAGATTGATTTGCTTTGTATATCGATGTTTTTTAAAAATAGTCGATTATTAATTATTGTGAATCTGATGAATGCATAAAAAATCGAAATAGTAAATTAGTACTATTTGAGTAAAATACGATTAAAAGCGGATTTTCGTGCAATTATTTGTTAATTATTGTGTTGTATAATATATATCATATGCAAATATCATACACGATAATATTGGATTGTTGAAATTATGTTGTATATAAAATTGCAAAAAGCGTATGGAGTATGGCAGGTCGATTGTAGAATGCCCTGTCCTTTTAGCACAGGTTCGGGGCGGGGTTATAAGAAGATAAAAATTTTTAAAAAATAAGGAGAAATAAATAAAATGTTTAAACTTAAAATTGCAGCAGTTTTTACTGCATTGGCTTTAATGTTCATTTTGATACCGGGTAGCAGTGTTCTGGCTAAAGAAGATTCTAAGATTACATATGATTTTATAGAATGCCCGGTAACTGTGGATGGTAAGCTTTACGTAGCTGAGCAGATGAGTTATTTCGATGGGAAAATTCTCCATTTCATCTATAGTAAAACCGGAGAATTATATGCGTTCAAATCTATGTCAGATTTAGAAAAGTATATGTTTGAAGAATATGGACACGTTTGGGGAGAAGCAGCGGGTAGTAAAGATATAGACCCCGGTTATAATTATTATTACGTGGATTGGTTTTATGGTGGTAATTGTCTATGCATTCCTTTTGGTGGAGTTTGTAATGATCTTTCCGCAGTGCAGCCAAGTTTTGATAATTGTATAAGCTCTGCAATTACTCAAGCTTGGTCTACACTCTATCTGAACTACAATTGTACGGGATCATCACTTACTATTGCTCCAAACAATTGGTGGATTATAGCGACATTTCAAGACCTTGCATCATCAATTGAAGTAGATTGGAGTTAAAAATATGATATATGGAAGTGGGGGTTTTAACCCCCACTTCCATGTTACAGAATCGTCAAAAATTGTCTACACACGGGAACGATTTAACGATTTTCTGCATCTATATTATCAGCAGGAGATTAATAAAATGGGCGAACAGGGGTATTCCGAAGAGAAGCTGGTAAAACGTTGCCAAAAGGGTGACGAAGGCGCTTTCCGCATTATTGTAGAGAAATATAAAGACTTACTGCTCGGCACTGCCTACCTGATACTCAAAGACCGCCAGTCTGCCGATGAAGTGGTACAGGAAACTGTTATCAAGATGTGGGAAAACCTGCCGTCACTGCGCGACAGCGGCAGCCTTAAGCCATGGCTGATGCGAATCGTAGTAAACGAAGCAAAGCGGCAATTCAGAAAGAAAAGTATCTCGACGGTTTCGCTGGAATCCGTCTCTGAAATCCCCGATGACGACTATAATATAGATGAACTACTGGTTCAAGAAGAAAACCACCAGATGCTGAGGGAAGCCCTGTCATCGTTATCTCCTGAACAAAGAGAGGTTATCGTCCTGCGCTATTTTTCTGATTTAACCGTTCCCGAAATCGCTGCAGCAATATCCATTCCGGAGGGAACCGTAAAATCGCGTATCAGCCGTGCGCTGGACAAATTATACATGATGGTAACCGGTATAGATAATCCAACAGGAGGTAAATAATATGGATAGAACAGAATTCGAGCAGGATTTACAGGGCTTTTTTCATAACGAAGCTGATAAGGTGAAACATTCCGAAGGCTGGTGGAACAAAGTCGTTTTAATGGCTACAGGTGAAAAACCGGTTTATACAGCACCCAAATCCGGTTTTTTCAGAAGGAAGCTTTTCCTGATTCCCTTAGCGGTAATACTGGCTCTTACGGTAACCGGAGGTACGGTATACGGGTATTCCTCTCTTTTAAAAGAAGTTATCGGGGGAATGGTTCCGTCCGTTGAAAATGAAGAAACTGGGGAATCGATTAGTTTGGCGTGGGAATACAATTTAAGCCAGACCATAGATGGCGTTACTGCCAGTCTCGAATATGCCTATGCCGATATAAATAAAGTGGTAGTAGGGATATCGGTAAAAGGAGAAAAGTATTTTGCGGTTAGCCTTTATAATGCCAATGGGCAGGAACTGGCGGATGGGCCAATCGGTTTGGGAAGTGCTAACGGGGATTGGGTATGGACATTCGATACGCCGGATATAGATGGTAATCCGTCATCCTTAAATCTGCGTATAGAAATATCAATATCCAAGGATAAGGAGCCTTTTATTTTCGAGTTCGAGGTGCCTTATTACGATGGGAAAGTTGTAAATGTCGGACAGATGGTTGAAGCGGCAGGGGTGAGAGTTGAACTTGAAAGCCTGCTTATCAGCCCTAGCGAAACGCGGGCTATCTTCTATATATCTCCGCAAACCGATGAGCAGGGCAGCTATGCGAGTTTATTACTTGAAGTTCTGTTGCCCGATGGGACGTTAGCAAACAGTAATATGGGCAGTGGCAATAACCCTATCGAGGACGCAGCTACCAAGTACATAAATGGGGATTTTACTGCTCAATACGGCGAATGGGTAATTACAGTAACCGAATTGGTATATACCCCGCCAATAGACAAAAGCAAACTGTATCAAATTCATGCCCCCAGCGACACAGTTCGGTTAGCTGGACCCTGGGTGTTTACCGTTTGGGTAGAATGAGTACATATAGGACATTAAACGTAGTATACTAAAATTAAGGTATAGTTTCCGATAAACCGGAGGAAAATGTGCGGAATAAGAAATTAACGACAGTTATTATTTGTGTTGTGATCGTATTGCTTTGTATGTTTTGCGGGTATAGTGTTGAATCCGGTACTCCGTATTTCCCTGTAGCAAAAGGAGAAACCGGAATGGAAGCTCTTGCTACGGGAATTTTGATACTCGACGATGGGTATCTGCGTCTTTCACCTTCCTATTCCGATGACACTTATTTGATAATCTGGCCTAGAGGTTATTCTCTGGATACGGAAGGAGATGAAATCCGAATTCTCAATGAAGGCGGACAGATTGTTGCCGGGGTCGGGGATACCATATCTGCGGCAGGCGGTGAGATGAAGTGGATAAGCAGTTTATGGTTGAAAGGCGGATTCCTGCCTTTTAATTGCGACGGCCCTTACTGGGTTGCTTCGGAAGTAACCTTAATTTGATTTGCTTTAGAAGCCGTAAAATAGGTGTTTACCGTTCATGTTGAATGAGTCAGGAATAAAGACGGATTTGGCGAATGGACCGGCATCTTTTACGTGCCGGTTCACCCCATACTACCCTTTTTAACTTCTCGGCGTTATATTATATATAATAATGGGTAATAAGAGTGCGGCATGAAAAAGTCACTACTGATAATATCCGGTATCATTTCGATAACGTCATTATTAATGTGCGGCTGTGCCGTTAACGATAACGATTACGTCACCGTTACCGATACCAATTTCACCAAGACGCTTCCCGTGGTAACGGTGACCCGGACTACAATAGACTCCGAAGCTGTCATTATCGATGAGGAAGCTCTGCTGGCAAAGGTCAATGGGACAAACGATGGTGTTATCGATATCGAAGGTGCAGGCAGGTTCTACTACGAAAAGTTTAGCGATGGAGTAGTCTTACAGGGTGTAACTTTTATCGATTACTATGCACTTAGGGTTGCAGACGGGACAACCTTTACCGGCCCGATAAACTACTGGGTCGAGTTCAATTTTGCCGACAGCTCAAAGAAATACCTGAGCAATGTCGGTTTGTTATTCGATGAAGGTGTAGGAATCAATTTTACACAGGGTGATGATGGCACAATCGCCGGTGTTATGATGTTAACGTATAACGATGCCGGCTCTATGACAAGAATTGTCTATGTGCTTGCGGCGATAGAGGCTTAAAGCAGGCTTTGGATAGATATCAGCGGGTTAGCATTATTTCAGCTAAGGCATCGAGGTCGAAAACGGCATCAGCGGAAACCCAGCCATGTTCCAGAAGAAGATAACTTAACACTTGATATCCGGACTGTCCGTAACCACCTTGCATAGTAAAGATTTTATCCAGTAAAGATTTGGCGTTTCTGTAATAGGATAAAGTTGTTTTTCCGGAAGCTGTCACAAAATTAAAACCGTGGCATCTGGCGCAATCAAAGTAATTCTGCTCTCCCTTTAGCGCCAATTCTCCAAAGGTTTGTATGGCAGCAGTAGTTGTGGTCGTTGTGGTTGTTGTCGAACCAACGTCCAGGGTCAAGCTGCTGCTTCCTGTGATATACGCGGTATAGTATATTTCATCCAGTTCAAGGAATTCTGCGACGGATGAAGGTACCAGGCTGTAATACATATTAAACTCAATCGTGACCGCACCGCTTGCAATATTGGCAGGAACTTGCCATGTATATGTCTCGGTCTTTGTTTCACGGGGTGCAAACCTGTAATCTATATTGGTATTTTCAGCGGTATACCACTGCATTATAGTCATCTCTCCGTTGGGGTTAAAGAAGGGGCGGCGGAATATCCTGGCTCCGTCGGGGACATCGCCGTCTCGTGAAATCCCTGTGAAATCTTTAATACCGATGACAACGCCCATGTCGCTGTATGCGGTTGCAGCGGAATCCGCTATAGTATATTCTTCTCCTTCGAATCCCTTGGCATTCACCGGTATGTGATAGCGGTTGCCTGCGCTGTCCACAGCCCACACTTCCAGCCATAACATGCGCTCTTCAGTGGAACCGCTGGGGAAATAATGACCGCACTCGAGGCTGCTGAGGTCGACGGTTATATCGACAGTATCCCCTGCTTTTACCTGTTTTGAATCTGAGGA
>JAQTUQ010000025.1 GCA_028707255.1 Dehalococcoidales bacterium
GTTGAAAATCAACCAGATCCAAACCGGTACAATCAGCGGTCAGTCCAGACCTTGTTCGATATGCTACCCTGGGAGCTAGTTCTCTACCCAGAGGGGTAGCGCTGAACAACATAATCTGTGGATTGTATTTTTCGATAAGACCTGAAACTGTTATAGTGTAAGGGATGGGCAAGAAATCTTTTAAAAGAGGGTCATCCGATATATATATTTTATCTGCACCGTATTTGGTAAGTTCTCGAACAAGACCTTTAACGTCTTTCCCTAATAGAACAGCACCCACTTTTTCCCCGACAGAATAAGCAAGTTCAGTGGCTTTCCCCAGTAATTCGAAGGTTGCCGGATTTATTTCTCCCTTTTCCTGTTCGGCATAAACCCAAATATCTCCACGATAACTAGGGTTTCTTCCGTCAGGTATGGAATAGGCAGTTATACTTTCATCTTTTACCGAGGATTCTCTCTTATTGTTATAAGCCATTTCCAATTTGGTTACTAATTCCTGTACATTATCCAGGATTAAACACTGTCTGCTATTGACTTCTTTTGGTGAAAATATCTTGTAGACTGTTGTCCGTGAACCGGTTGAACCGATTAAAGATGGGTCCGCATTGATATCTTCGGCGCTCCATTTTAATATTTCCTGTGATGCTGCCCACCTTGTTTTAAAAAATGTAGCATAAAGGGGTTCAGTAAAGTTGGCGACAGTTATTACACAGGATGAACCGAGAGGGGAGACTGTTTCCAATCCGCTTCGGGTAATACGGGATACCTGCAGTTGATCATTATTGAAAGAAAATGATGTAGCGTAAGCAATATGGGCGATGTTCAAATCCTCTGCTATCTGTGGAGGAACCTGTGCAGTATCTCCATCTACAGATTGCATTCCGCTTATGATCAGGTAATCGGGGTCACCATTAAAAAAATCTTTTTGTATCTTTCTGATCGCCTGTGCAAGTGGATAAGCCGTTGCGGCCGTATCTGCCCCGCCGAGGCTTCTGTCAGTAAGCAACACCGATTTGTCTACACCTAAAGAGAGTGCATATTTTAAAACTTCCTCTGCAAAAGGAGGTCCCATGGATAGAGCTATTATCATGCCCTGTTTTTGGTCTCTAAGACTGATAGCGAAAGCTAATGCCTGTTTATCGAATTCGTTACAAACATTATCGAGGACTCCCCGTTTTAAAGTGCCTTTTTCCCAGTCCCATGCGTCATCGGGGATATTTTTTACATCGGGGACTTGTTTGACTAAAACTATATAATTCATGTTTATTTTCAGGTTAATCGATTGGTGAAATATCTTTAATAATATACAAGTTTTTATAGGTTATTGTCAATTTGGATACTATGATGACTTAGAAACAATTTGATAGGCTCTGTAGGTAAAATATGTAATTATAAGTAATAATAATATTACGGTATGTTATAGACTCTTACATGTTCTTGACACAATTATATAGTGCATTTAAAATGAATGAAGCGAGGTAGAGAAATGCTTTGTCCTGTTTGTAAAACGGATATGATTGATTTAGAACATGACAAAATAGAATTGGACTACTGTGTTAGGTGCAAAGGTGTATGGTTCGATTCTAACGAACTGGAATTATTGTTTGAAAAAATGAACCTTAAGAATTGCAGCCTGTCAATTCCGGGCTTAATTGATAATATCGATGAAAAGATTCCCGAGAATAAACACAAATGTCCCATATGCAAAAAGACTATGGGAAAAATTAAAATCGGAGATTCTTCGCAGACTGTTATAGATATATGTATTAACGGGGATGGTTTGTGGTTCGATGGGGGAGAGGTTATTCAATTAATCAAGCATACTTCACATAATATTCGGCAAGATACCTGTGCGGAACAACAGGTGATAAACTTCCTCGGAGAGGTTTTTCACATATAGGGAAGTTTGATAGTATCCCGCAGAAGCGGGAACTATATCAGGAGGTGTTTTTTGGAAATTGTACTTTGGGTATTACTTGGCATTGTAGTTTTATTATTGCTGTTCTATGTCTTTACCTATAACGGATTGGTGCGGTTACGCAATCAGGTTAAGAATGCGTGGGCTCAGATAGATGTACAGTTAAAGAGAAGATATGACCTTATACCCAACCTTATGGAAACGGTTAAGGGTTACATGAAACATGAAAGAGAAACCATGGAAGCCGTAACCAATGCCAGAAATCTGGCTCAAAAAATATCCGATGGCGGCGCTGCGGCACGTTCCAAGGCCGAAGGTGAGTTGAGTAGCGCACTCGGGAGATTACTGGCTGTTGCGGAGAATTATCCTGATTTAAAAGCTAACCAGAACTTTCTTGCTTTGCAGGAAGAATTGGCTTCAACCGAAAATAAAATCAGCTTTTCACGCCAGTTTTATAATGATTCCGTTTTAAATTATAACAATAAAATTCAGATGTTCCCCTCGAATATTGTTGCCGGGATGAGCGGATTTAAGGCTGGTGAATTCTTTGAAGTAACGGCCGCAAACGAGAGAGAGGCTCCCAAAGTCAGTTTCAGTTAAAGGAATATAAAACTATATGTGGGAACAAATAAGGTCCAACCAGATAAGGTCGGCGATTCTGGTCATTGGGATGGGTGTTTTGCTCTTTCTGATCGGCTATTTTCTGGGCTTGTATTTCTTTGATAGCGGGATAGGAGGATTAGTCATTGCCATAATATTATGGGCAATTATGACCTTGCTTGCCTATTTTCAGGGAGATAGTATACTGTTAGCTTCTGCCGGAGCAAAGAAAATCAGCCATGACGACCATCCGCGCCTCTATAACATTGTTGAAGAGATGCGCATCGCTTCAGGATTGCCGAAGACACCTGACATATATATAATCGATGACCCTTCACTCAATGCCTTTGCCACGGGGCGTGATCCGAACAAGGCTGCTGTAGCCATAACTTCGGGTTTGCTGCAACAATTGAACCGTGATGAGTTACAGGGTGTTATGGCGCATGAAATATCCCATATCAAGAACAGGGATGTTTTACTGATGGCGATGACAAGCGTGCTACTTGGTACAATCGTGATGTTATCATGGTATGGGTCGCGTATCATGATTTTTGGGGGCGGAGGTTCCAGACGTGATTCCTCATCGGGTGGTGCCGCGCAGGGGATTATCATGCTTATCGCTCTTCTTCTGATGATACTGGCGCCGATTTTTGCCCAGTTGATATATTTTGCCATATCGAGGAAGCGCGAATATTTAGCCGATGCCTCTGCCGCGATGTATACCAGATATCCGGAAGGGTTGGCTTCAGCGCTGGAAAAACTGGGCGCATCGAGCGGCCAGTTAAAATCCGCCAATCAGGCAACTGCTCCGATGTATATCGTAAATCCGTTTCGTAAAAAGGGAAGGGCCGCCACCGATTTCAGCAGTACTCATCCGCCGATATCCGAGAGGGTTCGCATACTTCGTGCGATGGGCGGGGGCGCTTCTTATATCGATTATGAAAAAGCCTATAAAGAGGTGCACAGGGGCAGGGGCAGTGTTATCCCGGCTTCCGCAATGTCGCTGACAGGTTCTTCATCACAAACAGTGTTGCGTCCTTCCGCAAGCGATGACCCCGGCAGGCTTGAAAGAACTCGCGAGACTTCGGACGTAATGTGGAAATTAAGTAATTACAAGACCATAGATTGTCCCTGCGGTACCAAATTAAGAATTCCTCCGCACTTCAGTGAAAAGAGAATACAGTGTCCGCATTGCGGTATAAACCATACGATATAATAGATATATAATAATGGACATAAATTAACAAGGGAGACACGAGTTATCTCCCTTGTTTTTTGCAGAGACAATCAAGTTAAAAAATGAGTATTCTACTGTCTTGAGCTATCCTTGATACAATGATAAAATGCTTTAGAGAAATAAGCTTAAATATAAAAATCCGACGATATCACAAACCTTGGGGGAGTGTCGGAACTGGCAGACGAGCAAGACTTAGGATCTTGTGCTGAAAGGCGTGGGGGTTCAAATCCCCCCTTCCCCACCAAATAACATCGCAATGGAGCAAACTCCTACCATTTCCAGCAAAAATAGCCGTTTTAAGCACAAAATCTGTTGACTTTGCCAGTTGTTTGATGTAATCTCATTGTAGAGGTATTTGAAATACCTCAATGTGTCGTGTCATCCTTTGAATATAAATAGCTCCTTCATTAAGAGGAGTGTTATATATATATTGTTTTCTATTTAAAGGAGGCACATATGCAAAGCGATGAGTTGAAAAATCAATCTTCACATACTGAGGCACTCCCTGCTCCCCCCAAAATTCTTACTAAACCGCTCCCCGAAATTCTGGATGATATGGAAGCCAATATCAGGGCTGCCGTTGAAGCTGCCAGGAGAGCGGAAGATGCTTCAAAGAAAGCTAATGATGCTGCATTATTGGCTACAAAAGCATCCGGTGAAGCGGAAAAAAGAGCAGAAGAAGCTCGTAAGGCAGGAGAAACAGCTGCTCAAAAGGCGACTACGGCAGCCGCTGAGGCGGCAGCCAGGGCTGAACGAATAGCCCAAACTGCCATTGCCGATGCTGAGAAGGCAGAGAAGAAAGCGAAGGAAGCAGCGGATGCTGCCAGTAGAGCGGCAGAAGAAGCAGCTACCAGAGCAGAAGAAGCAGCTCTCAGAGCTGAGGATATAGCCAGAGCTGCTCAATATGCTGCCGAAGAAGCTACAGCAAAATCGAATGAAGTAGCACAGGCGGCCAGAGAAGTTGCTCAGGCTGCGTTAATAGCTGCCGAGGAAGCCGCGATAAGGGCTGAAGATGCGGCTATACTTGCCAGGGAAGCAGTAGAACGTTCTATCGAATCAGCTGGTGCGGCAGCAAAACAGGCAGATAGCTTGGCTAAACTGGCCGAAACTGCAGCCGGAGAGGCAAATCGCAATAAAGATGCAGAATCGGCTAAAAAAGCTGATGATGCGGGAAGGGAATCCAAAAAAGCGGCGGCTGTTGCTTTCAGGTTGGCTGATGAAACTGCCAGAAAGGGGGAACTGGCTGATATTGCTGGGGATTCGGCTATCATAGCTGCTACAAGAATATCCGGGGTTTTGGCAGAAAGAATCGATGAATCAGGTAAAGATGCCAAGGAAGCAGCATCCAAAGCATTGCGTTCCGTTAGTGAAACTACTAAGAAAGCAGAGTATGCCGACACTGCAGGAGATGCTGCATTAGCAGCTGCAATCAATGCGCTTGCCGAACAGGCAGCCGCAAGGGCCAGAGAAGCGGCAATCAAGTCCAGGGAGTCTGCCTTAAGTTCTATTGAAGCAGCAAAAGAAGCATCAAGAATCGCAGATGAAAAATTGGAGATGGCTAAGAAGGCTGCCACCGAAGCAACCGAAAAAGGCACTATGGAAGCAGCCAGAAAAGCAGACGAAGCTGGAAGAGAAGCTAAAAAGGCTGCCTTAACTGCAGCTCGTTTAGCTCAGGAAGTGGCCAGAAAAGGAGAACTTGCCGGGATTGCAGGAAGAGAAGCGTTGGAAGCTGCGACAAAAGTATCAGGAGAATCTGCTGTAAGTACCGCAAAGGCAGGTAAAGAAGCCAGTGAAGCATCTATTGCTGCCGCAAAATTGGCAGAAGACATAGCCAAAAAAGCGGAACAGACAGATATAGAAGCAGATAAAGCTCTTGCAGCAGCTATTTCATCGGCTGTAGCACAGGCATTTGCAAAAGCGGAAGAGGCACAAAGGGCTTCGCAGACAGCCAGTGCCCGGGCGGCAGATATAGCCAGAATAAAAGCCGAAGAAACTGATAAAGCAGCCAGGGAGGCGGTTGCACGTGCCGAGGAAATTGCACTGGCTGCTCAAAGGGCGGCTGATGAAGCCCTGGCAAAGGCAGAAGAAGCCCTTGTCAAGAAGATTGTCAGGAAACTCACTCAATCGGAGTGGGTGATATATATGATAATTATCATCCTGGCGGTTGTATTCGGTTCTGTTTTCCTGGCTGTCGCTTTAACTACAGGGTTATAGATAATAAATTTAATAATAATGTTATGCCAGCCATTAGCAATCATTAGTAAAATTGATTTTATAGCTGGTGGCTGGTATAATGAGCTTTTATGAAATGGTAAAAAACCTCTCTGCTCCGTCATATGGGTGAGGGGTTTTTATTTAATGAGTTGTATTATGCGGGTAATTAGTTATGAATGATGAAATTGGTTTAAAAGAAAAAGAGCAGAATTCTGAAATAGAAAAAATACGCCATTCGGCAGCGCATGTTATGGCGGAAGCGGTTCTATCGTTATTTCCCGATGCAAAATTCGGCATAGGACCTGCAATAGCTAACGGTTTTTATTACGATTTTGATTTGCCGAGACCTTTAACTCCTGATGATTTATCTGTAATAACAGATAAAATGAATTACATTATTTCACAAAAACTGCCTTTTCGGCATGACGAAATAACAAAGGATGAAGCACGAAGTCTCTTCTCCGCTCAGCCATATAAAATTGAGCTCATTAGCGATATCGAGGATGAGAAAGTTAGTATTTACCGGCAGGGTAATTTTACCGATTTGTGTCGAGGTCCTCACGTCGATACCACCGGTAAAATCAAAGCATTTAAACTGGTGAGTATTGCCGGAGCCTACTGGCGCGGTGACGAAAAAAATCCGATGCTTCAACGCATATATGGTTTGGCTTTCGCTTCGAAAAATGAACTTGATGAATATTTGAAGAAACTGGAAGAAGCAGCCAGGAGAGACCACCGGAAGCTGGGAAAGGAGCTGGATCTTTTTAGTGTGCATGAAGAATCGGGTCCCGGTCTGGTATGCTGGCATCCTAAAGGTTCCCTGATACGCAGCGTTATAGAGGATTTTTGGAAGGCAGAGCATATAAAGCGCGGTTACGATATTCTATATACTCCTCATATTGCAAAAGTAGACCTATGGAAAACCAGCGGGCATTGGGAATTCTACAGGGAAAACATGTACAGTCCGATGGAGATAGATGAAGAGGAATATGTTATCAAACCCATGAATTGCCTCTATCACATATTGATTTATAAGAGCAGATTAAGGAGTTACCGTGAGTTACCCCTGCGTTGGGCAGAACTTGGCACGGTTTACCGTTATGAGCGTTCTGGGGTATTACATGGATTGTCCCGCGTCAGAGGCTTCACACAGGATGACGCCCATATATTTTGCAGATTTGATCAACTTGAAGATGAAGTTGTAGATGTTCTTGATTTAGCATCATTTATGATGGACTCTTTTGGTTTTGCCAATTATAAAATAATACTGTCGACCAGGCCGGAAAAATATGCCGGCAGTCTTGATATCTGGGAAGAGGCGGAAAACATTCTGGTCAGAGCACTTGAACGACGGAAAATCAATTATAAGGTTGATCCGGGAGAGGGTGCTTTTTATGGACCTAAAATCGATATAAAATTCGAAGACGCCGTCGGCAGGGATTGGCAGGGGCCGACGATTCAGGTTGATTTTAATAATCCGCAGCGCTTTGACGTTAATTACATCGGGGAAGACGGAAAAGAACATATGGTTGCCATGGTACATCGCACCGTACTTGGAAGCATGGAGCGGTTTATGGCTTGCCTTATCGAACATTACGGTGGCGCATTTCCCGTTTGGTTATCTCCGGTACAGGTAGCGATACTACCGATAGCAGACCGCCATCAGGATTATGCCAAAAAGCTGGAAAGCGAATTAAAAAACAAAAATCTGAGAGTAGAGACCGATTATCAGCAGGGGACTGTTAACAATAAAATCCGGCAAGCGCAGGCGCAAAAAATACCTTATATGCTGATTATCGGCGATAAAGAAGTCGATAACGGCACTGTTTCGGTACGTTTCAGAAATGGTGAACAAAAGAACGGTATACCGTTCGATGATTTTATGGATATAGTCATAAAAGCGGTAACGGAAAAAACTGAAAATTAATAAATACTTGATAAGAATAGCTTTACTATGCTATAGTCCTTTTATATAAGTGAGAGAACCAGGAGGGATATAAAGACATAATTAAAGAGTTACGTGTAAACGAAAAAATTAAGTGCAAAGAAGTGCGTCTCGTCGGCGAAAAAGGCGAGCAGTTAGGAATAATGCCTTTATATCAGGCGCGTGAACTCGCAAAGAAGCAGGGTTTTGACCTTGTAGAAGTTGCACCCATGGCTGTCCCGCCTGTTTGCCGTCTTATGGATTATGGGAAATTTAAATATCAACAGACAAGGAAAGAACGAGAGACAAAAAAGACACAGAGGCTTTCGTTATTAAGGGAAGTGAGGCTTCGTCCTAAAATCGGAGAGCATGATTTTGAGTCTAAAGCAAGGTCAGCTAGAAGGCTTTTGGAAGGTGGAGATAAAGTTAAATTAACCATAATGTTTCGCGGACGTGAAAATGCTCATCCTGAATTGGGTTTACGGTTACTTGAAAAAATGTCTGATTCCCTAAAAGAGATTGCTTCTATTGAGAGGCAACCAATTAAAGAAGGAGCTAGATTACACTTAATATTAGTGCCGCAACAATCGGCTTTGAAAACTAAAGTAAAGGAAGAAGAAAAACAGGAAGAAGATGCCAAAACTTAAAACACACAAGGGAGCAAAAACCAGGTTTCATATCACCGGTAGCGGGAAGATTATGCGTACTAAAGGCATGAAAAGCCATTTGCGCCGCAATAAATCCCGCAGGGTGAAGATGCAGTTCGATGAGACTATACCACTGCATTCGAGTGATAAAAAAAGAATTAAAAGGCTTATCCCTTACGGGGTATAGTTAGATAGGAGTAATACTTTGTCAAGAGTAAAAAAGGGTGTAACCGCACATAAACGGCATAAAAAAGTACTTGCGCTTACCAGGGGGCACAGGGCGAGTAATCATTCGCTTTACAAGCGTGCCCACGAATCTATGATGCATTCATTGAGGTATGCATATATCCATCGCAGGGATCGCAAGGGAGATATGAGAAAGCTCTGGATTACACGTATCAATGCTGCGAGCAGGTCATACGGTGTAACATATAGCCAGTTAATGAATGGATTAAAGGCTTCGGGAATCGATGTTAACCGCAAGATGCTGGCTGATATGGCTGTTAATGAACCGGATAACTTTGAGAAGCTGGTTAAGCTTGGGCAGGCATCTTAATAACCTTAGTCAATAAACGATTAAAAACACCCTCGCTTTTTGGCGAGGGTGTTTTTATCCTGTTATTAGATTATATTAAAGGTCCATAACAGCTTTTAATTCATTATCGGATACATTTTCGAGTCGGAAACCGAGGTTGCGTACCAGATTAATCATCTTAATATTATCTTTAAGAATAATTCCGTAAATAGATTTGAGATTCTTTTCTCTTGCAATACCGATTAACATATCCGTTAGTTTATGCCCCAGCCATATATCCTGGAACTCGTCGGCAATAACGGTTGCAAATTCCCCGAATTCTTTTCCGGATTCTATTATTAACCTGCTTACTCCTACAATGCGTTTTTTACTGCTACCGTTATATTCTGCTACGATTGCTATTTCTCTATCATAGTCTATGTTGCAGAAACGGCTGAGCATATCATGAGTGAATTCATTGATGGGATGGAAAAATCTAAAACTTTTAGATTGCGGAGATAACCCGTCAAGAAGCGCATGTTCCAGCGGTTCGTCTTCAGGGCGGATAGGTCGTAACAAGACCTGTTTGCCGTCATGGCAGGTCCATGTTTGTATATAACGGGTTGGATAGGGTGAAATAATAAGATGAGATGATTCCTCCACTCCTTTCTTGATAACCTCTAAATCCAAAACGATACGGGCATCCAATGCAACGACCTTACCATCACTGATAACGAGCGGATTGATATCCAGTTCAGATATTTCAGGGAAATCGACTATCATATTCGATACCCTGATAAGGGTTTCATCAATAAGGTGCAGGTCGACAGGCGGTTTGCTTCTAAAACCCTTTGATAATGCCGAGTATATCTTTGTCCCCTCGACCAATCTTCTTGCCAGCACCTGATTTAGGGGAGGCAATCCGATTGAAATGTCTTTATGATATTCCGCCTCTATGCCGCCCTGTCCGAATATGATTACCGGGCCCAGTGTGACATCTTTTTTACTTCCGATAATAAGTTCATAATCATATTTCCCCACCATCTTCTGTATGGTAACGCCGTCAATTTTAGCTTTTGGCGCATTCTGCTTAACAGTTTCCATCATATTTGCATATGCCTGTTGGAGTTGTTGGGGAGATTTAATATTTAAAGCGACGCCGCCGACATCGGATTTATGTGAGATATCGGGTGACTGTATTTTCATAACTATCGGATAGCCTACGGAATCTGCGGTGGCAACTGCAAGTTCGACATCTTTGGCAAAAAACGGATAACTTACCCCGATACGATATGTATTAAGGAATTTCTTCGAATCCTCTTCGTTTAATAATGTTTCCCCTTTGTTTACAGCATTATTAATAATCGTCTTTAAATGGTTTTTGGCGATACCGACGTCAAAAGGAATATCCTCGGGTATCTGGTAAAGGCTTTCCAGATTCTTCGCATATTTATACATATAAAGATAAGCTTCCATTGCTTCCTCAGGGAATTCATATGTCGGCACTTTATTGGCATAGAAAAGTTGTCTCGCTCCGGCGACATCCTTGCTTCCCATCATTGTGGTCAGAATAGGTTTGGAACTCTTCTTGGAAATTTTTACAATACCTTTTGCTACGTCCGTGGCGTTTGCAGCACCCTGCGGAGTGTATATAACGATGATACCATTGATACCCGGGTCTTTAAGCGCAACTTCTATCGCCTTGGTATAACGTTCCGCATCGGCGTCTCCAAGTATATCTATCGGATTTGCCTTGCTCCAGAAAGGAGGCAATACTTCATTTAAAGCATTGACAGTTTCAGGGGACAAAACGCTGAGTTTTCCGCCTTTGGCAATTAAAGCATCTGTTGCAAGAACAGAAGGTCCGCCTGCATTGGTAATTACGGCAACATTTTGTTCTTTTGGAAGATGAGTTGAATCAAGTATTGAAGCACAATTGAAAAGGTCGGCAACTTCATCTACACGCACAACGCCGGCACGATTGAAAACCGCATCATAATAGGCGTCATCACCGACAAGGGCGCCGGTGTGTGATTTTGCCGCCTGAATACTCTCCTGGAATTTACCCGGTTTGATAACTATAATTGGTTTACTGCGGGCAAAACCGCGTGCAGCGCTCATGAAATTTTTAACGCTTGTGAGGGTATTACCGATTGTCTCCATATAAATTATGATGCTCTTTGTTTCAGGATCATCACCGAAATAGTCAATGAGGTCTCCAAAATCGACATCCACCATGCTTCCGATGGAAACAAATGCACTGAAACCGATATCCCTGTTGATTGCCCAGTCAAGAACTGCAGCACCCAGGGCACCGCTCTGAGAAAGGAAGGCGATATTCCCTGATTTCGTTATCTTGCGAGCAAAAGAACCGCTGAAATCGGCACAGGGGCGCATAGAACCTAAACAGTTCGGTCCCATGAGTCTAATATTATTTTTACGACAAGTTCCCATTATTTTTTCCAGGCGCTCATTTCCTGCTTTTCCGGCTTCTTTAAATCCGGCGGAAATTATAGTAATCGCTTTAGCTCCTATTTCAGCGCAGCTTTCAACTATAGCAGGCACGTTTTCTGCGGCAATGGTAATAATTACGAGCTCGGGGACTTCGGGGAGGCTGGCAAGATTGGGGTAGCACTTTAAATCGAGCAGTGTTTCATACTTCGGATTGATTGGATACACCTTGCGTTTATCTTTACCTATGATAAGGTTTTCCAATACAATGTTTCCGATTGCCCCCAGACGATTGGATGCTCCTACCAGGGCAACGCTTTGCGGATCGAAAAATGAATTGATTTTATTCATAACTGTTGCCGTTGTATTCCCCCTTTAATAATGAAATTTATTTCATCTATGTTTTATGTTTCAATAGGGCACAAGAATAAGGATAATAAGTAACAAAAAACCCAATTGTCTAATATAATAATATAAAATACAAAAATCTTCAATTTAAAGAATTAGCAAATCTATAAATATTAAAACATTTTCATATTAACCGGGAAAATATATAATAAGGACAAAGTGGTTTTTTATAAAACGAAGCAAGCAGAAGATGGCGAAGGGGAGGAGGGTGATGCATCTTATACTTAATCCTGTGTATTACATAATGTAGATTATTTAGTTGGTGATTGCCATGGAACTAGAAAAATTAATTGAACAGTATTTATAAGTAAAACAGGTGTCATAAATAGTTTATAATACTAATAACAATGATTCTTTATATAAGATTAACCTGAATGGAGGTTTGAATGCCGGAAGCTATAATTAACGGAATTAATATAAATTTTAAAGTCGAGGGTGATGGTGAACCTCTTGTTATGATAATGGGAGTAGCATCCACACAAAAAGCTTGGTACTTTCAGACACGCTTTTTCAGAAAACATTTTCGGGTAATTACTTTTGATAACCGTGGGTGCGGAGAATCCGACAAACCATCCGAACCTTATTTTATAAGGGATATGGCAGAAGATACGGCAGGTTTAATGAACCACCTGGGAATTGAGAAAGCGCATATTCTTGGGATATCGATGGGTGGTATGATAGCACAGGAATTGGCAATTAACTATCCTGAAAAAATAAATAAATTGATATTGGGCTGCACCTTTGCAAGAAGAATTGAACCGGGTGGCATTTCTGCCGACATTGCGAAAAAACTGGGTTATGAAGGTAATTACTCTTATTCCGATTTATTGAGCGTACCGGTTAAAGATATTGTAGTTGCACTGTCGAAACTGGCTTTTAACAAAAAAATCAACAGGCTTTTTCTATTACCGATGATGAAATTCTGGATAGCAAAAATGGATATTTCGGGCATATCGAATCAGATAGCGGCAATATGGGAACATGATGCTATGGAAAGATTGAAACTTATTAATGCTTCGACTCTTGTAATAACGGGGGATGCTGACAGGGTAATAAATCCCAAGTCGTCCGAAGTTCTTGCAGAAATGGTACCGGATTCAAAACTGGTAGAATACAAAGGGGGTTCACATGCATTCTTTGTTGAAATGAGGGAACGTTTTAATAATGAGGTGCTTGCTTTTTTAATGAAGGAATAGCGGCAAAGTCATTTCTATTTCAGTAAAGGGCATTTGCATCTGACACAGAAATCCTCTTTAATATCGTTAAAATATCTGCAGGCTACACATAAAATCTCCGAATCCCGGCTTTTATCGTATTTTTCATAATAAAACAAACCTTTGTGATGTCGCACACGGTCTCCTACTTCATAATAATTAAATATATCAGGATAGTCAGTCCATTTGACAGTTTTTATTTTTCCCGAATCCTTTTCTATTTTTATAACATACTGCGTGCGGTATTCGTTACTGGAATGTTTTGTATGGAATTGTTTATCGATAACAATCCCGTCCCAGGTTGTATCCAGTTTTCTTTTTGCGGTTTGCAGAGCTGCTATCGTAATAAACATAGCTCCTATCCCCATGCCATAAAACAGAGATTCAGGCCAATCCAGCTCACCGGTAGAATTACCGTAAATCGGAAAGCCGATAACAGCTATAATGAACAGAATAAAAGAAAAAAGGAATGACCACGTTATAGAATCTTTTTTATACTTAGAATATGCAGGGTCTGATATTTTTGTAGAAAAACTCATTAATTTAACCTTTGTACTATTAATCAGTGGAGTAATTTTATCACATAAATATGATTAGAAAAATGATTATCGATGAAAAAAATGCAGGAATTTTATATTTTCAGGTCATCTGGGAAACAGGAGCAATGTTACTTTATGCAGATAAAAACGGGCGGACAGTTTTGTAAATACCGATTTTTTGACGCCATGTTCAAACGTGTGTTACGATATGTAACGTTTCCAGCAGGTTTTTTAAAGGGATAAACCGATTGAATATAGCTACTGAACCACACATAAAGATTAAATTTAATGTTCCTAATTTCATAACTACAATACGTATTATAATGACGGCCGTCATTGTCACGCTTTTAGCCTTGGGTAGCGAGACACAAATCCTGGCTGCCGGTATTCTGCTGATAATTGCCGCCCTAACCGATTTTTTGGACGGAAATTTAGCCCGCCGCATGAAACAGGCCAGCCGCTTCGGTTCCCTCTACGATATGATAGCCGACCAGATTCTGTTTATGCCCACCCTTATCTTGGCGATTATTGCGGGGTGTTTCGACCGCACTGCCGGTTTCGTATGGTGGAATCCTTATCTTTACGCGATTCCGGCACTTATCGGCGGAGTCCTGGTCATCGCAGGGATAGTCATCTATCTCATCAAACGACGCAAAAAAGATTTTGAATTTCCTACTCCTACGAAAATCGCTAAACTGAATTACTGGTTCTGGCTGACACCGCTTTGTATGGCCATTCTAAACATCGGCCCGGATCTTTTACTGGCAATCTTAATGTACATGGCACTGGCTTCCACCATTCTTACCTTCTATTCCTATCTGAAGAAGGGCAGCTATGTCTTTACAGATTGATATCCGGACAGCAGTTTAACAGCTGGTATTTCAATCCCGTCATGATGCGAAAGTCGTGTTTGTAGAGTACAAGGGATTGAAGTTCTTCCTGCATGTTTGTAGGTGCATTAATATATTAACCTTATTCTCATTCAAAAATCGATTCAATGCTGGAAGGAAGCCATTGATTATGATATATATCAATATATCATTCAGATATCTAGCTGAAAAATCTTCTTAAAAACAGATGATTTATATTATATATTTGGTTAGTAATGGTTTATTATCGGTATAAAGCAAGGCTGTGGGTGCCTGGGGCTGATTTTATAGCTAAAAGCCTCCCTGGAGAGATTCGAACTCTCGACCCACTGCTTAGAAGGCAGTTGCTCTATCCGGCTGAGCTACAGGGAGAATTAAAACAATATCAATATTTTATAATAATTAACGACAAGAGTAAAATATTTATGCTAAGTTCGGCTATTTTGTTTTTTGTTGCCGTTTTTAACAAACCCATATATAACTATTCCTAAAAGGGCAACTCCGGCAATAATTGCGCCAACCCAGCCGAGCAGTGTCAAACAAGTTACTATCATGCCGGCAATAATCACTCCGGTAAAAATGGAACAGAAAGCCTGTTTGAATCCGATTCCAAGAAATACGGCTACCAATGAACCTGTCCATGCTCCGGTTATTGGCAACGGAATAGCGACCAATACTATTAGTCCTAAATGCTTATATTTTTGTATCAGTTGGCTTCTATTTTTGGCTCTTTCGAACAACCAGTCAAAAAATAGTTTCATTACTGAAATGCGGCTAAGCAATTTAGCAACAGATTCCAGGAATAATAAAATGATGGGAACCGGCAACATATTACCTATAACGGCTAAAAGAAAGGCATAATACCAAGGGAAATCAAAATTGACGATAGCTACTGGAATAGATGCTCTTAACTCAAATATCGGTAAGGCTGAGATTAAAACGACAATCAATTCTTTAGCGAGGCTTAATTCTAGAATGCTGTCTAACAATAATTTTATCCTGTAATATAATTAAAACTAAAGCAGTCTAGCAAACAGTTCCTTATAACGTCAAGTAAATATGGGGATTGCTTGACAACCTTTTGACTTCATTGCTAGTATAAGGGTTAGCTCCTATACACATTTATTTACGCATTGCCGCTCTATTGAGTATAAATTATGTCAGGATTATTAGATAATATAAACTGTCCCGCAGACCTGAAAAATCTGACGCCAAAACAACTCGAACAACTGTCTGGCGAAATCAGGCGGGAACTCGTGTCCGTTGTAACTGTAAACGGTGGGCATTTGGCATCCAGCCTCGGAGTTGTCGATCTGACAATTGCACTGCACAGGGTTTTCAATAGCCCCGATGATAAAATTATCTGGGATGTCGGGCATCAATCATATACCCATAAACTGCTAACCGGAAGGAAAGATAAGTTCAATACACTGCGCCAGTATGGCGGGTTATCGGGATTTACATCACGCGATGAAAGCCCGCATGACCCGTTCGGAACCGGTCATGCCAGTACGTCAGTCTCAGCGGCTATGGGAATGGCCAAAGCTCGCGACCTTGCCGGTGATGATTATCATGTTATCGCTGTTATAGGTGATGGGGCGGCTACAGGTGGCATGGCGTTGGAAGCTTTTAACAATCTTACTTATCTGGGTTCTAAGTTAATTGTGATACTCAACGATAACGGAATGTCTATTTCTCCGACTGTTGGAGCTATGGCTAAAATACTAAGCAGGATACGCTTTGATAAGCGGTATTACCGTGCCAGCGAAAGAAGTAAAAGGATTCTCGGATTTTTACCTCTAGGGAAAAAAGTGTGGGAATTCGGCGATAAGATTAAAAGCAGTATTAAGGGATTTGTGATGCCCACGACAATTTGGGAAGAATTCGGAATGGCATATATGGGACCGATTGACGGGCATAATCTAAAAGACCTTGAAACAGCTCTTACACAGGCCAGGGATTACAGCCATAAACCTACGTTGATTCATGTATCTACAATAAAAGGTAAGGGTTATACGCCCGCTGAAGGGAATGCGGTTTATTTTCATGGGGTTTCTCCAAAATGTAAATCAGAGGCGAAGACAGTTCCGACTTATAGCGAAGTATTTGCGCAAACAGTGTTGTGTCTTGCCAGGCAGGAGCCGAAACTGGTAGTTATTACGCCGGCGATGCCGGAAGGTAATTGTCTGAGCCTGGTTCAGAGTGAATTTCCCGACAGAGTTTTCGATGTCGGTATATGCGAACAGCATGCGGTAACGTTTGCAGCCGGATTAGCTACACAGGGTTACATTCCAGTCGTTGCCATATATTCTACTTTTCTTCAACGTTCTTTTGACCAGATAATACACGATGTCTGTCTGCAGGATTTACATGTCATTTTTGCTATCGACCGCGGGGGCATTGTAGGCGATGACGGAAAAACACACCAGGGTATTTTCGACTTATCTTACCTGTCACTGATACCGAATCTAATCATTTCAGCTCCAAAAGATGAAAATGAGTTGCAGCATTTGCTTTATACCGCAACTCAAACTAAACATCCGATGGCTATCAGATATCCTCGCAGTGTTGGAACGGGTGTCTCCATGGACAATGCTTTTAAGATAATCCCGCTCGGTATGGCAGAGGTATTAAAATACGGCAATGACGTAGCGATAATGGCTGTCGGGGCATCAGTGCCTTATGCCATACAGGCAGCCGGAGAATTATCATTGAAAGGGATAGAAGCAACTGTTATCAACGGCCGTTTTGTAAAACCGCTGGACTCCGGCATTCTACTGGACACAGCCCGCCGGATAAAGCATATTGTAACAGTAGAGGAAAATGTGCTTAGCGGAGGTTTCGGTAGCAGTGTATTGTCGCTGTTACAGGAAGCTGGCTTATCCGATATAAGGGTTAAAACGATAGGCATTCCCGATAAGTACGTAGAACACGGGACGCCATCGATACTGAGGGAAAAATACGGGCTGGATTCTGGCGGAATAGTCAGGGAAACCATTGCCCTGTTACCGGAAGTCAAGCGAATTCACTGTTAAGTTATAATGAGTTATAATTATACCCACAATATCAGGTATCGTAATTACCTGATTTATTTATTCTAATTGTAAAAGGATGCAGATGAATAAATTAACAGTCAGAGATATTGATGTCAGCGGTAAAAAGGCACTTGTAAGGGTGGATTTTAATGTTCCGTTGAATTATAAAACTGGAACAATTACCGATGACAGCCGTATCAGGGCTTCGTTACCCACTATCGATTATCTCGTTGAAAAAGGGGCTATGATTATACTGTGTTCACATCTCGGACGCCCTGCGGGAAAGCCTGCTGCCGAATTCAGTCTGGCCATCGTGGCTCAACATCTTTCACAGATTTTACGACAACCCGTAGGTTTTGTTAACGATTGTATCGGTTCCGAAGTAGATAACGCTATTGCCAATATGAAAAACGGCGATATACTGCTGTTAGAAAACCTCAGATTTTATGAAGAAGAAGAAAAGGGTGACGATACTTTTGCACAAGCTCTTTCAAAACACGGCGATATTTTTGTAAACGATGCTTTCGGCACGGCGCACAGGAAACACGCATCGATTGTGGGCGTTACCAAATATATACCCGCTGTAGCCGGCATGTTGCTTGAAAAAGAAATCAATGCGCTGGGCAAGGTATTAACGGCACCACCGCATCCTTTCGGAGTACTGCTGGGAGGTGCCAAAGTAAGCGATAAAGTAGCAATGTTGAATAATATTATGGGCAAAGTAGATACAATAGTTATTGGCGGGGGTATGGCTGCTACTTTTTTGAAGGCGCAATCATATGAAGTGGGAGCTTCTTTAATCGATGATTCACTCGATACCGCCTCGGAAATAATTGAAAAAACAAAGATGAACGGTGTTAAACTTATTCTTCCGGATGATATGCTGGTAACCGATGTAATAAATGATAAAGGTGAAACCGAAAATGTCGATATTGCCCATATACCTGCCGATAAGCATATTGTGGATATTGGGCCGTTAACTATTACCAAATTTACAAAAGCGCTGGAAAAATGCCGCACCGTCTTTTGGAACGGTCCGATGGGAATTTATGAAATACCTCAGTTTAGCGAGGGTACCAAAACCATAGCGAGGATTATTGCCAACTTGCATGGAACTACAATTATCGGCGGCGGTTCGACATCCGAAATAGTAACCGAGATGAAATTGGGCGATAAAATGACTTTTGTATCGACGGGTGGCGGCGCTTCATTAAAATTCTTAAGCGGAGAAGCGCTTCCGGGTGTTGAAGCATTGCTTGACAAGGGTACGGAAGTTAATTAGGACATAAGGGAGTTAATTGCATTGGTGAATATTAATCTCGAATTCATAAAAGAACTCTCAAAAACAACACCTTCAAAAATCGTATTGCTGGTCATCGATGGTATGGGAGGTCTCCCTGTCTGTCAAAGCGGAAAAACCGAGCTTGAGGCAGCCTTTACCCCCAACCTGGATACACTTGCCGCCAGAAGCATCTGCGGATTGTCAGACCCTGTAAGCCCAGGAATAACCCCGGGTAGCGCTCCGGGGCATCTGGCATTATTCGGCTATGACCCTGTTACCTATCGTATTGGGCGAGGTGCTTTGGAAGCGATGGGAATAGATTATCCCTTGCAGCCCGGTGACATTGCAGCACGCGGGAATTTCTGCACTATTGATAAAGAAGGATTAGTTACTGACAGACGTGCGGGGCGCGTATCCACAGAACAAAGCAGCAAGTTGTGCAAGCTTCTTAATAATATGGATATCGATGGGGTTAATATATTAGCTCTACCGGTTAAAGACCATCGCATGGCACTGGTACTTCGAGGCGATAATCTAAATCACGATATAACCGATTCCGATCCCCAGCAAACAGGTATGGCTCCTTTAAAGGTCAAAGCGAATAGTCCTGAAGCAGGGAAAACAGCCGATATAGTAAATGAATTTCTCGACAGAGCGAAAGATATCCTTTCCGGTTACAGCCCGGCTAACATGTTATTACTGCGCGGATTCGACGAGAAACCGCAATTTCCTTCCGTATCCGAGATTTATAAGCTGAAACCGGCGGCGATTGCCAGTTATCCGATGTACCGGGGTTTAGCCAGGGCAGTGGGGATGGAGATATTAAAAACCGGTCCTACGATGGAAGATGAAATGGCAACTCTCAAACAGAACTACGATAAGTATGATTATTTCTTTATTCATATTAAAGAAACGGATGCGCGGGGTGAAGACGGTGATTTTGCCGCAAAGGTGAAGGCGTTGGAGCATGTTGACAAAGTTATTCCGGAAATCACCGGATTAAAGCCTGATGTGATCATCGTTGCTGGCGACCATTCTACTCCGGCTATGATTAAAGGGCACAGCTGGCATCCTGTGCCGGTATTGATTTACTCGGAGTGGTGTCGTCCCGATAATGTTAACCAGTTCTCAGAATCAGCTTGTATCTGCGGTGGATTGGGAAGAATTTCGGCAAAGGATATCATGCCGCTGGCAATGGCGAATGCCTTGAAACTCAATAAGTACGGAGCTTAAAAAGATATGAGAACCCCTATGATTGCCGGTAACTGGAAAATGAATACCACAGTTGAAGAAGCGGTAGCTCTGGTCAAAGATATGCAAAAAGAACTGGAGGATATCAGCAATGTCGAAAAACTTGTCTGTCCCCCGTTCATTTCCCTGAAGGCAGTCTCAGAATTATTGGCAAAAAGCTCGATAAAAGTCGGCGCCCAAAACATGCACTACGAGGATAAGGGTGCATTTACAGGTGAAGTATCGCCGTTAATGATAAAAGATATTTGCCACTATGTGATTATCGGGCATTCGGAACGCCGGCAGTATTTCAACGACGACTTTTATATCAATAATAAGGTAAAAGCCGCTAACAAGTATGGAATTAATCCGATATTATGTATTGGCGAAAAACTGGAAGAAAATCAGTCCGGCTTGACAATGGATGTTATCGAAAGACAGCTCGAGCAAGCTTTAGCCGGTGTCGAACATATCGGCAACCTTGTAATTGCTTATGAACCCATCTGGGCAATCGGGACGGGCAAGTCCGCTAGCGCCGAGCAGGCTAATGATACCATTGGTGCTATCAGACAAAAATTAGGCTCCTTATACAATAATAAAATTGCTTCTACCTTACGCATCCTTTACGGAGGAAGCGCCAATGCCGAAAACATAGCTGAATTAGCTGGACAATCTGAAATAGACGGCGCCCTGGTGGGCGGAGCCAGCCTTAAACCCGAGCAGTATATTAGCATGGTTAAACAAACCTCTGCTGTTTATAATAAAAAGTAGGGGATAGTTTACATAACTAATCATCTGCTTTTTCCTATATTTGCATTCCAAGTATTTTATTACCTGTATCACTTATGAAAAAGATAATTGCTATTATAGGTCCCACCGGCA
The DNA here is from genome assembly GCA_028707255.1 of Dehalococcoidales bacterium. Lineage (GTDB taxonomy): Bacteria > Chloroflexota > Dehalococcoidia > Dehalococcoidales > UBA5627 > UBA5627. Next base: position 20,965 of record JAQTUQ010000025.1, read on the forward strand.
TTGGAAAAAGCAATCTGGCTGTTCGTCTTTGTCAAAAAATTGATGCTGAGATAGTCAGCGCCGACAGCCGGCAAGTATACAGGTTTATGGATATCGGGACGGCAAAGCCCGATAAAAATGAACAGTCTATGGTTCGACATCATTTAATTGACATAATTAATCCCGATGAGGCTTTCAGCCTGGCAGAGTACCAGTCTCAGTGTAAGGATGCAATCGATGATATCTATAGCAGAAAAAAGCTGTCGTTGCTGGCCGGTGGCAGCGGGCAGTATGTATGGGCTGTCGCAGAAGGTTGGGATATTCCAAAGGTAATGCCGGATTTGGAATACCGGGAGATGCTTGAGAAAAAAGCTGCCGAAAACGGGGCAGAAGAATTGTATCGCGAACTGCAATCTGTTGACACGGAAGCTGCCGCCAGAATAGATGCATCGAATGTCCGCCGCGTAATCAGGGCATTGGAAATAGCAAACGCTAATGATAATAAGTTGCGGCAAAGGAATAAAAAACCCGTATACGATGCGCTTATCATCGGATTGACGACTTGCCGTGATGAGTTGTATCGCAGAATAGATGCCAGAGTGGATTCGATGGTCGAAAAAGGTTTGGTCGATGAAGTGCAGGGGCTGTTCGATAAAGGCTATAATCCGGATTTACAGTCGATGTCGGGTATCGGCTACAAGCAAGTCGGTATGTTTTTAAATGGCGAAATATCTCTTGAATCGGCTATCCAGCAGATAAAGTACGAGACGCATCGCTATGTCCGCAGCCAGTATAACTGGTTTAAACTGAAAGATGATAGAATAAAGTGGTTCGATGTACAAAACGATATTGAATCTGACATAATGAAAGCCATCGATAGTTTTATCTATCAGGATTAGGAGAGAATATGTTTTTTACCAAGCTGCAGAGCGTCGGTAACGATTTTGTTTTGATAGAAACCGCTGATTTAACCTATGACTGGAGTGGCTTGTCGAAAGCAATGTGTGACCGGAAATTCGGTATCGGCGCCGATGGTTTGCTACTGCTGGTTCCTTCATTGAAAGCCGATTTCAGTATGCGCATGTTCAATCCGGACGGGACGGAAGCCGAAGCTTGCGGTAACGGATTGAGATGCCTTATCAAATATTGCGCCGATTTCAAATTAACCGATAGCAATGTGGATAAATTGACAATCGATACTATAGCAGGCTTGAGAAAAGCTACATTTGTGCGTAAAAACGGCAAAGCCGATCGAATTCAAGCCGGTATGGGCTCGCCTGAATTCGATACTGCAAAGATTCCCGTATCCGTGGATAAAAAGAAATGCCGGCTGGTCGATTCGAGGCTTGCAGCCGGATATACTTTAACGATAGATGATACGGATTTGTTGTTAAACTTCGTATCGATGGGGAATCCGCACGCTGTCTTTTTTCAGGATGAACCTGCAGATGAGTTTCCTTTAACACGTATCGGTACGGAGGTTGAAAAGAATGCTATATTCCCGAAACGTGTCAATTTTGAAGTTGCCAGGGTAATCAATCGCCGGCAAATAGACGTTCGCGTATGGGAAAGAGGTGCCGGTGAAACACTGGGATGCGGTACCGGTGCCTGCGCTGTAGCTGTAGCCTCGATACTACTGGGATATACGGATAACAAGGTGAATATAGTACTTCCCGGTGGCATGCTCCAGGTTGAATGGGATGGCGAGGGCGAAGTGCTACTTGGTGGAGTTGCCGAAATAGTTTTTACAGGTGATTGGAAAAAATAAATTTCTATTTTTGAGGTCATGAATAATATGAGAACGTCGCGACGGATGGACAATTTAGCCCCGTATCTTTTTGTAGAGATAAACAAGAAAATAGCTGCCAAAAAAGCCCTTGGTGAAGAGATAATCAATTTCAGTATTGGAGACCCTGATATACCAACTCCGGAAAATGTGATAAATAAAATTTGCCAGTCAGCCAATGACCCGTCGAATCACCGCTATCCGGAAACATTCGGATTACCCGAATTAAGGCAGGCAATAGCGAATTGGTATAAAAAACGTTTTAACATAATCCTTGACCCTGCAAATGAAATACTGCCTTTGCAGGGTTCCAAGGAGGGTATTGCACACATGGCATTATGCTTTATCGACCCGGGAGATGTTGTCCTTGTTCCTGACCCCAGCTATCCGGTTTATACCGGAGGGACGGTTCTTGCGGGAGGGGAAGTTTATTATATGCCGCTATTACAAAAAAACAGGTTTCTGCCTGATTTGGGAGTTATTCCCGAAGATATATTAAGGAAAACTAAAATACTGTGGATAAATTACCCCAATAATCCGACGGGAGCTGTTGCCGAAATAGATTTTTTTAATCGGGTAGTTGAGTTTGCCAGAAAGTACGAACTGCTTGTTTGTCATGACGGTCCTTATTCCGAAGTGGCTTTCGATGATTACAAACCGGTTAGTTTCTTACAGGCGGAAGGTGCCAAAGATGTCGGGGTGGAGTTTCATTCGCTATCGAAGAGTTACAATATGACCGGCTGGCGTATCGGAATGGTTGTCGGAAATGCTGAAGCGGTACAGGCATTGAATACGGTAAAATCAAACCTGGATTCGGGCATTCCGCAGGCGATACAATATGCCGCTATCGAAGCCCTGAATAATTCGCAGGAAGCGATAGATAAACATAATGCGATTTACCAGAGAAGACGCGACCTTGTCATCGAGGTGTTGAATGATATCGGAGTGGAAGCCAAACCTCCTAAAGCGGGTTTATATATCTGGGCAAAAGTTCCGGAAGGCTATACTTCCATCGAATTTACGAACGATCTTCTCGATAACCTGGGGATTGTTGTCACACCGGGTACGGGGTATGGAGCTCATGGCGAGGGATATGTACGACTATCGCTTACCATTCCTGATGCCAACCTGGTAAAAGGATTATCTCGTTTGTCGGCATGGAAGAATGACAAGGACAAGTTTAAAGCTAAAGTCAGGAAATAACTTTACATAAAAGAGGCTAAGATTAATAATAAAACAGTAAACACGTTATCTAAGCGCGAGAGAGCCTTGCTGGTAGCTGTGGCTGTCGATAACCTAAAAGATAATTGGTCGTTAGAACAATCCCTTGATGAGTTGGCTCAACTGGCAGACACCGCCGGGGCTGTTATTGTAGGAAGACTTACACAAAAACCGCATCAACCATCGAAAAATCTGTATATCGGCAAAGGCAAACTGGACGAACTTATTGAGCTTAAGGAAACTTCAGAGGCTGATGTAATCATATTCGACGATGAATTATCTCCTTTGCAGCAGAGGAATCTGGAAGAGGCTTTAAAAGTAAAAATCATCGATAGGGTCGCCTTGATACTGGATATCTTTGCCCGACATGCCCAAACACATGAAGGCAAATTGCAGGTCGAACTGGCACAGCATGAATACCTACTTCCCAGGCTGGCTGGTCAATGGAGCCATCTTGAACGGCTTGGTGGTGGAATCGGAACCAGGGGGCCTGGAGAATCCCAACTCGAAACCGACCGCAGGCTGATTAATAAAAAGATACAGAAATTAAAAAAGCAACTTGATGATGTAAAAAAGCATCGCATGCTCTACAGGCAACAGCGTCGAAAAAGTGGTATACCGATAGTTGCACTTGTTGGATATACCAACTCTGGAAAAAGCACTTTATTGAATGCTCTCAGCAAAGCCGGTGTTTTAGCTGAAGACAAGCTTTTTGCAACACTTGACCCGACAACAAGAAGAATCAGCCTTCCTGACAAAACACCTGTACTTCTTAGCGATACGGTGGGTTTTATCAGGAAGTTGCCACCGACAGTGGTATCGGCTTTTCGGGCAACGCTTGAGGAATTAACGGAAGCGACAGTTCTTCTTCATATAGTGGATTTTTCTTCCGGTAGTGCTGCCGAACAATGTGAAGTTGTTGAAGGCATTTTAAAAGACCTCGCCGTTTCTGAAAAACCGGTTGTTACGGTATTAAATAAAATGGACCTTTTATTGGATTCCGGGAAAAAGTGGAATGAAGCCGAAGCGATGGAATTTTTTAAGACGCAAGAAATAAAAAACGAGAAAAATGCCGTAATTATTTCGGCAGAAAAAGGCTGGGGGTTAAAAAACCTCCTGGAAAAGGTAAATAGCGTCATAAAAGTTACAAGACCGTTTATAACAGATTTTAAGTCAAAAAATGACGCCCTGTAGTCAAAAAATAGCCATTTTATAAGCTGGGTTAATATAAACCCTCGCAAATAATCTAAAATCGTATTGTATGGCTTGCTCAATCGTGAAAATTCACCCAAAATCGCTTTAAAGAAGTAAAAGCGATAAAAAACTGCAAAATTTATCATTTTTTCGGTTTTATTAATTTCTGGAGTATATTTTCATGGTTATTTATTCAAAAAAAGAGTTAACATAAATATTCGGACTTTTAAATCAGAATAAATTGCCGATGATATCCTTTTCATCAGGGGAACAATAAGTACATACCATAAATTGTTTACATTTTAACTTCATATTTTATTAAAAGAAAAATGTTTAAGAGATGGTCGGGGAAGTTTTATCTATTCAGGTAACAAAACAATTTGGGATTTGCAGATGCTCTATATCAATAATTAAATTGTAAATACATTACTGTTTTTTACTATCTAACTCTATTATGAAGATAAGTTATAGGACTGTTAAGCAAAAGTATTATTTGATGAAAAGCGCCCAATTTCCATATATTATGTAAACTTTAAATATTATACGTATAAATATTAGTTCGCACTATAACTGTTATGTAATATTAAGGCATAACGGAATGGTGCGAGAAAAAAGTGAAAAAAGAATTTGCACATAGACTAAAAGACAGATTTGCTGGCAAAGAGCTGGAGATACTTCGATGTGTCCGTGTTCACGGTTCAATTGCCACTATGGTTCGTTACGAAGTAGCAGATTATCTATGCTGGAATAAGTACATCGACAAGATAAAACAACAATTCGCCCAGGGTGAAACCCCGGGTG
>JAQTUQ010000001.1 GCA_028707255.1 Dehalococcoidales bacterium
TTTCTCTGTTGGGGCTGTAGCTCAGTTGGGAGAGCATTGCGTTCGCATCGCAGGGGTCAGGGGTTCGAATCCCCTCAGCTCCACCAATTCCTCAAAAATAATTTACTGCTTCTAATTTCTCTGCTTCCCATAATATTTTTAGGCTGTATCGGTTTTGCTATAATTTCGATACCTGATTTAAAGCTGTTAACGAGGAGAACGATTAAAAATTCTAAGTGGGTCGCTTGGATTCGTCTGGTGATAAGCAGGTTTCATTTTCTTTTTCCTGTATAGCCTCCATATTGTCATTTGAGTCGACTTTCTCATCCGGGAAGGGAACAATCACCGGTACCCCCATACATTCGATTATATGGACGTGGATGCGATAGACCGCTTCGATATTTTCGGGTGTCATTTTTTCCAGCCCGCCGTAGGAGTAAATCTGCGAATCTTTTAAAAAGATGAAGCGGTCGCAGTAGCGGATTGCCAGATTGAGGTCGTGAATGACTATGGCTACACATGTATTGTGTTCCAGGGCAATATTTTTTACGATTTGAAGCACTTCATGCTGGTTGTGCAGGTCAAGGTTACTGGTGGGCTCATCAAGCATTAAAAGCTTCGGCTCCTGTGCCAGCGCCCTGGCAAGCATTACCCTTTGCATTTCACCGCCGGAAAGCTCTGATACATTTCGCAGCGCGAAATCATCGAGTTTCATCCTGTGCATTATATCGCAAACTATTTGACGGTCTTCTGTCGTGGCGTCCCATTTTATATACGGTTTGCGCCCGAGCAGTATCATATCGAAAACAGTCATGCTGATAGCCCTGTTATGCTGCGGCACATAGGCAATATTCTGTGCTATAGCATTATTGTTCATCGTAAAAACGTTTTCTTTATCCAGAAAAACTACCCCTTTTTGAACGGGGCAAATACGGTCGATACATTTTAAGAGTGTGCTTTTACCGGCTCCGTTGTTACCTAAAATAGCTATACAGCGATTCTTCTGTATATCGAAGCTAATATTCTCCAGAATATTTTTCGAGTTTCGGTTATATGCAAAACTGATATCGTTTATCTCAATCATTTGCCTTCAACCCCCTAAACAATAGGAAAAGAAACAGAGGAGCGCCTAAAAATGATGTAATCGCTCCGATGGGAAGTATAACCGGCGCAATTACCAGCCTGCCGAACGTGTCGGCTAAAATAAGAAGCAGCGCCCCGGCAACCGCGGAGGACGGTATCAGGTAGCGGTAGTCATTACCCACAAAGCGGCGCATTATATGAGGTGCCACAAGACCGACAAAACTGATAATACCAACAAAAGATACGGCCACCGCCGCCGCCAGAGTGCCGATACACATACTTATCAGCATAACAGACCTGGTATTAACACCCAGACTTTGGGCTGTATCGGCTCCGCTCACCATGGCATTGTAGTTCCAGCGGTTTAATAAAAAGTACACCATTGCCGCAACAAATACCACCGCAAGAATCAATAGTTCAGTCCAGCCTGCCGCTCCCATATTCCCGAAGGTCCAGAAAACAACAGTGCTGATTTTCGTTTCGTCCGCAAAATACTGCAGTAAAGTAGTGCCACCGGCAAAAAGAGAGCTTAAAGCTACACCGGCAAGTATCAGCCCCGCGGGGCCTAAATCTCTCTTTACCCGTGATAACAGGATAACAACGGCTGTAGACAATGAACCGCATAAAAACGCGCACAGGGTTACGATATAAGGATTGTTAATAGTAATCGCAGTGGCGGCGGAGCTGGTATTTACGACGCCCCCACCGAATACGATAATGCCCAGCGCTGCGCCGAATGCAGCTCCGTGGGATACTCCGAGCGTCGATGGCGATGCCAGCGGGTTTCGCAGTACACATTGCATAACAGCGCCGGAGACTGCCAGAACAGCACCCACGAGGATGGAGGCAACGACACGCGGCAGTCTTATATTCATAACTACCATCTGGGACAAATCGCTACCCTGCCCGAACAGAACTTTGACTACCTCGGAAAGAGGGATATTTAGGGAACCGGCGCCGACCGCAAAGAGCGCTGTTAAGACTGTCGCCAGAATAGCGATTATTAAAACAAGCCTTTTCCGTCTTAAAAAGGCGTTATATAACTGCAATTGTGTGACACGGTTATCTGCCATCAGTAATTATCCAAGAGTAACTTTACCGTAGCCGGCTCCGACCGCTTCAAGACTATCGAGATAATTATCGATACCCAGGAAGAATTTGAATATCTCGTTAGCTTTTTCTTCGAAGTCGATATCCGCAAACTGTTCCGGATAAAGCAGGCTTGCCACGTAATAAGCATTGACGAGAGGAATTTCGACGTTTGAATAATAGGAAGTAGAACTGGGATACTGATAAAGATCCCCATTCTGAACGGCTGCCAGTTGAGCATAAAAATCCGGAATTTTTTCATAATCCGCCCTGACAAGGCCTACTCCTCCGCTATCGAAGAAGATATATTGTGGATTCCATTCGATTATTTTTTCTTTATCTATCAGCACACCGCTGGCTTTGTCGGAGAGCCCTTCGGTAACATCGTTCGCCAGTATCGCTCCCAGTACGGCAGATTTGCAATAAACTCCATCTATTCCATGCGCGCCTTTGAACGTTGCGGCAGCTCCCAAAACAGTGGGTTTATCCTCATCCGGAATAGCGGATGCCCTGGTTTCAAGGTCGGTAAGACAATCGTTTATAAAAGCAATCACTTCCTCCGCTCTGTCCTCTACACCGCAGACATCGCCTATAAGGCGAAGCGCCTGCTCGTAGTCTTCCCCGAATAAAGTGCCCTGTGCCACTACTACCACCGGGGTGCCTGTTTTTATCTGGATTTCATCTGCCAGTTCCTTGGTGTATGAGCATATAATCACGTCAGGATTAACGGCGATAATTTCTTCCGCATAATAAGCTGTGGCGCCGGCTGAATCCGTGCCGACGATGGGTATATTTGCCCATATTTCTCTGTTGGCATAAGCATAAGCGGTAACAGGGGTTACCTTAGCCGGATCCGAACCGCCGTACCCTACCACCTTATTTGCCAGCCCGAGATATGTAATCATACGGGGGGCGTTTCCAAGCGGAACAATTCTTTCTACCGCTGCAGGTATCTCTACCGTTCGTCCGGCGCTGTCAGTAATTGTTCTGGTCGTATCGGTTCCGTTTCCTTCCCCTGTTCCGCAACCGGTGAATGTGGATGCTACAAGTATAAGCATCAGAATCAGCAATACAAATCTTTTCATTGGCACACTTCCTTTTTCATTTTTTCCTTCCTTGCTTATGGCTGAATAACATTTACCGTATTCAATCAGACTTTCTACTGTTTATTCCCTTCTTGCTACCAACCTCTATCGTATGTTTTAAAACAATCGACACAGACCGGTTCCCCTTCATGGAACCGCATTTTGTGTTCAGCCGCATTTTCACCGCATACCGAACACGCCAGGGATTTAAACAGCCTGGCTTTTTCCGGTAGTTCGTATTTGGGTTCCGAGAAAGCGAAGATTTCATCGACCGGAGCGTTTAAAAGATGTATTTTCCACTGCGTCCGGTCCATATCATCTCTTTTAGGGGCTTTCAGGCAGACTCGCAGCTTTTTGCCGTCGGTGCGGTTATAAAAAGAGAAAGCCTGTTTGCCAGTGCCGCGATAAATCAGGTTTCCCTTGCCAAGAGTGCAGCTTAGGAGCGCCTGCACGGCGTCTACGCCGCAGGCATCGTTTTCCGTTATGCAAACGATTTGTTCGTCATCCGATGTTCCGATACCCATTTTCTCGAAGGCTGCTTGGCACGCCTTGAACCCGATTGCCAGACCGGGGCATTCATGCCCGTGGAAGGCAACCGCTTTTTCCCATAAGGCTTTGTCCATATATTATTCTCCTTATTTCCCAAATTTTCCGATAAATGACGTTTATATTATTTCTCCGCATAAACGCATGCGGATTCCGTCCTATTTAAACGCTTCCCGCATCTTCTTGTGCCATTCAGGCGTCCTTACCACTTCATTGACCTGATCGGGAACATGGGATTTGATATCCAGCACCGGACTGCCGTTCAAAGCATCCAGTCCGGTTACCTTAAGAACGTTGCCATTGCGCTCGAGCAAACGCACTGCCGTAACTAAAATGCCGTTTGGTCTCGCCGGACTGTGAGTGGCAAAAATGCCGACCGGGGGGAAGTTATTCTTATCTCCAAAAGGGTAAATTATAGCCTCATTCCGTTTTTCTTCCGGTATTAAATGCGCCCAGTAAATCACCGCAAGATGAGAAAATTCTTCGGTGCCGGCAAGCATATCTTCGAATTCAGGATCGACGACAATTTCGGAAACAGACTGCCTCTGCTCATGCATTTCGGCTACTCTTTCCTGCCAGGTTAAAGCCTGTAATTCTGTCCCCCAGCTTGCTTTGAAGTTTCGATTTTTTACAATACCTATCGGTTTTAATTGTATGGATTCCGGTGTGTCTTTGATTGTTTCCCCGCTTTGTCCCATAAAAATGCTCCTTATTAAATTTCCCTATTATGCAAATAATAGTATTTGCAACTTATTGCACTAGCAAGTTAAAAAAATATGTGGGTACTAAATATTACGCCTAATGCTGCAACTTGTTGCAATAATAACCTATATGCATCATGCTTGTCAAATAAATGATATAAGCCTTTTTATACGGTGATTGTCGATAAATCGGTAAGTCCCCTATTCTAACGGTCGAAATTTGATATATACTGTAAATATATATGCGAGGTTTTCATTGAGGTTTTCATTGAGGATTTCAATGAACGGAAAATATGCAACCATAGATGAATATATCGCCTCTTTCCCGGCGAACATCCAATCCATTCTGCAACAAATGAGGCAGACCATACATGAAGCGGCGCCCGAAGCTATGGAAGCCATCAGCTATCAAATGCCGACCTTTAAACTGAACGGAAATCTGGTTCATTTCGCCGCTTTTAAAAATCATATCGGGTTTTATCCCACGCCCTCGGGAATCGAAAAGTTCAAGACGGAATTGTCGCAATATAAATGGTCGAAAGGAGCAGTGCAATTCCCGCTGGACAAACCGCTTCCTTTCGATTTGGTGAAAAAGATAGTTGCTTTTCGGGTTCAGGAAGCTTCACGGAAGAAAGCGGCTTCTAAAAAGCGAGGGTAAAAGTAAGCATAAAGTTTACGGGCGCTGTCTGTTGATACCTCAGCCAAAATATCTAAAGTAGTTATCCCCGCCGATGTTTGCTATACCATAACCAAAAATCTGAAGCTATTCGGCAATTTTAGAGCTGCGCCCCGCAATTTTCACAGAACTTCGTGCCGACTTCGACTTCGGCTCCGCATTGTCCGCATTTTTTAGGTGCGGTTTTAACATTCAATAATTTTACCAGGTCAGCAGCCGCCTGTTTCCTTGCATCTCCCTGCGTATCATTAAGCTCCTCGAGCACCTGATATAATTGTAAAGTCCGGATATTTTTTACCGGATTCATCTTATGTGCTCTAAGCATCGAGTTCGAAGCAAAATCAAAACTTTTTTCCATCGAATTTTTGCTTTCCAGCAGTTTTTTAACGATTTCGCTATTTGTCTGACTTTCCATTTTAGCTGCCTCCCTGCAATTGCATCTGGTTAATCTGGTCGGGTGTATATACGGCGGTCTCTCCGTCTGCATTTTTTATCGTAACCGTTCCATCCTGCGCCAGGTCTATCCTGTTTCCCAATTTGTCTTCAATAGTACCGCTACCGTCGTTTTTGGCTGTCCATGTGATGCCTTCCGCATTGGTTAGAGTGGCATTACCTTCCGAATCAAGTGTAGCCGTACTTCCTTCCGAATCCTTAAATTCTCCCGACCCGTCTTTATTGACGAATCCCGAATTTCCCTGATCATCTTTGAAATTAATGGTTCCGTTTTTATCGGTATCGATGAAAAGCGAACCGATCTCGTCTTTTAAATGACAGCTGATAATATTGCCATCGGGATCGGTATTGATGAAAGTACCGTCCGCAAACCTGGCTTTTAAACCGTCTGCGTCGACGGTAAGGCTATCTCCATCTGACGTTGAGATTTCCATGGTGCCATCGGGGTTAAAAATAAACGAATTTCCTTCTTCATCCTTTATAGACCCCGTGATATTGCCGTCTTTATCTATACTGACTGTTCCATATGGAGTCTGATAACTTATGGAATGGTCGTTATTGTATGTGATGACGTTTCCTTCACTGTCAGTCAAGCTGCCTTCGGGGAAGCCTTCTTTCGGAATATGCAAACTGCCTCCGTAACCGGATACTATATCAATGGTTCCATCGTCATTGACGGTACCGCTGATTTTTACCCCATCTTTTGTTATTACTTCCACACTACCGTTCGGATAGTGAATCTCAGACCCTTCTTCCGGATCCCATGTTTTAGTTGTGCCATCCGGATAGAAAACTCCCTTTGCCCCATCAGGAGTTTCAACGTATTGAGTTCCATCACTATACAAGGTGCCGACGGTACCATCGGGTAAGGTTTTAGTAATCGTGCCGTCGGGATTATGCTGGATTGTTGTACCCGGCGGGTCATCAGAGTCTGTCGTTCCGGATTCATCACCGGGTTCCAGCGAAAGTTCCGGTAAAGGAGGAGGTGGCTGGTACTGGTAAGGTATTTCAGATGTAGTGAATGTATCGGCATCATTCACGATAACCGCAGCTCCGGTGGCGGCTGCCCCTCCGGTAAAAACAGCGCCGATGAAATGGTGGGTGTGTTCAAAAAAACCAAAAGAGGTAAACGACTGAACATAACCCGATAGGTCTATCGTATTAAGCTGGCTTACAAAACCGATTGCCAGTGCTGCCGGGATTACATTTAAAAATGCCCCCTGATTATATGCGCCAGCGGGTTGCTGCTTAAGAAAGCGGGGAAGCGCCATATTTAAGGCAGCGAGCAGCAGCCCTATCCATGCGAATAAATAACCGGCACTGAAGACGTCAATGCTGAAACGGAATCTGAAATCCCCGCCTAAAATGGAAGTAATCGTCGGCGACAGGGTAAACAACAACAGCCCCGAAAGAGCCAGTATCAAGTTGCGTTTCCTGGAGAGGTTCATTCCTCCCCAGAACATCAATACTATGCTGGCGATGACAAGAATAACAAATCCAGGGAAGACAATATCGGGACGGGAAAACAGGTTTTCCGGTTTAAGCAATACGACACTTAAATAATTGGGAATGGTATCCGGGGTTTGTCCGGTGGGCAGGGCGAGAAAGTCCGCTACCGGCAGCAGGAAAACCATAAAGAAACAGATTCTGGCTATTACCGGCATGATAAATGAAACCAGAGATTGCCAGGGGGAAAATTTTACCGGTAATCGATTTAAAAGTTTCAAAATCGCAAGACCGAAGATTGTAGCTATAATAATACCCAAAGCGCCGTTGAAAATAGAACCGAAGATTATTCCTGCAAGGATTGTAATCAGAAAAGGGATGCCTTCCTTTGTAAAAAGCCACTTGATGCGATTTCCTAGTGATTGGATAATCTTTTCAATGCTTATCATAGCTGACTCCCCTTAAATTATTAATTTACCGATAGACAGTTATAGCATTATTTTAATGAGAATATCATAAAAGGGAAACGATGACAATACATTTTTAAAGCTTTGCATCATATTAATTTGCAGGCAAACAATACTATGGAAGTTGCTTGTACCGGTTTAAGGAGAGAATATGAAAAGATACCCGTTTCTCGCTTTCGGAGTTCAAAAAAAGATAAACCTGACACTAATAGATACCCTATTGCAGACAACGGCAAAAGTATCGATGACTTATAGATTCAGATAAGATAGTATTCGTCTGAATTATCGATATTCGATATAGGTTTTAATATGCGTTTAATATTGGTAACCGCTCACATCTGGCCAACCGGTGGTGATTGCATCCGATATCGTTAATATCAGACTTGTTTGCTCTGGAATTATAAAATACAGACCTACCCCGCCTGTAAAACTCTCGGGGATGGTTACTTTAAATGGTTTTTGCATTCCGCCGTAGCTGTGAATATCGAGTATATCATGACAGACCTCTTCGATTATCGATTCGCTGTCAACTAAAAGGATGTAATATTCCAGTTGCCAGCGTTCCTCATTGTTATAGATACTAACCGTATAATCCAACTTCTCACCGGGCATGGCGCTGCCTGTGCCACTGATACTGTAGCTTCTTCCGTTGTCCATGATATACGAGGCGGTTAGTTTATTTTCAGGCGGTTCGGATATTTCAGGATTGATTTTAATAAGCGTTTTGTCACACGCTGTAATAAGAAGTGACGGTAATAAAACCGACACGACAATTACCGATATTAACAGTTCTTTCTTCATCTCAATACTTTTTTATGTCTGTTACGATAAATGATACCATAATATAGTACTCTTTTCTAGCGCTTGTTCCCATTTTTTCTTGAATTACTTAATTCAACAGTCGAATGCATAAACCGGGAATTCAACGCGATTAAAGACAATTGTACACCTCTGTGCATCCAGTACTAATGTCCTAGAATCCTTACTAAAATATCAATTGACTATTGTCAGTATATTACGTTAATATGGCACTAAGGAACTCTATTGGACGAATCGTTCTATATTTTCTACCATGCGGCGATGATACTTTCATTGCTGGTTACCGCTTTCCTCAGCGTATTGACATGGCAGCGGCGCCGCGTACCCGGGGCACGAGCAATGATAGCGCTGGCCATTTCTACGTTTGTCTGGGCGCTGGGTTATTACTGCGAAGCCAACAGCGGCACTCTGGAACGGCAATTATTTTTTACCGGCATTGCCTATATCGGTTCGATGGGCGCGCCGTTAGCATGGTTTCTTTTCGCTCTGAACTACACTGCCGATAACATAAAGATGACAGGAAGGAAAATCGCACCTTTATGCATAATCCCGCTGTTTGCTTTGATAATGGTCTGGACCAACAACTGGCATCATTTAATGTGGTCGGGTGAACACCTGGTTCAATCGGGATACTTTATGATTACGGTTAAAGCCTACGGTCCGCTCTTCTGGATAATGCTCGCCTATAATTACCTTCTTATGATAACAGGGGCTATAATCCTGATCCGCAGGCTTTTTATCGGCACGTGTTTATATGCGGGACAAGCCATATCGTTAGTAATCGCAGTCGCTTTGCCGCTGCTGTGGAATGCCGTTTATGTATTCGATTTATTTTCGCTCCCCCGTAAAGACCTGACACCGGTAATGTTTGCCATTTCCGGATTGCTTATCATCATGGGGCTGATGCGCTTTCAATTGCTGGCGGCAGTGCCGTTCGCCCGTAAATTTCTTATTCAGCATCTGCACGACGGAATACTGGCTTTCGACCTGCATAACCGCCTGCTGGAGGCAAATCCGGCAGCTCTTTCCATATTGGCACTGGACAAGAATATCATCGGACAGAAAATAGATAATTCATCTCCTTTATCCCCTGTCATAAAACAAATATCCTCCAGCAAACCCGACAGTGCTGAACTGACGCTCGAAGTCTCGAAAGAGGAACGTTACTACGAACTTGAGACGGTACCGATGCACGATAATATCGACCGGCATGTGGGATGGCTGGCAATTCTGCGTGATATCACCGAGCGCAAGCGTCGGGAACTGGAATATAAGACCATCATCAAGACAGCGGTAGACGGTTTTTGGCTTACCGATACGCAAGGGCGCTTTCTGGAAGTGAACAACGCTTATTGTCAAATGATCGGTTACAGCCACGACGAGCTTTTGAAGATGAGCATTTCCGATATAGAGGCGATTGAGACCCGGCAACAGATATTAACACATATTGCCAGGATAATGGGTGAAGGCAAAGACCGTTTTGAAACCCGCCATCGTCACAAGGACGGCAGTATTATCGATGTCGAGGTAAGCGCTAATTATCTTGAAGGCGGCGGCGGAAGAATGATGCTGTTTATCAGGGATATAACCGAGCGTAAGAAATTGCACGAACAACTGATAGCCCAGGACCGTCTGGTTTCTATAGGAGAACTCACCGCAGGAGTTGCGCACGAACTGAATAATCCACTTACCAGTTTGATAGGCTACTCGGGACTGCTGCGCGAACGCGACCTGCCTGCCGATATAAAAGAAGACATAATTATAATCAATAATGAGGCAAAGCGTGCCGCCAGGATAATCAATAACCTGCTTACTTTTGCCAGGAAACACCGCGAGGGGAAATCACCGGCCGACATCAATGAGGTAATCAGGAAGACACTGGCATTACGCACCGGCGAACAAAAATTAAACAATATAAGGACAATCACCCATTTAGCCGCAGATCTGCCTGAATTAATGGTAAACGGTTTCCAGTTACAGCAGGTTTTTCTCAATATCATTATCAATGCCGAATTCTTTATGTTGAAAGCTCATAAAAAAGGCATGCTGACTATCGTCACGGAGCAAGCAGGTAATTTTATTCGTATTAAAATCATGGATGACGGCCCAGGTATTACAAAGAAGAATCTAAATTATATTTTCAATCCTTTTTTCACCACTAAGGACGTAGGTGAAGGCACGGGGCTCGGATTGAGTATATGCCACGGGATAATAACCGAACACGGAGGCAGTATCCGGGCTGAAAGCAAACATGGAGAAGGGGCTGCTTTTATAATCGAACTGCCCGTCAATAAAGTTCCCGATAGAGAATAGGGGAACACCCGATGTTGTTGAATAGATAAACAAAACGAAATACCGAATCTTCTTTTTTTGTATAAAAGAATCTTTAAAGTAAACAGATTCCCTTAATACTATAGAAAAGCGATGGATATGGAAGAGAAACTTATCGCTCCCTGCGGCATGAACTGCGGATTATGCGTCAGCTATCTTGCGAAGAAAAAGGACCTGAACAGTCAGGGTTTTAAAAGGACGTACTGTGAAGGCTGCCGGCCGCGCGGCAAGAACTGCATCTTTATGAGCAGCCACTGCGAGCTTGTAGGCAAAGGACTGGTGGCTTTCTGTTACGAATGCCATGACTTCCCCTGTAAACGTTTGAAAGCCCTTGATAAACGCTACCGCACGAAATACCATTTGAGCATGATAGAAAACCTCGAATTCATCAGGGAACACGGAATCGAAAGTTTTTTGGAAAATCAGGAAGAGAAATGGAACTGCGGCAATTGCAACGATGTAATCTGCTGCCATAACGGGTTATGCCTCTCATGCGACCTCGACAAATTGAAACGGAATAAAAAGTACCGCTGGGGCGAATAGCGATATCGATGCAGACAAGGCTTATTTTTCAGTATTATTCGATACAATCAACGTAATATGCTATAATTTTAATTATCGTGGCTGTAGCTGACCCGAAATAGCATTGCTTCAGTAGAGCAGAGTTTTACCCCCCAGTTACACGGTAGATTTCAACGGTTATTGCCTGAGTATTGATGTAATTATTCCTGCCATCCGATATCAAACTCGGTGGAGATTTTCGTTGAGGATGCGGGAATAATTATGTTAAAAGCCGATTTGCATGTTCACAGCAATTATTCTTATGATTGCCTGAACAAACCCGAGGATATAATAAGGCGTTGTCAGAATACGGGGATTAACTGCATTGCCGTAGCCGACCACGGCACCGCCGAAGGCGCACTAAAAATACAGAAGCTGGCGCCCTTTCAGGTAATTGTAGCCGAGGAAGTAATGACTCAGTACGGAGAAGTAATGGGGATGTTTCTTAAAGAAAGCATTCCTAATAAAATCCCATTTGCGGAAGCTATATTGCGCATCAGGGAACAGGACGGTTTGGTCTGCATTCCCCACCCCTTCGATAAACCCAACCGCCACGGACTTGGCAGAAAAAAGCTGGAACAATTTATCGATGATGTAGATATTATCGAGGTTTTCAACGCCCGCAGTCCGCTACCCTGGTTCTCACAGGCATCGCTCGCATTCGCCGATAAATACGGAAAAGAAAAAAGCGCCGGCAGCGATGCGCATACGATAAGAGAAATCGGTTCGACTTATATAGAGATGCCGGATTTTTCAGAAAAACAAGACTTTTTAAGCGCCCTGAAGAAGGGGGAAATACACGGACGGGCAACAAACCCTTTTATCCTTCTCGGTGGTTCCTGGGCCAGAATAAGAAAAGTAATTTAGCAGATATCCGATATAAAATCGTATTTTTTCTGCTGATTTGAAAGGTTAAAAATTTGAAAAGAGCGGTAAGCATCAGCATCGGTTCATCAAAACGCGATAAAAAGGTCGTTATCAATTTACTCGGCGAAGATATCAGCATCGAACGTATCGGTACCGACGGCGATATGCAAGCGGCCGCCTTGAAATTTAAGGAACTGGACGGCAAGGTGGACGCCTTCGGCGTCGGCGGCGCCGACCTGGGATTACTTGTCGATGGAAAGTGGCACCCGCTACATTCGGCAATGCCGCTGATACGTTACATAAAAAAGACGCCCGTGGCAGACGGAACAGGGTTAAAGCACACTCTCGAAGAGAGGGTAGGCACTTTTCTGGAATCGGAACTGGGAGAATACATCGAGGAGGCAGGAGGGAAAAAGGCCTTTATAATGACCGGCTCCGACCGCTGGGGGCTGACGCAGAGTTTTACACGAGCGGGATACGATTGCGTTTTCGGCGACTTGATGTTCTCCCTCGGCATTCCTGTCGCGCTTCATTCAAAAAAACAGCTTATAATACTCGCTTCCTTACTGATGCCTGTGGCGGGACGCCTGCCTTTTAAATGGATATATCCCATAGGCGAGAAACAGGAGGAACGGAAACCCAAACATATCAAGTATTTCCAATGGGCTACCGTAACCGCCGGGGATTGCCATTATATAAAACGCTACATGCCGGACGATATGACGGGGAAAGTCATAGTCACCAACACCACCACCCCACAGGATGTTGAGCTATTCCATAAATGCGGCGTGAAATACCTGGTCACAACCATGCCGGTGCTCGATGGACGCTCTTTCGGTACGAACGTCATAGAAGCCACTCTCATCGCCCTTTCGGGAAAAGGACGCAAACTGGATACGGCAGAATGCGACGAATTGCTGGATAAAATCGGTTTCAAGTCCACCGTGCGGAAATTGAATTAAGATTACAATTAGAGAGGAAAGATGACATGGATGCGATCGTTTTAGCCGGAGGAACTCCCCAACCGGGAGAACCGCTTTATGCGTACACAAAGGGTATGCCTAAAGCGCTGCTGGAAATCTGCGGCAAACCGATGATACAGTGGGTACTGGACGCTTTGTCGAATTCCGCCTCCGTCGATAATGTAGTCATTGTGGGATTGCCGCAAGACAACCGCATTCACTGCTCCAAAAAGGCATACTTCATTCCCAACCAGGGCGGGCTTACAGAAAATTTACACGCCGGCGCCAAAAAAGTCGCAGAAATCAACAGACAGGCGACTCATGCCCTTTTCGTCTCCTCCGATATCCCGGCCATCACCGGAGAAATGGTCGACTGGATAATAAACGCCACCCACGGAGAAAAAAGTGACATGTTTTATAATGTAATTTCCCGTGATGTTATGGAGAAAAGATTTCCGCACGCCCGCAGAACATACATTAGATTTAAGGATATCGAACTCTGCGGCGGAGATCTGCATATATTTAGCCTGCGTATTTTACTGGAAGAGGACAAAGGCCTCCGCAAAAAACTGGCAGATGCCCGCAAAAGCCCCATAAAACAGGCAGCATTAATCGGTTTTGATACCGTTTTCCTGTATTTAATCAGGCAATTAACACTTAAAAGGGCTGAAAGAAATATATCAAAGCATTTGAAAGTTACCGGAAGAGCCGTAATATGCCCTTATGCCGAAGCCGGCATGGACATAGATAAACCCTGCCACCTGAAAATTGTAACCGCCGAGCTTCAAAAAAGATTAGAAATCTTAAAATAGCTCTAACCTCATGGTTTGACAGCTGCAAATCCGAAATACTTAATCCAAAAATATTAGGAAGTTAGACGATTCATTATTATTATCCCGCAATATTGACATAAATATACTGCATGTGTTATAAGTTATCGAGGTTTTCTATCCAATAATAATCAATATGAGGTATCAATTCGTATGAATAATTCGATTCAAAACAGGACAATAGAACATCTCAGACCGGTATCCGAAGGAATAAACGTAGCGGACGTCCGCATCGGATTGGGATATACGAGTGTGCGACTGGATAACGGTAACATCGGACTGGCATGGACGGCTCATAACGATGCCGGCAGCTGCACCCATGAGGCAAGGGCCGGAAAACTGGTGGGCAGCCCCGCTTCCGAGCTTTTAGAAATGCTGGCAGACGATTTAAAACCCCTCTCGCGGACAATAGGGCTGGCAACCGCCAATGCACTGGTTACCGGACTCCCCGGCTGCCGATATGCCGAAAAGGATACCTTGGACATTATTGATATTCAAGCTAAAGACAGTGTGGTAATGGTCGGATTCTTCGGTCCGGTAATTCCGAAACTGAAACAAACCGGTTGCAAACTCGATATTCTTGAACTTAAAAGCAACAAGCCGGGCACTATATCTCCCGAGGACGGAAGCGAGGCGCTGGCAGCATGCAGTGTGGCTATCATCACCGCCACTTCTATAATAACCGGTACGTTCGACGATTTGATGACGGGGCTTGCAAATCCGCGAGCCGTTATTGTTCTCGGCCCTTCGACTTTATTGTATCCGCCGGTATTTGCCGGAACACCTGTCACTCATTTGGCGGGGTCGCTGGTAAAAGACGCGGCCATGGTGCAGAAAATTGTTTCCGAAGGCGGCGGAACGATGCTGTTAAAACAATACCTGGATTTCAAGACGATTTGCCTGTAAATTCATTTCGAAATTATTAACAAATACATTTGGCGGGTTTATACGCCGTTACTGCAATTTATTATTCAGCGCGCCGGCCATATTGACGGCAATCTCGAAAAGCAGGTACGGAGCTATCGTATTAAGGTAATCATAGTAACTTTTTTCGGCGTCATTTTCACATTCGTCCGATAAGGCCCTGATAATAACGAACTGCCTTTTATTAAGATATGCCGTTTGAGCTACGGCTGCTCCCTCCATATCCACGCAATCTCCGCTGAAAGACTCGATAAGTTGTTTCTTCTTTCCGGCCCCGGAAATAAACTGGTCACCGGTAATAACCCTGCCGACCTCTACTTTGGGTATGTGATTATATTGCTCACCCATGGCAGCATATCTATATTTCAGTTTAAACAAAGCCTGTATTGAAGCCTGCTGCGCTTTTTCAACCAGTACTTTATCGGCCTCAAATATATTTATACCCAAAAACGGTATTTCGCCGAGTGCAAATCCCAGCCCGATGGCATCGACATCGTGATACCTGGCGTCTCTGGATATAACAACGTCTCCGATGCGCAAATTACTGTTTATAACACCGCCCACTCCGAGCAGGACAAGTCTGTCGGCATCGAACCGGTCTATCAGAATCTGCGCGGCAAGCGCGGCGTTAACCTTACCTACTCCGCTCTTGGCAACCACGACCGGCGCATCGATAAGTAAACCGGAAACAAATGTAATCCCAGCGTATTTTTCCTTAACCGGTTTTAAAATACTATCGTGGAGCAGGTAGAATTCCTCCTCGAGAGCGGTGATGATATTCACTACAGGTTTGTTCATTACAGGTTTCTCTTTCTAATATTTTATTGGTCTGAAGCTCGACGATTTGGCAAATTCCGTGTATTTGAATCAAACAATCAAGCTGTGCACATTATACACTCAATTGTTAATCTTTTCTAAATAGTTTAAGCTTTCCGGTGAGTGAACAGGGGTTACTTTTAAGTGTAGACAATTGCATTCGCCTGTCGGATTTTTTCATCGGTTGAAATTCATTGTCTAGACAACGGCAGAGGCAGGGTTTATAATCTCAATTATTATGACATTTACAGATAAATTGAGCGTATTATACAGCCGTGACGAGATCGCTTCTAAAATCAAGTTGCTGGCGCAGGACATAAAACGGGATTATAGAGATAAAAATCCCATCCTTATATCTATTCTTAAAGGGTCTTTTATATTTATGGCGGATTTGGTTCGAGAGTTGGACTTCCCGCTGGAAGTGGAATTCGTCAGGTTTTCCAGTTACGGCAAGGGTAAAAAAAGTTCGGGGAAAATTGAAGTTATACAGGGCGTAACTTTTGAAGTTGAAAACAGGCATGTTTTAATAATTGACGACATCGTTGACAGCGGATTAACCTGCAAGTTTCTCAAGGACATATTAATAGAGAAAAAAGCAGCCTCGGTAAAAGTGTGCGCTTTAAGCAGCAAGCCTTCCCAGCATACCGTACCGGTAGATATCGATTATTCAGGCTTAATTGTGCCCGATAAATTCGTCGTTGGTTACGGACTGGATTTTAATCAGAAATTTCGTAATCTTCCCGATATTTGCCTACTGGAAGAAAATAAATAACTAGGTGGGTAGTTATGTTTAAGAGTATGGCTGATTTAATATCGGTAGCCAAAGGTGATATGCCCGGCGATTTGTTAATTTCCAATGCAAAAATAGTAAATGTTTTTTCGGGTGAAATAGAATATGGCAATGTGGTTATCTATAAAGGCAGGATAGCCGGCATAGGCGACTACCCCAAAGCTAAAAAGGTAATAGACCTCAATGGGAAGTACCTGGCACCCGGTTTAATAAACGGGCATACCCACATCGAAAGCTCTATGCTGGATATCGGTCAGTATGCCCGGGCTGTAGTTTCAAGAGGTACGCTGGCGGTTATTACCGATTTGCATGAACTTACCAACGTTTGCGGTTTGGATGCTATTCGCTATATTCTCGGTGGAGTTAAAAAACTGCCGCTGGATTTATTTCTCATGGCTCCTTCCTGTGTTCCGGCAACAAATATGGAAACCTCAGGAGCTAATATCACATCGACAGAACTGCGCCGGATTATGCACTGGAAGAATGTTATCGGACTGGGTGAGATGATGAACTTTCCGGGCGTTATTTACAAGGATAGTAACGTTCTGGATAAAATAAGTTTATACCAGGATACGATAACAGACGGACATGCCCCCGGTTTATCCGGCAAGGATTTAAATGCCTATATATCGGCCGGCATCTACTCCGACCATGAGTGTGTATCTTTACATGAAGCTGAAGAAAAGCTTAAGAATGGGATGCACATAATGATAAGAGAGGGTTCCTCGGAAAAGAACCTGAAAGAACTGCTGCCCCTGGTAACGGACAAGACTTATAAAAGATGTATGTTTGTAGTCGATGACCGCAGTTGTTCCGACCTGTTAAATGATGGCGATATCGACGCCGTGGTACGCAAGGCAATAAGTTTGGGGCTGGAACCGGTAAGGGCAATTCAACTGGCAACCATCAATACCGCCGAATACTTCGGGCTTAAGCGAATGGGAGCAATAGCCCCCGGATACATGGCCAATCTAATCACTTTTAACAAATTAGCCGAGCTGGATATCGACATGGTTTTCTATAAAGGGAAACAGGTCGCCGGAAACAGAAATGCCTTATTCGATATCGAACCGTCCGAAGCTAACCGCCCGATAAATTCAGTTAGCATAAAACCGTTCAAAGCGACAGACCTGAAGCTGAAAGCCAAAGGCGATACCAGCCTTGTAATCGAAATTGTTCCAGGACAAATCGTCACCAAAAAGAGAACGGAAAAGGTTCCGGTTAAAGATGGATATATTTGCACCGATATCGGAAGGGATATTTTAAAACTGGTGGTGATGGAAAGACATCATGCCAGTGGAAATATCGGCAAGGGACTTATTAAAGGTTTAGGTTTGAAGAGGGGAGCGCTAGCATCTTCGGTAGGCCACGATTCCCATAATATTATCGCTGCCGGAACTAACGATGATGACATTTATATAGCTATTAAAGAGATAGAAAGGTTGCAGGGAGGGTTAGCGGTAGTTGCCGGTGGCAAGGTGCTGGGCAATCTGCAATTATCTATCGGCGGCTTAATGTCCGTAGAACCATTGGAAACCGTATCGGACAAACTGCAGAATCTGAAGAAAATTGCCGCTAAACTGGGAGCGACACTGCCTGATTCTTTTGCCACGCTTTCTTTTATGGCCTTGCCTGTCATCCCTGAACTCAGGTTAACTGATTTGGGATTGGTAGACGTTACTCAATTCAAGATAGTGGAATAAACAGTTCTTTTGGTTTTTATATCTGCTCGCGATTTGGCATATCCCTGTTTAATTATTCAGCTCCCCTTGCCGGAAAGCACGATGTTCTGACGGGTCAGCATACGCATCATAAAGAGAGCGACTATCCAGATGATGACTGCCCCTGCCGTATACCACCAGACAAAAGCCCACGAGGTCATATCTATCGTGCCGGTAGCCAGGCCGGCCGGAATGCCTATCATCAGCCCGAAACCGACGAGGAACGACGGAGCAATCGCCACATCCGGGTTGCCGGCCAGAGAGAACAGCACAATAAAAGCGAGTACGGCAAAAAAGAGGAGAGGATTGCTTAAGAAACCAACAACAATAGCCTGTTCCGGAAAGATAAAAGTGTTCCACCCCGGCAAAACCACCGCCAGATTTATCACAAGGAGGACTATTAAAGCAGCAGCCAGTGAAATTATAAAACCGGGAATAAGAACAGCCAGACACTTACCAATCCATAATGTTTTAGGCCCCAGCGGTGTTGCCATCAGGCATTCGATAACGCCGTCCACCTTTTCCTTTGTAATCTGCAGACCGGAAAATCCCCATACAAATGCCAGCAGTATCAACAGGGTAATAAAATACAGCACCAGACCGATGATAAACTCCACCACAGGAAAGGCTTCCGCTAAACCGTACCACTGCTGAAGACGCAGCGCAACAGAAATACCCACTGCAACGCCAATGGTAATGATAATTGCTATAATCAACATAATCCGGAAAGCGGTCGTTGCCACCATTTCTCTATAATCACGTTTAATAACCAGCAATAATTTTTTCAACTTTTGCCTCTAAAGAGAAAACATTATCTTTTCAGCTGTCAGATTACGAACCAAGAGAGAGATTCCGATAACGGTAACAGCTGTCGTTCCCAGTAAAATAATTGCAAATAGCCACGAACTTGCACCCAGCGAAGAACGGACGGCAAGCTGAATCATTACATTAGCCATCACCGGCAGGAATATCTGTCCGATTACATTCGCCGTTACCGGTTTGCCAACCAGTCCGATGATGTGCACAAACATTGTTACGGCTAAATACAAGAGCGGTACTGCTAAAAGATTGCTGACAAACATCCATGGAGTGAAGACGAACCCGGTATCACCGGCAAAATAGATTATATTCAGAACCAGGAACGCTGCTACAGTCATAATAAAGTTGAATATCAGCCCGGGTAAAAATACTGCCAGGCTTTTTCCCAGCCACATTTCCTTCGTAGATATGGGAGTTGCCAGCAAAGCCTGAATATTACCACCGGCCTTTTCCCTTACTAGGGATTGATAGGAAAATACACTTGCATAGATACCTATCGATATAAAACTGGCACAAAAAAGAGTCAACCCAATGGCGTTCTCCAGAACGGACATATCAGGCACTGCTTTCTCCATTTCCGGATTCAGAATCAGTGCCGCCAGAATTACTATAGTTCCGGCTACACAGATAAATATTATGGTCAAGGTAATGATTGCAGTGGATATCATCCGCAACTGGTTTTTTATGGCGAACTTCATAACCAGCAGGGTGTTGCTCATACCGTTTCCGCCTCTTTCAGAATAGTGGAATACATCTCTTCCAGTGAGGCTTCGCGCCTGCCGACTTTTTCTATTTTCACACCCTGCCCGGCAAGATAATTGATGATATCGGAGACTTCGGCAGCCCCTTCACCGCTTTCGAAAAAGAAATTATTCGAGCTGTAATCAAAGAAACCCAATCGGTTTTGTTGTTTCAGATTATCGATAAGAGATTCCGATATATCGCTGCTGACTTCGACCACAATACTGCTCCTGCCCATCTTCTGCCGCAGGTCTTTCAGTTCCCCGTACATCTTTATTTCTCCGCGGTCTATAAGGGCGATACGGTTGCAGATGCGCTGCACTTCATCCAGATTGTGGGAGCTTAAAAGCACTGTTTTCTTTTCCACCCGCGCAATATCCAAAAGAATTTTCCTGATTTCGATTTGCCCAGTCGGGTCGACACCGGCAGTCGGTTCATCGAGGATGAGAACCTCGGGATTATGTACCATAGCACGCGCCAGCGAAAGCCGCTGCCGCATGCCCTTGGAATAAGTACCGGCGCGGTCGTCGGCACGGTCTGAAAGCCCTACCATTTCAAGAACTTTGCTGATACGTGCCGCAGAGTCGGGAACGTCATAAATTTCGGCATAATACTGCAGGTTTTCCACCGCCGTCATGGTGTTGTAAAGACCGTCCGGGTCGAGTGCAAAACCGATTTTCATGCGGGTAGAGGCGAGGCGGATATCCTGTCCGAGAACATTAATATTGCCGGAATCCGCCTCTAAAAGACCGAGTATGATGCGGATTGTAGTGGTCTTGCCGGCACCGTTAGGACCGAGGTAGCCGAAGATATCACCTGTTTGGACATCGAGGGTGACATTTTTAAGCACCTGACGTTTCCCGAGCTTTTTACTGACGTTTTGGATATGTATTGCTGTATTCATTTTTAAACCTCGTTCTGGTAACGTTTACCGAAGACGGATCATCCGTTTTTTTTCTTCATGCCGGCTGCAATATTGCGGAAATACTCAGCGCTGCCTTGCATATTCTTTTCCAGGATATCGAAGGTAGCTATCCACAAACCCATTTTCATATCGCCGAAGACCAGTATCTTAGCACCGCCATCGATATTAAAATCCTTGCGCGCCTCGGCAGGAATCACTATCTGTCCTCTTTCGCTGACCGTGACCGAACCGTAGAATTTCTTGCCCTCGGGAGCCTCTGAATTTATATCTTTCATAACTTGTATTCCTTGTATATTTTATTTGTATGATTTACAAATCATATTTTACTATTTTTTCTTATTTTGTCAATAGCTGTCCCCTGTGTTGGGAATACTCACATTTCAGGCTTTATACTTATGCCTGTTTATCTGATTAACATTTCGGTGTTATAATTATTACTTCTTATTACTTCAGACCGATGCCCGTATGTGCATATTTAATAAGAAGGCAACCGATAATAATTGAGGTTAAAACGTAAAATTAAAAAAACATTGCTGTTTGCGCTAAAAAAATCGATACCGATAGCCTTCGGCTATATATTCCTGGGTATTGCCTTCGGTGTGCTCCTTCAAGAAGCCGGCTATGGAGTGCTCTGGGCATTCGGGGGCAGTTTATTCATTTATGCCGGGTCGATGCAGTTTGTCATGATTCCGCTTTTAATCGCAGGCGCGCCGCTTGTAACGGTAGCTGTAATGACGTTTTTGATAAACTCAAGG
This sequence comes from Dehalococcoidales bacterium, assembly GCA_028707255.1. Taxonomy (GTDB): domain Bacteria; phylum Chloroflexota; class Dehalococcoidia; order Dehalococcoidales; family UBA5627; genus UBA5627. Next base: position 21,387 of record JAQTUQ010000001.1, read on the forward strand.
CATATTTTTTACGGGCTGGGGTTTATCGATACATTCCGCAGAATGGGGTTTAAATACCCCTATATGGTATTGTCTTTAACTGATGAAACATACGCTGTGCTGAGCACCTGCAAATACCCTGCCGACGTGGATAAAGACCGGGCGATGTTTTTTATTGCTTTATTCAATCACTGCTGGTGGATTACGGGTTCCGTGCTCGGTGTCATGGTTGGCACAATGATACCATTCGACCTCACGGGTATCGATTTCTGTATGACAGCTCTTTTTGTCGTCCTGTTCATCAACCAGATGAAACAGTCCGCTTCGCGCATTCCCGCCTTCATCGGGTTCTGTTCTTCGATATTTTTCCTCCTGTTACTCGGACCCGCCAATTTTATCTTGCCGTCATTGTCTTTTACCGTATTAATTCTGGCAATACTGAAAGAACGCCTTGAAAAAATGGAAGCAGGTGTTGCCTGATGGCTATCGGTGTTTGGGACGCTATCGCCATTTTTGCCGTAATTGCGGTGGTGACCTGGATAACCAGGGCATTGCCTTTTGCGCTATTCGGCAACAAAAAAGCAGTCCCCAAATTAATAAGCTATCTGGGTAAAGTGCTGCCAGGAGCAATTATGGCGACTCTCGTAATCTACTGCCTGAGGTTAATCGACCTCACTGAGTTCCCGTTCGGGCTGGCGGAACTGCTTTCCGTTATTGTTGTCGCCGCAATTCACATTTGGAAGAGAAATATCTTCTGGAGTATTAGCAGCGGAACGTTGTGCTATATGATTTTAATCAGGACGGTTTTCGCTTTATAGACTCATATAAAATCCGAATACCGCGAATTGCAGTGAAAGGCCGATTTACAGAACCTGGCATTTCTCGCAGTAATATACACTGCCGCCCATGTAAGCCTCTTTCCTGATTACCGTACCGCATAACGGACAGGATTTACCTACCGTATTTTTGCTAAGGATTGATTGATAGCCGCCCGCATTTCCGAATATATCGGTTTCGGTATCCCTGCCTCCCTGCTGCACCATTGAGGAAAGGGTATTTTTTATGGAATTGAAAAGGGCTTCTTTATCCTGCGCTGAAAGCGTATTCGCTTTCTTTTTGGGATGCATTTGGGCGTTGAAGAGGATATCCTGCAGGACACCGTTACCCAGCCCGGGGATTCTCTGTTCGGTGGCAATCAGAGCTTTCAGACTTAATTTCTGAAGCTCGGGGGGAGAAATCAACGCATCGAAATACTTTTTATCGAATGCCGCAGACAAAGGCGACGGTTTTTCCTTCGCCGCCCTATAATAAATATTATTCAACTCTCCATCGGGAAAGGCGCCCATGCCGCCGTACATCTGAACAACAAGGCTCAGGGCACTCCCGTCTTCGAATTCGATCAGCATCTGGTGCCTGGGGGGGCGGGGTTCCCCTTTTTTATGCATTCTGACGATTACCCCGTCGTTGAACAGGATATTCATATTTCCGGCTTTGATTTCAACAAAACCGCCGAAGGCTTCGGCTTTTCCGACGGTTTTCCCCGCCAGCAGAGTTGAATAGCCTTCCTTATCGCCGTAGAACCATGCCAGCTTGTGAGGGGTATACGCGGCTGTTACGCCGGCAATCAGCCTGCCGGATAAGTTCCTGTCAATCTGTTCGGAGATGGTTAAAGCTTCCGGTAACTCTATCATGTGTGCCTCCTCAGTAATGATTTACCTGCTGTTACAAATGATAATACAGTTTTTATTCAGTGTCACTATGGCTTGACCGATTATTACAAAATATAGAGATATGACAATAAACCGTGAATAAAAGGATTTAAATTGACGAAAGTTTTTTAGAAAAGCAGCTATTTCCGGCCGTTACTCAGATTTTTTATTTCATCAGCCATCTCTTCCCCCAGGTAATACCTGAGTTCAGGCATGATTGCATCGACGACGGAATCCCCGCTTTGCTTGCAGGGGAGCTCACTTAAAAAATCGGACAGCAACAGATAATCCTTATCCCAGGTAATCGGAAATAGAAAGCAAACCATCGGTTTGATAAGATGCGGGTCGAAGCCCTTTTCCAACGCCATTGTGTGCAGCAGGCAGCCGCGCGCATTGTTATTGTGGAAAACGCAGAATCCGTTAACAGGCTTGCTGCGCCTGTAATATTTTGAAGGATAATCCACATCGGCGATGACTTTATCGGTGAACCATTTCGATGAACTTATCCCCAGTCGCTTTTCCAGCTCGCTTTTATAAGACATAATGCGGTCTATCTCGGCGATATCGACGGAACAACCGTGGGCACAGCAACAATCCTTACAGTTATAATCCATGCAGCGGGCAAAACAACGTGCGGCGAAGATACCTTCGTCTACCTTGTGTATCGTCAGCGTTTTCGATTTTGAATTCAGAGACAGCGTATTATTACCACCTCTGATATATAATATAGCACTATTTTAAATAAGAGTGTTAGCGGGTTCAAAAGAAGTTTTCCAAAAAGAGGATAACAAAATTACGTTTTTCTTCCAATAGCTTTAAAAAAGGTATAGTTAAAAGTGCCGTTTGCTTCGGCGGCGCGTTTAAGGTCGGCGATGCCGAGATTCCAATCCGCTTCGGTGATTAAGTGATTGGCAATTGCCTGTTCTTTCACCCCTTCTACCATGGCAATAAAGGTTTTTCTGGTAAAACCGTCGACCATTTCGGGGCGGGAGGCGTCGGCGTATACTACTCTCGGAGAAACATGGACGTCATCGAATCCGGCAGCGGACAGCAGGGGATAGAGTTCACGGCCGATAAGCGAATTGCCTCCCATCTGCGCTTGCAGGTCGATAAGACACTGTATTGCAGCTTGAGCGAAAGGGCTGCGCGGGTGGTAATAAGCGGAGCCGTGGTCTCCCTCGATTACTGTAATCGTACCGCCATTTTTAAGCACCCTTTTCAACGATTCGAGCGCCTGCATCGGTTTTTCGAGGTGTTCCAACACAAAGCAGATAAATATATGGTCGAATGATTCATCCTCGAAAGGGAGAGCAAATACATCGGCATGCTGAAAATAGACGTTATCTATATTCGCTTTTTCTATTCTTTTCCGCGCCTCCCGCAGCGAGTCTTCCGAAATATCGACGGATATAAAGCTGCAAGCGGGATTTCGAGGAGCGATAATAACGGTTTGCGCTCCGGTTCCGCATCCGGCTTCCAGTACCAGTCCGGAGGGTCTAAAAATCGAATCGCAATGAAGGAGTTGACTTAAAGTACATGCCTGGTCGCAAAGCCGCCGGGATTCTACTTCAGAATAACCGTGAACGTATTCTTTTTCTTTCATGGATATTATGATAGCAGAGGAAAAACTTTTTATAAAGATAAAAAGCGATTTTTATCCCTCTAGCTTCTGTGCCTGTATTTATTACAGGAAGGAGTGTCATTGGCCGGGGAAAGCGGCAGGGCTTCGATAACACCGATAACGCGGTCGCCTAACGATTTACCGTTGAGATTGAGGATTGCAGCCTCACCCTGGGTTCTTTCTTCCATCTTTATATAGGCATATCTTCGAGATTGGCCGCTGCCTATATATTCATCGTTCATTATACTTACATCAATCACCTGTCCGAAAGCCGAAAATACCCGCTTCAACTCAAATTCGGTAACAGTCAATGCCAGATTGCCCACATATAAATTAATCCTGTTTGACCTTCGGGGGGAATCCATTAATTGACGTCTCATCATCAGGCTCCTTTGTATTACCTTTTAGCCGGTACTGTTTGATGTTGGCATAAAAACAAAAATGGGCTGGAACCCAGCCCATTTTTTAATCTCTTTTAAACTGACAAGTTTAGCGGCTTACTTTTCTATAGCAATCACTGCAATAGACCGGTTTGTCGCCGCGAGGTTGAAAAGGAACCTCTGTAGCTTTGCCGCAACTGCCGCATGTGGTAGGATACATCTGACGCGATGAAGAATAGCTGTTGCTGCTTCCATTACGTTCGGTCTTTCTTGCCGCACGGCACGAATGACAACGCTTGGGCTCATTTGTATATCCTTTTGACTGGAAAAACTCCTGATCTTCAGCGCTGAAAGTAAATGTAGCACCGCAATCGGAACACTGGATTGATTTGTCCTGAAAACTCATTGAATGACCTCCTCTCTTAAAATTTTTAGTTCAGAGTCTGAGTCATCCAATGGGGAGGAGAATATACCATGATTCTGAATTCCTGTAATAACCTCAACTTAAACTCCTTTAATTGTACACCAAGACAATAATAATTACAAAGGCGCATTTAAAAGGAGCAATATTACGGAGATTCTTGTTATATACTTTAAAAATCTGTACACTAATATACCTGATGGACAGTAACCAAATAATAGTTATCGGAGCCGGAGCCGGCGGTATGCTGGCAGCCGGCAGGGCGGCGGAAGCGGGCGCAGATGTTCTTTTACTGGAAAAGAGTGCCGCCCCCGGCAATAAAATTCTCATCAGCGGCAAGACGCGCTGCAACATCACCAATTCGAAAGAGCTTGAAGAATTTATTCCGATGTTCGGGGCTAACGGCAGGTTCCTCTATAACGCATTCAACCGATATTTCAGGGACGACCTGCTGGCGCTGTTGAAACGTTACGGCGTCGAGACCAAGACCGAACGCGGCGGCAGGATTTTTCCGGTTTCCGATAACGCCGGGGACGTCGTCAAGGCATTGATGAAATATGTTTCGGATAACGGCGTTCGCATGCAGACCGGCATCAGGGTTACGGACATCCTGACGGAAAACGGCATTGTAACGGGCATAAAAACAACCGCACAATCGTATCCGGCAAAAGCGGTTATTATCGCTGCCGGAGGGGCATCCTATCCGGCTACCGGTTCAACCGGAGACGGCTATCGTATGGCGGCGGACTTGAATCATACTATCGTCCCTCTGCGCCCGGCGCTGGTGCCTTTGGTCGTGGAAGAGGTCGAGCTGGCAAAGAGCATGCAGGGGGTAACGCTGAAAAATGTGCGCCTTACAGCATATCAATGCGAGGCGCATGATATCGACCCGTCTATGACTCCGTTGAAGGATTCGGGGCGCGGAATTCCGGGGAAAAGCCCGAAGCTGCCGGTTATCGAAAGCCGTATGGGGGATATGATGATGACCCATTTCGGCATCGGCGGGCCTATCACATTGCTGATGAGCCTTGCCGTCAGCGAAGCGTTGGAAAACGGGGCGGTCAGCGTGGCGATAGACCTGAAACCGGCTTTGAGTTTCAAGGAGCTTAGCGAAAGGCTGCAACGCGATTTCGACACTTACAGCAAACGCAGTTACCGCAATATTCTCAGAGAGCTGTTGCCGCAGAAGCTTATCGAGCCGTTTATTGAAATGTCTCACATTCAACCCGATAAATGCGGCAACCAGATCAATGCTTCGGAAAAGGAAAGATTGCTGCTGTTGTTAAAATCACTGCGCTTCAATATAAAATCGACCCTGCCGCTCTCCACCGCCATGGTGACCGCCGGCGGGGTATCTCTGAAAGAAATCGACCCGCGCACGATGGCCTCGAAACTGGTAAAAGGTTTGTATTTCTGCGGAGAGGTGATGGATATCGATGCTGAGACCGGCGGATATAACCTGCAGGCGGCTTTTTCTACCGGATACGTAGCCGGTGAAAGCGCCTCCGGTTTTGTTACTGAAGCTTGCGGGATTACTGACCGATAGAGAATAAGGTAGATAGATTTTCATTCCCCGACTGTTACTACGAGAAATTCCTCTATACTGTCGGGATGAAGAATCCGAGGAACAGGATAAACCATTAACATCGTTCGTGGTGAGACTAAAAGCCGTTCGTGGCAAGACTAAAAGCCGTTCGTGGCGAGACTAAAAGCCGTTCGTGGCAAGACTAAAAGCCGTTCGTGGCAAGACTAAAAGCCGTTCGTGGCAAGACTAAAAGCCATTCGTGGCGAGACTAAAAGCCGTTCGTGGTGAGACTAAAAGCCGTTCGTGGTGAGACTAAAAGCCGTTCGTGGCAAGACTAAAAGCCGTTCGTGGTGAGCTTGTCGAACCATAACGGCATTATTATATTGATTAAGATTTCCGTTGAAATCCTTCGATAGACTCAGGACGAGCGGAAATCCCAATTAGTTATATTGTACTGCCATGAGAGACAGGAGCACTATTCGGTAAAGATTGCCACGTTTTCCTTTCGGGAAATCTCGCAATGACAGTGTAAAAGTTACCGTCATTCTGAGTTCGTAAGGGACTAACGAAGCATCCGGGGTGGGGGAAAAACTACCGTCATTGCGAGTCCCGACTTGTCGGGACGTGGCAATCTCTGCCGCCTGACTGTGTGATGAGATACGAATATTTACCGTCTGCCTTTAGAGTACCTTTATACCGAATTCCTTCAGGGCATTCATAAGCGCATGGACGGGAAGTCCGACCACATTGAAGTAATCGCCTTCGATTTTTTTCACGAACAACGCTCCCAATCCCTGTATAGCATAGGCTCCGGCTTTATCCAGCGGTTCCCCTGTCTTTACATAAGCATCGATTTCTCCTGGTGTAAGCTCTTTGATATATACTCTCGTTTCGACCGTAGCGGATACGGTTTTGCCGCTTGCGGTATCTATGATACTGTACCCGGTAATTACCAAATGGCATTTGCCGCCGATGGATTTCAGCATTTTGCGGGCTTCTTCCGCCGTACCCGGTTTGCCGATTATCCTGCCGTCGAGCACGCCGATGGTATCCGCCCCGATTATTATGGCATCCGAATACTTGCCGCAGACCGATTGGGCTTTTTCGAGTGAGATTTTAGTCGCCAGTTTGTGAGGTTCCAACCCCGAAGACAGGTTTTCGCTGCAACTTGCAGCATCGACCTCAAAACAAAGCCCGGTATTCTCCAACAGTTCCTTCCTGCGCGGGGATGACGAGGCTAATATTATGCGTCTCTTATTTTTCATAGTTCCACGCTATTGCAGAGAGCGCAATGCTTCTGCAATCTCCCGCTTCATATTTTCATCCTGCCGGCTCAACTCCTCCCAGCGGCTCTCCAGTTCTTTAATGCACTCCAGCACCCGCTGATGCCTTTTTGTCGCTTCGACCATGACTGTACCGTCACCGCATTTCGTCTCATCGGCATACAGGGCTTCGAGGTCGGCTTTTTCATCTTCGAGTCGAGAGATTTCATTCTCGACCTTTTCGATTTCGTCCTTGACCGGTTTAGACCTGCGAAAATAGTCGTTGCGCAGCCTGGCTTCCTCGTTCTTGCGCCGTTTTATATCGTCGGAAGCACACTTCAGCTTATTATCGAAAGACTGAGTGACAGCGGCCTCGTTTTCTTCCTTTTTTTCGATATAGTAATCGTAATCCCCGAGGTAGGTTTTAAGATTGCCGTTTTTTACCTCTATTATCTTGTTGGCTACCTGGTTAATCAGCAGCCGGTCGTGGGTGATAAAACAAAGTGTGCCGTTGTATTCTTCCAGTGCATCGGTCAAGACCTCGCGCGAGGCGATATCGAGGTGGTTGGTAGGCTCGTCCATCAGTATCAAATTTGCCGGTTTCAACAGCATTTTAGCTATGGCAAGACGCGCTTTTTCACCGCCGGATAGCACCGATACCGTCTTGAAAACATCGTCGCCGGCGAAAAGGAAGGCTCCCAAAAGAGAGCGCAACTGCTGGTCGGAGGGCTCGGCAGATACACGCCTCAGTTCGGAAAGTAAATCGTTTCCCGGATTTAAAAGCTCCAGCTGATGCTGGGCATAATAGGCTGTTTCTACTTTATACCCCAATACCCTTTCGCCGCTGTCGAAAGACAGCACTCCGGCAAGGATTTTTAAAAGCGTGGTTTTTCCGGCTCCGTTCGGTCCCACCAGCGCTACCTTATCGCCGCGCTCGATGGTCAGGTCGATTCCCGCGTAAACGATTTTTTCTCCGTAGGACTTATGAAGTTTTTTCAGAGTGATAACCTCACGTCCGCCCGGCTCCGGTTCGGCAAAGCTGAAATTCACTTTTTTGGTGACGCGGGGGATTTCGATTCTGTCTATTTTAGCAAGCATTTTAAGTCGGCTCTGCGCCTGGCGCGCCTTGGTTGCCTTGTAGCGAAAGCGGTCGACAAACTCCATCTCTTTGGCGATTTTCTTTTCCTGCCGCTGGGCAGCCGCTTCCAGTTTTTCCAACTCGTTCTGCCGCATTTCTATATAGCCGTTATAATTGCCGTTGAAACGCACCGGTTTGCCGTTTTCGATTGCCAGTATTTTGTTGGTTACCTTGTTCAAGAAAGACCTGTCGTGAGACGTTAAAAGCACCGCTCCCTCGTAGCGCATCAGGTAGTTCTCGAACCAGATGCATGATTCCAGGTCGAGGTGATTGGTAGGCTCATCCAGAAGGAGCAGGTCGGGACTGATGACAAGCAGCCGGGCTAAAGCTGCCCGCATCAGCCAGCCGCCGCTGAACTGGCTCAAGGGACGATAAAAATCGGTTTCCGAAAAACCGAGGCCGCAGAGGATAACTTCAGCCTGATGTTCGACATCGTTTCCGCCGAGCAGTTCGTATCTCTGCTGCAACTCCCCCAGTTCATCGAGCAGAGCAGATTTTTTATCGTTATCTGAGACGCATTCCAGTTGAAGTACTATTGAATCGATGTGTGCTTTCACTGCTCTGGTTTTTTCACAGCTACCGGCAACCTCTTCCAGTAAAAGTTTGTTTGAAAAAGGCTCTACGTCCTGCTTCAGATAACCGACCGTCATTCCTCGTTGACGCGTGATTATGCCTTCATCGGGGGTAATACTGCCCGCTATTATCTCGAACAGCGTCGTTTTGCCCGAGCCGTTAGGGCCGAGCACGGCAATACGGTCGCGTTCACCGACAGCCAAGGTTAAACCGGAAAAAAGAGTGCGCAGTCCGAACGACTTGGAGAGATTACTTATATTCAGCATATTTACCTGAAACGATTAGAATAAAAAGCATGATAGATTATACATTCTAAAAGCCGGTTGGGGGAAATTTTTTGCCGGATGAAGATGAAATCCTTTTTATAAATACAGCTGGACTGACAATCGGATAATCAGGAAATAACATCATCCGCTGCAATTATTCTTTCCACCCTCAGGAACGCCTCGACTACATCGGGAACAAACTGGGTTCCGGAACCCTTTTTAATTTCCTCGACTGCTACGGTATTCCCCAATGATTTGCGGTACGGGCGGTCGCTGGTCATGGCATCAAAGGCATCCGCCAGCGCCATAATCGCCGCTCCCAGCGGAATCCGCTCACCGGATAGTCCATCGGGATAGCCCCTGCCGTCGAAACGCTCGTGGTGTAAGCGCACCATATCGAGAATATCCTGTTCCTCAACTATCGGTTTCAAGATACGCTCGCCGATTGCCGGATGCGTCTTGATATGCTCGAATTCTTCCGGAGTTAGCTTACCCGGTTTGTTAAGTACCGCTTCCTTTACCCCGATTTTGCCGATATCGTGAATCAGACCGGCTAACCTGATATTCTCAAGGGTGCTGTCATGCATACCAAGTTCCTTTGCGATAATTACAGAAATCTCGGAAACACGCCCCGAGTGCCCGCTGGTGTATTCGTCTTTGGCATCCAGCGCCAGAGCCAGCGCCGTAACCGCGTTCATGAAAGAGTCGCGGATTTTATCCGCCTGTACTTTCACTTTCTCTTCCAGGTGCTGCTGGTAATCCAGAACTTCCAGTTCCAGCCTGCGCGTATTCAGCGCACGGGCGACGCTCAATGCTACTTCATCCAGATTATACGGCTTGGTGAAATAATCATAAGCGCCCAGCCTGACGCATTTGATAGCGGTCTCGGCATCGCCGACAGCGGTCGCCATTATAACTATGGTATCCGGATAATTTTTCTTTATTTCAGGCAGCAGTTCGACCCCGGAACCGCCGGGCATCATGATATCCAGTATTGCCAGGTCGGCTGGTCTTTCATGCATCTTTTCCATTGCCTGCCGCAAGCCCCCCGCTTCCACACATGTGTAGCCTTCGGACTTCAGCTTATGGCACAGAAGACGCCTGATAACTTCTTCGTCATCGACAACCAGAATTTCCCACTGATGGTTATGAATTGACGTCATTACTCATTCCCTCGATTTGTTCCGGTGGATTTATGGGCAATTCAATCACGAATGTAGCGCCTTTTCCCGATTCGCTCTCCGCATAAATATTACCGCCATGTTGTGAGATTATACCATGACAGATGCTCAGCCCCAAACCGGTGCCTTTGCCCACTTCCTTGGTGGTAAAGAACGGGTTGAATATACGTTTCAGATTCTCCCCGGAGATACCCGGACCGTCGTCCTTGAAAGATACCCTGACCATTTCTCCCACCGTTTCGGTTTTTATGACAAGCGTCCCTTCATTGTGCGCTTCTTTCATGGCGAATTCCGCATTAATAACGATATTCAGAAATACCTGTTGAATCTGGAAGTAATCCATTACTATCTGAGGCAGGTCGGGGGCGAAATCCCTGATAACCTGGATATTGTTAACCTTCTGGTCGTATGCCCGCAACTCGAGTACTTTTTCGACAGCCTGGTTGATGCTCGACAGTTGTACCTGATTCGAATGCTTGCGGGCAAAAACAAGCAGGTTTTTAACCACCCTGGCTGCCCTCTGTCCTTCACTATTAACCAGTTGCAGGTCTTTTAATATCTCATCGGGGATATCGTCTCTTTCCATTAGCAATTGAATGATACCGATAACGCTGGTGAGCGGATTATTAAGTTCGTGAGCGATACCGGAAGAAAGCTCCCCGATGGATGCCAGGCGGTCGGTCATTATCATCCTTTCTTCCATCTTCTTGCGTTCCGTGATATCTTCCATAATGTGCACCGAACCGGTTATTGCCCCTTTATCATCGAATATCGGGTCTACTACGGTATAGAACCACTTATCTCCGACCATGCATTCGAATGCTTCCCGGTGCCCGCTTTCTAACATCTTTAAATGGGGGCATCCTTCTATATGATTTTCCGAACCATGCACCAGCTTGTAACACTTTTGCCCCATTATATTTTCTCCCGGTTTTCCGACCAGCTCATTCATCGCCTGATTACAGCGGACTATGGTACCATCCAAAGCCAGCAGACAGATAGCATCGCTCATTGAGTTAAAGGTTGTTTCCCAGCTATCCAGCGATTCGCGAAGCTTGCTTTCGGACTGGATTAATGCCTTCTCTATTTGTTTGATTTGCGTAATATCGTTAAAGGTAGTATATACCTGGTACGCTTCTTTTTCGTTTTCCCTGAACTGTGGTATGGCATTGATAACTATCCAGCGATAGCCTTTCTCCTTGATATTGAAGACGCCCATCACTACATCCCTTACTGCCTTACCGGTTTTTAAGGAGACCACAGCCGGATGTTCATCTCCCGGAAAGGGAGAGCCGTCTTCGTGAACAGCATGCCAGCGCGGGTCGAACGAGGTTCTCCCCTGCATTTGTGACAGCGTCAGCCCCAGTATGTGCTCGGCAGCTCTATTGGCCGAGATTATCTTGCCTTCCCTGTTCTGATATACGACACCCTGAGCCATCGTCTCGAACAGGGTGCGGTATTTCTCTTCGCTGATTCGTATTTTTCCCTCTGCTTCTTTACGCTCCGTTATATCGCGGCAAACACAGAAGATTAATTTCTGTTCGGCAAAAATGGCGCCGTTGGTGCTTATCTCGACATCATAGATGCTGCCGTCTTTGCGGCGGTGTTTCGTCTCGAAATGGTCGCCCTTTTCATCGGCGCCTTTCAATACTTCGATAACCTCTTCTCGTGACGATTGATATTCCCAATCCCATACATGAAGCTTGAGCACTTCCTCAGTGGAATAACCGAGCATCTCGGCAAAACGTTTGTTAGCTTCCTGTACTCCGCCTTCCTGATTGAGGATGACAATGCCATCCCTCGATTGCTCGAGGAGTATGCGCCTGCGGGTCTCGGCTTCTTCCAAGGCTTGCTGCGATTTCTTGGACTCGGTGATGTCTTGTGCAAGAATTGCAATATCTTCACCCATCGATACAATCACCATACGAAGCCATGTCGGCCTTGAGATAATCTCTCCAACATATACTTCTTCTATTATCCGTAGCTTTCCAGAATTGGCTACATGGATATATGTTTCAAATACAGATGTGGTTTTATGAGTTGGAAATAAGTCAAGCAGCCGCTTGCCTTTTATTTCTTCCAGATCTGTTCCATTAATACGTGCGATTGCCTGATTTTCGTAAATCCATGTAAAGTCAACAATCTCACCTTTTTCATTTCGCAAGGGATGAAGAATGGTGAATCCATCGGGAGACATTTCCTGCGCAATCCTAAACCGCTCCTCGCTCTTTTTCAGCGCTTCCTCAGCCTTATTGCGGTCGGTTATATCCTGCCCGACAGCCAGTAGACCAATGATCTTTCCGTCTTTATCCTTGACAGTTGTATCGTGCCAATCGATAAATCTCTCCTCCCCGTTTTTGGTAACGATTATATCTATATTCCCCGCCGTTTTCCTGCCGCCGATAGCAGTTGAAAACAATTCCCTGGTTTTCTGCCGGTTTCTTTCGGGGAGGAAAGTATTCAACCAGTTTTTACCCCTGACTTCTTCAATGGTATATCCTGAAATTTCCTCCATATACGGATTGAAATCGACAATTCGCCCTTTGGTATCCAGTGTTAAAATAATCGCCTGTGCGGTGTTGACTATACTCTGGGCATAGTCTTTCTCCTGCCTGAGCGCTTCCTCTGCCTTATTGCGCTCGGTAACGTCGGCATAAAATCCCTGTGTGGCGATAACTTTATCTCCCAAAAACCTCGGCGCGGCGCTGCCTTCTACATAAACGATGCTGCCGTCCTTTTTCTTAAATTTTGCCTCTACAAAGGGAAACGATTTCCCCGACATAACTTCCCGAAACATGTTGTTGCAGTGTTCCATCGAATCGGGATGTATTATATCCGTAAGCGAAATGGTACTGAGGTCTTCCTCCGAATACCCCAAAATATCATGCCAGGCTTTGTTTACGAAGAGAATACTTCCATCGGTATCGATACTCTGTATTATTTCATGCGTGCTCTCGGCGAATGTGCGGTAACGCTCTTCGCTCTCTTTCAGCGCTTGCTCCGCCTTCTTACGTTCGGTGATGTCCATATCCACCCCGCGATAACCCAGCAGATTACCCTCTTTATCGAGGACAGGAGTGGCAGTTGTATCCAGAATAACGATACTGCCGTTTTTATGAACATTGGGATTAGCAAAACTGCTAAAAGATTGTTTTTGTTCGGCAACCGCCATAGACGTCTTTGTAAATTCTTCTCTGACATCCGCGGGATAGAGGTCATAGTAATGTTTCTTGCCTATAATCTCTTCGGGAGTATAGCCGAGGATTCTTTCGACAGCCGGGCTGGAATAGGTATACACCCCATCGGCATCTACTTCCCATATCCATTCGTCCGCGCTGTCGGCTACCTGCCTGAAGCGTTCCTCGCTCTCTTTTAAAGCTTCCTCCGCTTTTTTGCGCTCGGTAATATCGGCATCTATTATTAGCGAAGCTTTCTCTCCCAGCCAGTCGATGCGTACAACACTACGCCTCAACCAGCGCAGACTTCCGTCTTTATGTATAATCCTGACATCATAACTGCCGGGGGCAGGTTCGCCCCGCGCCCTCATAGCGGCATATTCGGTAACTCTTGCCCGGTCTTCTTCATAAATGACATCATACGGATTAATATTCTTGAGTTCTTCAATCGTATAACCGGACATTTGTTCGTTCTGACTGTTTGTAAACAGAATTTTGGCACCGCGCATAATTGCCACACCAACCGGTATGTTCTCCACCAGCAAGCGGTATTTCGACTCGCTTTCTTTCAACGCTTCTTCAGCTTCTTTACGCTCGGTTATATCGCGGATTATCGCCATATCGGCCAGACAGTCCTCGTGTTCTATAATAGATGCATTTATCTCAGCCGGGATAATGTTGCCGTCCTTTCTGTTGATTTCTATTTCATATCTGTTCGGAACATCTTCACCTGCCATTCTTCTTGTATATCTTTCGGAAACAAGCTCTTTATAGCGGGGACTAACAAAATCAATCAGAGGTTTACCTATTGTTTCTTTGAAAGTAAACCCTGTCATTCTTATCATTTCCCGGTTGGCAAACTTGATTACTCCATCTTTAATTATGATTATGCCGTCGTTACTCTGTTCTACAAGTGTAGAGTATTTTTTCTCGGAGCGTGCCAGATTTTCGGTGGCAATATCCAGTTCATGCCGCCTGCGTAATACGGCAATACCGTATGCCAGGTCATCCGCCAACTCTTTAAGCAGCTTAACCCGTTCCTCGTTAAAAGCGAACTCATCCTTGGCGTATATATTGAGCGAACCAATAGTGTTCCCATCTGAAATAAGCGGCAGTGCAATCGAAGAATTAAACCCGTATTGCTCCGCTAAAGCGTGCCAGCGTGGAAAATCCGAACCGGCGGTACCAAGACGGGCAATACAGGTTTTACCTGTCCTGATAGCTACCCCTACAGGCCCCCTGCCGAATTCGTTATCGGCCCAGCTGATTTTCAGGTTATTCAGATACTCCGAGACACTTCCCACAAAGGCAACAGGTCGTACCGTTTTATCTGCATCATTTTCGGCAAACCCAACCCACGCCAGCGGGAAACCCTCCGATCTGACGACTAAATCACATATCTTGTCAAGCAGTTCCTGCTCATCGGTTGCGCGCACAAGGAGCTGATTGCATTCGCTGATGGTTCTCAGCATGCGGTTTATTCTAATGATATCCGATTCCGCTTTTTTAAGCTCGCTGATATCCACTGAGAGAACAAGAACCCCTTCCGGAACGGGCTCGATACTAAGGTCGAACCAGCTTTTAGTGCCGTCGGGGTAGGTGAATTCATTCTCGATTCTATCCGGACGGTTTTCCTGCATGCATTTTTGGATTGCCTGAAACATTTCCGTCTTTTCGATGCCGGGATATAACTCCATCATCGTATGTTCATAATACCTGTTCCGCTCATAGTGTCCCTGAGCGGCGGCAACGGGATTGATATATAAATAGCGCCAATCGTAGCCGATTATCTGGTAACCTTCCAACATGGCATCCAGGGTGCCGCGGAAGCGTTCTTCGCTTGCACGAAGGGCAGTTTCCGTTTTTTTATGTTCACTGACCTCCAAGTTCAAATCTTCGATTTTTTTCTGCAATTTGGTAACCAGTCGCCTGTTGTGTTCTTCAAGGTATTCATACTGCTCGAGCAGCTTTCCCGCAGGAGCGGATAAAAGACCCGAAGCGGCTCTTTCGATTATCTCGGATAGTATTTTTACCAGCACATGCGGTTCGGTCGGCTTTCTTACAAAGGCGGCGGCGCCGAGATTCAAGGCAAATTTTTCATCCTCCGGGGATGTGTAGGTGGCTGTATAGAAAACAACGGGGATATCTTTGAGCCTGTCGTTTTGTTTCCACTCACGGCATAGCTGATAGCCGTCCATCTCAGGCATCTGGATATCGCTCACCAGTACGTCGGGCGCATCTTCGAGGGCCTGTTTTAAAGCTTCGACCCCGTTATTTGCCGATACTACCTCATGCCCGTAAGCACGCAGCTGTTTCGATAACAAATTACGGCTGTCTTCATTATCTTCGACTATCAATATTTTCATATCTGTTTCTCCCCGCGATGCGGTATTTTAATAATAGCACCACTCTGTTTATGGATTACGTTTAATATACTCCTCTACCTGTTTAGGCAGTTCATCTATGTCTATCGGCTTGCGGGCAAAACCGCTACATCCGGCATCCAGAGCCGCCTGCACATCTTCAGGCCTGACACTGGCAGTCAGCGCCAGAATAGTTATATGCGCTGTTTGAGGTTCGGATTTTATACGTTTGGTAGCTTCGAGTCCGTCGATACCGCCGGGTAGCCTGATATCCATCAGGATAAGATCGGGAAGTTCGGATTGCGCTTTAACTATGGCATCCTCACCTGTAGCCACTCCTGTAACCTGATAGCCGTGCATTTTCAAAACCTTTGAAACCAATCGCCTGCCGTCGTCATTATCTTCGACAACCAGTATTTTCTTTGCCTTGCTTTCCGCTTCCATATAATTTGTCCCCCTCGATTCAACGATTCAGAATTATTTTCTTGTTCACAGGCAGCGTGAAGATAAACTTGCTTCCTTTTCCCAACTCGCTCTCGGCCCATATCCTGCCGCCCTGCATTTCGATAAACTGCCTGCAGACAGCCAACCCCAGACCGGTACCGGCATATCCGGCTATTTGCGCCGGGCCGACCTGAACAAAGCTGTCGAAGATAACTTCCAGGTTCTCTTTTTCGATTCCGATACCGGTATCGCTCACCGAGAAGATGTAATTGTCTTCATCGGCGGTTATATCCAGTTTGACACTGCCTTGAAGTGTAAACTTAACCGAATTCCCCAGTATATTCAATAACACCTGCCTGATTTTAGCCCTGTCGGCATAAATGTTATCAATCACCGGGTCTACATAGTGCGTCAGTGTCAGTTCTTTTTCTTTGGCTAACGGCTCTATAGTCGCGATTATTTCTTTTACCAGATTGGATACAGGAAATACTTCGTATGCCATTACCATCTTGCCCGCCTCGATCTTGGAAAGGTCGAGCAGTCCGTTTATCAACTCCAGGAGGTTCTTGCCGTTGTTGTAAACAGCCAGCAGGTCCTGCTTCTGTTCTTCATTGATATCGCCCTCCAGACCGTCATACATCAACCTGGTGTAGCCTATGATGGAATTCAACGGAGTCCTCAGTTCATGACTCATATTAGCCAGAAACACCGATTTATGGCGGTTCACTTCCTGCAGATGGGCATTGGCTTCTTCCAGCGCATCGCTTTTCTCCTTCAGTTCGCTTGTGCGCTCTTTCACCAGTACCTCAAGTTTCCCGTATGATTGTCTCAAGTCTTCCTCTGCCTGCTTGCGCTTGATGACTTCCTCCGTCAACTCCCTTGTTCTGGCGTTGACCTGAGAGCGCAGAATAAAACTGCCCCCGCCAAGCAGAAGTATCGATAACAGCAATCCGCCGGCAACCCACCAAATCCAGTCGGGGATGACATTTTTTTCTACGGCGCCACCGAACCATTTCTCCAATGCCCGGTAATAAACGGAATTCTTATCGTCTTTCAATTCCCCGATATCGGTATCGATTGTCTCGATTAGATAAGCATTTAAAGGATTATCCATCGTAAAGGCAAAATAAATCTGGGAAGGTTGGAATATGACGGGGGTTTGGCGGACATCATACGCTTCTTGATGGTTATTACCGAAATCCTTGCTGACAACTCCGGCATCCGCCCCACCGTCAGATACCAGTTCGAATACCTCGATATAGCTGTTTAGCTCGACAAAAGAACAGTTTATATGAAAAGCGGCAACCAGCGCCTTGATACCTTCGGGGCCTTCTACATTGACGCTTCCCCTCAAGACCGCAATGGTCTTCCCTTCAAGGTCGAGGATGGAGCCGATATCGACACCGTTGCCGGAATAAATACGCGACCAGCTTGTAAGCACGGACACTTCGGAAAAGTCGTACAGAAGAGCGCGCGCTTCGGTATAGGCGACATCGGGCATAATATCGATTTCACCGTTTGCCAGCATATTCAGGCATTCTTCCCAGCTGCCGTGCACCCACTCGATATCCCAGCCCTCTTGCTGTGCGATATACTCGGTTATTTCAGCCCAGAATCCGGAGGCATTACCATCCTCATCGGTAAATATCTTGGGGGCGTTTTCATATATACCGACCCTGACAGTGACCGGGTTTTCAGTGGCAAATGACCCTTCAGCGGCTGAAACGGCGGATGACGGGAAGGCAAACAGAAGCAGGAGGCAAAGCGATAGAAAATATAGCTTTTTCACTTGTTATTTATCCTCCCGTTTTCTAAATAATTGGGATGACAGGATAGGAAAGAGAATAAATCCTTATTTGAAGGTACTACTGTTTATGCCTGATGTCAATAGTTTTTTGGCGGAAAATGGTACTAAAGTCCAGTATTTTACCGTCCGGAGCGCAAAAACGGGCTTGCCCCTATTATCCGGCAGGCTATAAGAAAGGAATATATAACGCAAAGAGTAAAAACCGGCGAGCAATCAAGATTCGGTTTCCAGTTGCCAAATAACAGCTTTATTGATACAATTTCTGTTGGTATCTTTAATAATTACGATGTATCGCTATGCCCCTGTAGCTCAGTGGATAGAGCAGCGGTTTCCTAAACCGCGTGTCGTGAGTTCGACTCTCACCAGGGGTACCACTTTTTGAAGCTAAAAAGCCCCTTGAGCAATGAAAACTCGGGGGCTTTTTCTGTTTTTGCTAACGTATTGCTATCCTCCGATAATCTACGGCCTCAGCACGATCGTATCGGCATAAACAAGGCGGCGCTGGATTATCGGAAGCAGTCCGGGTATGTTAAAGATTTCGAATTCCTTGATGACCAAACGGTAGGTATTCTTGGTATCCGGCAGGGTGATATCGCCCGACCAGGTGGAAGTTCCGTCCAGCTCTTTTACATTCTGGTAGGCAAGCGCTACCGGATTCCAGTTCAGCGGCTCCCATGCCAGTTCTCCGGCTACCTCGGGGTCAAACCCTTCCCGTATTTTTTCCAGGCTGGCTTCGATTACCGCACGACCTTCATAGCCGCCAACCTTGCTGTAGCTCAATCCGCTTACCGTTATATGTCTCGCATTGGAAGCGGCAGCGCTGCGGGCGACACTGGCAAAGCGGTCGGGTGCAAGCTGGATGAAATCCGCCAGCACGACACGGGAGAGGTGCACATTGTTGCCGCCGGGGTCTATCACCGTATCGGGACCGGTAACCGCCCTCGCCAGAGAGTGCGGCTGGTAACGCACCAGCGCCAGGCGTATAAACGGGTAATAGGTGCTGCCGGCATCGATTTGCATATCGCAGTACCATAATTTGCGCTCGCTGTCGTAAGCCACTTCATGACCGGCAATATTTACCTTCAAATTGTCATCGGGAACCTCCTCCAGTACCAACCCGGAAGCTTTATGCTCCTGTTTGGAAAGCTTGAAGGCATCCAGCGTCGGCAGGGCAACTATCGGCCCCGAAAGGAATACCGGGTCGAGCCCCCACTGGGTAACGAAGGGCTTGATTTTTTCATGTTCCGGGTTTTTCGAAATCGAGATGCTGGATGGTCCCGGCCAGAGAACCACGCCCAGCAGTTCCCCGTCTCCGGAGGTGTACCACGGTCTTTCCAGGTAAATCCTGAGGCCGCCGCCGGTGCGCTTGCTCTCGATAGTGCCATCCCCCTTGCCGGAAAGACCAGCTTGCCATGAGAAGGTCGGCACGATATAGAGCAGTTTGGGTGCGGCCGGCCTTGCCGTACTGAGGACATCCAGAGTGCGCGGGTTTTCCATTTCGCGTGTAATCGGCTGCTCTATAAAGGTTACTTCGAGATTGGTATCCTGCGGAATAGCGCTCGGCGCTTCGGAGGCTTTGGTACGGCGTATGGTGCCGCCGTTATAATCCATTACATAATCCCCGGATTTGTTTCTGGCATCATAAAGCTTATAGCTGGCAGTATTATCGGCCAGGCGCACCGTCTCCGAACCCTCCACCAGCCTTTCGCTCGAAAGGGCAAACGGACTGTCTGCGGTCAGCCTTGCATCTTTAATACGCTTGCGGAAGTATTCGGCAAAGCGGGTTGTGGCAATAGCGGAATAAGTTACTCTGCGGTATTTGGTATCGCCGAATTCGTGTCTGCCATGGACATACAGCCTGTCTTGAGCCTCTCCCTCTTTAAGAGTCTGGTCGACCGGAAAATCGAATGGTCTGGCATTGATAGTGAGCATCCTCGGGCCGGTTTCTCCCAGCGGGTCGATGTTCTCCGTCCAGTCGGCTATGATATCCAGCTTCACCGTACTCTTGCGGCTGACTCTCATTACGCGGTCCTGCAGGTTGGCAAACGTCTGACCGATACTGCGGGAGACGAAAAACTGGTCGAATTCCGGGGTGAGCAAAGGCTGCCTGACCGCATGCACAAGGGTCAAAATGCGATAGGGTGTCAGCATCCAGTGCCTGCCTTCGACTGCCAGAACCAGAGAGGGATTTTCATCCTTCCCCGCTTCTAAAATCCACTGAATCAAGCCCATCTGCATAACATCATCCTTGAACATTCCCGAAGCCAGTTTTACCCTGGCGACCTCCGCCTTGGGCAAAAGCACTTCAAGTACCCTTGCGCCATCATGGAAGCTGACTTTGGGGGTATCGCCTTCCGCCATGATTAAGCGGAAAGGCAGAGCATCCGGCCAGCGCGCCCCTTCCGAGTAGCCGAAGCTCACCGGATATGCACCTGCTACTCCGGGAAACCCGTTGAATACGGCTTTACGCGAGAATAAATCCGGCAGATAGGGTAACTCCAGCTCATCTTCATCCACATAGGGCAGGTCGTGATTTTCTATATCCGGCTTGCCGGTAATGATTCCGCTTTCCCGGGGAACAATCACGCTGTATGCATTTTTATCAACCAGCCCGCTTCCCGGGTCGTCGAAGAGATGGTGCTCTTCCGCCATCGTCTGCGAAGTCTTGGGGGGAACGATATGGCGTTCGCTTATGGCTTCGAAAGGCGTATTGTAATTACTGCGTATGACGATGTGGTCCACCGACTCCCCTTCGGTAATCGGTTTGCGCATTACTGTCACCGGCGGCGGTACCGGCTCGAAGCGTCCGTAAACAAGCGGCTCGCTGGCATGTTTATCGTCCGCCAGTGATTTATCGTTAATATCCAGGCGATTTCCGGCCAGGTCTACCGCTCTTGCCCTCATTCTGTAGGTTACACCGTAGCGCAGCCTGGGAAGCGAGCCCGGCACCGTTTTGAAAGTCACACCAAGCTCAAAATCAGGGTCTATTTCACTGCCGGTATAAGCCGGATTACCGTCAGGGTCGATGGTCTTGCCCGGCTGGGGAACGGAAAGGCTCCACCCGTACCAGTGGAAAAGGGATTCACTCTGGCGCAGGTTATCGGATGAATCATCAGCGGCAGACGTAACCCCCTGCGATATCCAGCCTTCATCCTCGTGTTTTTCTACAATCGCCGGCGCAGATTTAAGAAATTCGTACGTGCCGTTACGCCGGCAAAGGGAGTGCCAGCCTTTCGTAAGAGAATCCCAAACATCTACTGCAAAACCGCGCGTGATGTCCTCCGCATCAAGGATAATATCGTCGCCGCCTGCAAGATTCTCGTTCAGTTCATCCTGTTTTACAAAAGTGGCATGGGTTTGTTCGGCTTTGTCTATTCTGGCCACCGAGATACCGGCGGCACGCAGTGCCGGGACAGAGGAGTTTTCCGGGGTATCGGCGGTTTTACGCAAGACGCGCGCCATGTACAGGTTGCCTGCAAAATTAAGCGTTTTTACCGCGGAGCCATCGATATCTAAAGTAGTCACCTCATAGCGCCGCTTATCTTCAAACGGCAGCATGCCGTCAACAAGCTCGGGATTGCCGACTCTGGGTAAGGCATAAAAGGAATTCGCGCTGACGTAACAGCGGGTTGGCATCTTTTTATCCCAGTTAGGAACATTGACAGTTGCTACATCTGACAATCTGGGCATCCAGGTTGCTATAACCTGTACGGTGTTCTCGGAAGCCGTGCGCAACGGTACCGGTATCTCCAGGTCGTAAACCAGCCCGAGCCGTTTCATAAGATACGGGTAATCCGCTAGAAGCGATACCGCTTTATGAAAATCGATAGCGGGCGGCTGTATTTCTATTCTTTTAGCAGTAAACGGCTTATGGAAGAGCTTCACCTGCAAAAATGATTTGGTAATTTCATCCGGGTCGCTAATGCTGCCGGCTGAAATGAAGCCGTATCTTTTGAGTTCATTCATAATTTCGGATGTTAACTGCTCTTCGTTATTTTCCCTGTATGAGAGAGCCAGCGGACGGAAAGGGGCTCCCGAATTTTTCACCAGTGCATCCGCCGACGGGAAATCCTCTCCGGAAGCGGTAGCCAAATCGACGTATTGCTGCTTGAAAAAGGACTGGATATTTTTTACCGGGAAAGACTGGATGGGCATAGCTTTAAAATCCTTCATTTCATATGGTTCGATTCGGGTGTTATCGTCAAAAAGCGAACGCCACAGCTCGGAGCTGGGCAAATCGCTGACTATGGTTGCTTGAATCGGATTCCCGCTGCCGAACTGTACGTGGAAAATTACCTCCCGGCGGTCATCATCAGGAAACAATGTAGCCGGCCAGTCCAGAAAATCGGGGAATGATGCCAGAGTGTCGTTTTTGTCATCGGACTCCAGGCGAGGCGAGACATAAACCGACAATCTCAGGCTGGTTCCATCCACATACTGAAACGTTCCGTTGGGAAGGGCAGTCCATGTAATTTTCTGAGTTTTCATAGCTTATCTCCTTGCTCCTTTGCCTATATGGCAAGTTGGGCAAAAGCTTTTGCATATTCAGCCCATTCATCTTCGTTTATCAGGTCTTCGAAGTTTCCGCCGCCAGGCGCAGCCTTCAGTTTGGACAGATTCCCCTTTCGAGACCCGTCCCACTCAGCGGAAAGTGGTTGCCCGCTGCTGCCGCCGCTGTCACCGCCGGCGATGCGCCGTTCAACCGAGAGCTCGACGCTGGCGCTGAAGAACAGTATTTCAATCTTGACAGTTAACTTCGCCTGACCCCACAGCTCGTTGGGCGGCTTCTGGAAGGTCAAACCTAGATAAAATTCGACCGAAAGTGTTATCAGCCCCAGTATCTTGAGAGAACCGCCCATACGGATATAAGCGGTTAGGCTGATGGTTTCATCCGGCTGGCCGACCTTTTCCATCTCAAAGTAAATACCGCCTGCGATATAGACCTTGCCGCTGGCGATTACGAGGTCGAGCGCCATACTGGCTCCGAACTCCAGCGAGGCCTCCAACCTTTCCACCCCATCCAGTCCCACTTCGATAGCAAAGAAACCGCCGCCGCCGATGGCAAAGACTGTTAACAGGAAGGGTTTTTCTCTTTCACAGAAATTGAACCTTACCCGTGCCGGTTCCCCGGTAAACGGAAGGACCAGCTTGAAGCCCAGATGCATATTTTGAATGGCAACTATACCGACCGTAACGTTGGGAATGGGCAGGGTTAAACCGAGGCTCACCCGGGTGGGAGTAATATCCAGATTCATCCCGGAGCCCAGTTTTTCCATAAAGTTTTTCAGCGGATTGACGAATTCCAGCTGCCCTGCAAATTCGGTTTCATCGATATCGACATCCACATCGGGCTTCTTGCCGGTTTTTGCCGTAAACACTATTTTTGAAAAATGGAACCTCAGGAAAAGGTAGCTTCCCGTTCCGATCATATTAATCCAGAAATTACGCAGGTCGCCGGTGATATCATACGTTGGTTCTGCCGGCGGGTCGATAGGAGTAACAAAGATACCTTTTACCTCCAGGCGGGTTGAGCCGGAAGGCTCGAAGATATGCAGCGGGTCGCCCTTGACGTCCGGATACCAGTCCAGGCGCGTTTCCACCGCCTGTGGAGGAAGACTGTTGTTTCCCCCGGGATAAACAACGTTGTTTGTAATGCGGGGAGTCTTACGTCCGTCACCGAGATTGGCAGCCTGAATTATTTCCGCCAGTAATATTCCGCCCAGTATCTTGGCGCCGTTGAAAAATTGATTCGGGTCGAA
The DNA here is from genome assembly GCA_028707255.1 of Dehalococcoidales bacterium. Lineage (GTDB taxonomy): Bacteria > Chloroflexota > Dehalococcoidia > Dehalococcoidales > UBA5627 > UBA5627. The sequence continues at coordinate 44,991 of JAQTUQ010000001.1, forward strand.
ATCGGTGGGGATGGTATCTATCGGCCCGGCTACTACTCCCTTATTGCGTGAAAGTCCGCTGATCTGCATATTGGGGGTAACTAACGCTCCGGACTTATCACCCGACCCGTCGAAACTCAAATCGACCTTTGCCTTCAGTTTTGCCCAGATATAAGCCGGGTTGGCAGTCGCTTGAAAGCCGTTGGCCAGGTATTGCGGATGCAGCTCGATTACCACCGGGTCTGACAGGGCTTTTCCCGATGCCTGTTCCGCGCCCGGCAGGCGCACTTCGGCTTCCTGCCAGGTGGGGAAGAAGCGCGGCTGGTCATCCGGCAAGCTGACACTGGATGGAACCGGCAGGGTTGCGCCCAGGGTTATCGTTTTCACCTCTGCGCTGGTATCACCATGTTTTCCGTCAGGGATTCCCTCCTTAATGGAGCTTGGTGCAAAGGCTACCTTTTGCCCCTGCAGAGACCTCTGCCGCCTGTTTTCATTGGCTGTAGAGCTGTTATAGGCATTAACGGCAGGCTGCAGGAACACACTCACATCCTCCGGCTGCTGCAGGGTGGAAGATATGAAAGCCAGCGGGCTGGTGAATTCCGATATCTGACCATCGCTGTCTGTTGCTACCATGTGGAAAAGGTAGTCCTTGCCGGCTACCCTGGGCCAGAAAGCTTTTTGTCCCTGCCCCACCAGGTCATAGGCTTCCCCTGTCATGGTGGGGTCATCCAGTGATGGCGTAACCAGAGTGGTTATGCGTACACTGTTAAAAGGCCATTGCCGCCCCTGGTTTGGTTGTGAAGCGTGGGCGGGATATGTTTTTAACGGCTGTCTTACAACGATAAAAAAACGCTGGCGCAGGTAGGCAGCCGTATTGCCTGTCAGGCTACTTCCGGCCGGTACCGGTTGTACTTTGCGTTCCGTAACCTTTACCAAAGTGGCGCCGTGCCCTGTAGGGAATAAAAATCCCTTATAAACCACACGTACGTAGCTGTCGCGCGCCATGGCAGCTAAATGCCGCCATTCGACAATATCGAGGTCCTCCCCGGCCGGCGCATTCGGCCAGAGGCCGCGGGTATTCATCCATGCACCCAGGCTGCTTAACATGAAGCGCTCCACTTTCACAGGCGCCGGATTATAGTATTGAGAGCTGCTCGCCATTGTCATATTGTAATCCGAAGTCAGCCTCACCAGCTGCCAGCGGTCGTTATTGGTAAGCGACATTCTGAACGGGTTCATATCGTTGGCATTAGGGGTCACCTCGCGGTCAAAACCGGGTGTCCAGATAGCGCGCAGGGTGCGGTAGAACGTCTCTTTTTCATCCACTATCCACTGCGGAGTACTACCCGTACTCTGTGTTCTTACACCCATTCGGGTATGCCAGAGCTCGGTGCGATTATTGTGTGTAACAGGGCTTCCTGAGTGAGCCCAGCCGGCATGGCTGTTCGGCGATACTATCAACTGCCAGGGAACCTCCAGGGCAGTCTCCCACCACTTGGGTTCTGTGGGCATCTTTCCATAATCCGGTTCATCTGCCGGCAGAGCTGTCGGAGCGACGCTCAGTTCATATTTCTGCCAGGCAAGCAGTTCATCCAGCGTAAAGGGAATCGGCGCTGAACCGGGAGGAATCCTGAAAACCAGCCTGCTTCCCCCGGATAATCTGGCGGCTACCGAACCGGGCTGCGCTGGGGTTTCCGAACCTCCGGGTGGGTTGGGGGCATTGGAGGGGTCTTCCGTATCATCGCTGAATTCCTCTGCCGTTTCAAGAAAAGCCTGCTCCGCGATATTTTGCGGCAGGAAGTCATTCCCATGAGCGAAATTAACTACAATGTAAGCATCTTTGGTAGTAGACGCCCGTTCCAGATTGGATCCATTCAAATTCAGATGATAAAAATCGAACCTTAACATCAGCATATCCTGCTTGCGTAAAACGGAAGCGCTGAAACTGGGATTTGCCGTTGTCGTAGTATCTTCCTTCCCTGTACAGGACTCCAGCGGATTTTTGCAGGTAGTAATGGCTGTTTCGGGAATAACACTGTTTATAAACAGCACCGAACCGCCGATGGCGGCCAGTTTCAGAAGGGTTCTCCTTGTAATAGGATTGTCGCCGAGCGCATCCGACATTTCCAGGAGCTGTTGTATAGCTGTCGCTTCTTCCGGAGGAGGTAAATCCGTTTTAGACGAAGAAGTAATGTCGTTCTCTTTATAGCGGCTTCTCTTCGTTTTTGTATTATCCGCGGGTTTATAGTTTGAGGAGGGTTTATCACTTTGAGAGTCTGGATTATTTTCTTTCATTGGCAGACCTCCTGATAGTACAAATGGGGTTTTAGTACCTGATTACCATATGAAACAAGCCATAGGAACAAACGCTTTTTCAAAAAAGGAGTGGCAAGATATACGTAGTTGAAAAAACAGCTGCAAGATACAGAGAGGCGTCCGTGTGAACGGAGTGCGAAAAATCCATCCGTCATACTCCCTCCTCTGAACCTGATATCGGAACTATACCGGCTCCGTCCGGGAAGACCGATTATAGTCATGAAGGGTATTAAATATTATGTATATATATAATATTAGTTAACCGTTATGTTCATGTCAATAGGTATTCAGATAACGATAGTATTGGATTTTATATAATTTTTTGATGCTATTGCGATTAAGAATCCACGCAGAGAGTTAAAAAACCAATAGTTTTTTCTGTTTTTGCCAAATTATTATTTCCAAATACATTCAAATTAAAAAATATTCTCTTTTTTCCACGAAAAACTATTGACACAAGCAGCTAAGTCTACTAGAATTGCCAGTGGTTTACTTTTATTTTACTCTCGTTATTCTCCGGTCTGGTAATCTAGCGATATAAAAGGCGAAAAGAGCTTTATTATAAAATCCAGAACAAAGGAGGTATAAGTAACAGTCGTTTTTTATCTTGTTTTTTGAAAAATCTTATTAAAGGAAGGTAGAAAAAGATCAAAAAATGGAAGTAAAAAGAGAAAGATGGGGCAGTAGACCGCTGTTTATTATGGCAGCGATCGGTTCAGCCATAGGGCTGGGCAATGTTTGGCGCTTTCCCTACATGTCATATGAATTTGGTGGAGGCGCCTTTTTATTTGCCTGGATTGTCGGGCTTGTAATACTGGGTATCCCCTGGTTAATGATGGAATTCGGTATGGGTAAGTACTTCCAGAAGGGAGCTCCGGGAGTATTTGCAGGCATCGGTAAAAAGTGGGAATGGGTAGGCTGGTGGCCTGTTTTCGTCGCCTTTTTAATTGTCTCCTATTATACGGTGGTAATGGCCTGGTCTTTAAGATACGCCATCGATTCATTCACTATGGCATGGGGAAAGGGACAGGGCGCCGCCGAAAGCACAGGCGGTTATTTCTTTAATAACATTTTACAGATATCGTCAGGGCCTACCGATTTTGGTGCACAGGTATGGCTCACTCTTGCTTTGTTAGCTGTTATATGGGTAATAATGTTCTTTATAATGTTTAAGGGAGCCAGAGTTATCGGTAAAGTGGTAGTATGGACGGTGGCCATCCCCTGGGCTTTACTGGTCATTCTTTTCATTCGCGGCATTACCCTTCCCGGCGCAGTCGATGGACTTAACTACTATTTATCGACAGATTTCAGCGTATTAGCCGATGGAGGCGTATGGTTTGCTGCTTTCAGCCAGGTTGCCTTCTCATTGTCAGTAGGTATGGCCGGTATGTACGCCTATGGTAGCTTCATGGCTAAGAAATCAGATGTAAACAACAATGCCGCTATCACCACTTTCGCCGATAGTGCCACAGCATTCTTTGCCGGTTTTGCCGTATTCAGCATAGTCGGATTTTTAATGCATGCATTATCAGTCTCCGCTACGGATGTTGCCGCTTCGGGTCTGGGTCTGGCATTTATAACATTCCCGGCAGCCATATCTATGATGCCGGCGATGAACGGTTTGATTGGCGTTATCTTCTTCTTCTGCCTGTTCTTCCTGGGGTTGGATTCGGCTTTCTTCCTGGCACACGGCGGTGTTGCCGCTCCGCTCAGGGACAAACTAGGTTGGAGCCTGAAAAAATCCACTTTAATTGTCTGTATTGCCGGTTTTCTGCTGGGGCTTCTATTCACCACCCAAGCCGGTTTATACTGGCTGGATATGGTTGACAGAGCCGTATCCTTCTACGGACTGCTGATTACCGGTATTATTTCCTGTATTCTTGTAGGCTGGGTTTTCGGAGCCAGGAAACTCAGGGAATATCTCAATGCCACTTCGGATTTCAAATTCGGCGCCTGGTGGGATTGGGTAATCAAGCTGGTAATTCCGATTGCAATGGCATTCGTTGTTATCTACGGCGGTTTTATGACTGATATTCCCAATGCCTATGGTGACTATCAGGTTGGTCCGTTTAACGGGTCTCATATCTTATGGCTCATACTCGGTATAACTCTCATTTTGAGTTTTGTACTCGGCCGTATGAAAACCAAAGAGCCCAAGGAGGGAGAATAATGGATGCTGGTGCAATAATTGCTACGATTGTTGTATGGTTACTTCTCATCGGAGGCCTCGTTTTTTGTTTTACAAAAATGGGTAGAGGCGGCAGCTGGGAAGACTAGTTTAGCAGTTACAACAAAGTAATTCGGAACAGTCCTGCATTTTAGCAGGACTGTTCCTTTTTGGTAGAAAGATGGCAATCTAGTATAATTGCTGCTGACCGGACGTTCAGTCATAATATATAATTTCAGATGATGATAATATAGAATCAAAAAAATACATATTTGAGCAGGTAATAAATGACAGAAACAATACTGACATTACTGGGAACAATGCTTCTGGTTTTTATAGCGGCGCTGATTTTTACCAACGCCATCGAATGGATAGCCAGCCAGTTGCGGCTCGGCTGCTCCTTCGTCGGTTCGATTATTGCTCCGCTTTTTACATCGATACCCGAGATGGTGGTTTTCCTGGTTGCCATCTTTGCTTTCAGCGAAGGAATGGGGCATGAAATCGGGGTCGGCACCATTTACGGACAGCCGTTTATGGCATCCAGCCTTTCATACGGTCTGGTCGGAATAGCCATACTGCTGGGGTTGTTGCTTAAAAAGAGGAAAAGCGTGCATATGCACGTGGATAAATCTCTGGCTACTCCCTTTCTTTTCGTTACCATACTTTTTCCGCTGACTCTGGTGCCGACTTTTACCGACAACAAAATTATCAATTATGTCTTTGCCATAATCTTTCTGGGTGCATTCGTTTACTATATTTGGACGATGTACAAGAGAAAGAACGCCGAGCAGATAGACGATGCCGAAGCCCCCTATTTTTGCCGTATCATTCCCAAGGCTTCCAAAGGAAGGATGGCTCTAGCGGTGCTTCAGTTGCTTGTAGCCATCGGGCTTTTATATATCGGCTCGGAAAAAATGGTAGGAACGGTCGAAACCCTTTCGCAGGGGATAGGACTCAGCGCGCTGGCACTGGCTTTAGTTATCATACCGGCAGCCACCGCCATCCCTGAAACCTCGACCGCCCTGATATGGGGATTCAAGGGCAGGGACACGCTCAGCCTCGGGTCGCTGGTGGGAGAGAAAATCCTGTATTCTACTTTTTATCCGGCGCTGGCGCTGTTCCTGATTTCGTGGTCGTACGATATCCATATCCTGCTCAGCGTTATCGCCACAACGGTAATCTCGTTGATGCTTTACCTGTGCATCCGCTTCAATAAACTCAACTGGTATACGCTTTGTTTCGGGCTGGTATTTTTTGTGGCTTATATAATAGTTATATTCGTATTTAAAATATAGGATATAATAAATCGGGGAGGTTTGAAATGGATACGATAATAGCAAAAGTAATCTCGCAAAAAGGCACCTGCGAAGCCGGACACAGGGTCGGAGACGAATTCGTTATCGGGCAGAGTACAACCGTCTGCATGTGTTCATGGGCTTTTTATACCCTTTTCCCTTTTGCCGAAGTACTGCAGTTCGGCGGCGGATTCCCATGGGAAAAGGACCCGTCCAAAACGACCGTCGCCTGCCCCGACCCGGATAATCCCGTAGTCTTTCAGCTCGAAAGGAGAGAAACGGAATACTGATGAAGGCGCATTATGAATCCGAACCTTCGCCATTTTTGGTAGATAATATAAACCTGCTTCCGCGAGGCAGAGCGCTCGATATCGCTATGGGAAGCGGGCGGAATACGATCTACCTGGCAGAAATGGGATATGATGCCGAGGGAGTAGATGTTTCAGAAGAGGCAGTAAAGACCGCGCTGGAAAGAGCGAAATCGGCCGGCGTCAAAATTCATGCCCGTGTTACCGACATCGAAGCAGTGAATTATAACATCGAGAAAAACGTTTATGACATTATAATCTGCTTCAACTACCTGCACCGTCCGTTGATTCCGCGCATAAAGGACGGACTGAAAAAGGGCGGGATGATAATATACCAAACTTATACCGTCGACCAGGCGCAGTTCGGCAAACCCTCGAATCCGCATTTCTTACTCGGGCACAATGAATTGCTCGAGATGTTCCGCGACTTCCGCTGTCTGCGTTATTATGAAGGAATCACAGATAACAAAAAGGCAGTATCCGCTATAATAGCGCAAAAAGTATAAATGGGAAGCTTGATTCCCTCTTTCTTATAATTCGCTCTCGGCCTCTTCTTCCATCTCGTAAAGGCGGGTGTAATAATCGGAGAATTCGTTCAAATGCGCCAGCGCGATTTTTCCGGTTAAAATGGGGTCGTCATCGGTAACATTGGTTTGCGGGTCTACCAGACCATGTTCCAATTCGACATCCAGTCCCATCCTGAACTGTTCGACATCGAATCTTTTCCAGTCGATGCCGAGTTCCTCGCCGATTTCCCTGGCTTCTTGAATGGTAAAGTGTTTTTCTACGCTCATAGCATCGTTCCTCCCGTTTTTTACTAACAAGACTATTATAAACGGGTTAAACCACCAATTAAAGTGATTTAAATCATAATTCCATGCTTTTTAACCGGCGGTCTCGACACGGATTCCCCTGGTCATCGCCCAGGCAAGCCCTTCTTCGATTTGCTTTTCTTCCCCCTCGAGCTCCAGCTTCATTATACCTTCGTTTCCGATAAGGTCGGAGTTATAGATACTGATTTTTAAATCATATTGCTGGTTAATGGTATACAGAACAGGTTCCAGTAGCATTTCCTCCGGAATGATAAGGATCATTCTCTTTTTTACAATAGCCATTTTATCCTTCCTGTTCGAATTCCCTGATAACTTCCCTGATTTTCTGTTTTAACTCATCGCGGGGTACTTCTATACCGGAGGTAGTTTCGACCTTCTTAAGGCGTTCATCCAGCTTTGCTTGTTCGTTCAACACCAGCCTGATTACATCAGCTACCGGGTCGGGCAGATTGCCGTGTTCCAGGTCTAAAAGCGGTTTATGATGTTCATCTACCACCCTGCCCGGAATACCTACCACGGTTGCTCCGGCGGGAACCGGCTTGATTACAACAGAACCGGAACCGATTTTCGCCCCCTCGCCGACAGTGATGGCACCCAGGACCACCGCGCCGGTTCCGATGACCACCTTGTTGCCGATGGTCGGATGGCGTTTGCCTTTGTTGAGACTGGTACCTCCGAGAACGACACCCTGATATATAAGTACGTCTTCTCCGATTTCCGATGTTTCACCGATAACTACACCCGAACCGTGGTCTATAAAGAAGCGGCGCCCGATGGTTGCCCCGGGATGTATCTCAATGGCGGTGAAGAAACGTGTCCAGTGCGACAGCAGGCGGGCAAAAAAACGAAGACGGTGCTTCCACAAAAAATGAGATATGCGATGAGCCCAAACAGCATGCAACCCCGGATAGCACGTCAAAACCTCAAGCACGCTCCTCGCTGCCGGGTCACCTTTGAAAACCGTTCTTATGTCCTCTGCTATTCGCTTACACATTTACTAGATTATACTCTTATAATGTTTCTTTACCAACCCAGTCCAGGTAGTCATGACTACCGCCGATGATGGGAAGGGCGATTATTTCAGGAACATCGTTGGAATGAATCTCTTTTACAATCTGAATGATTTCCTCTAAAAGTGAGGTTCTGGTTTTAATTATCAGCAGGCTTTCGCTTGCCGAATCAATTTTACCCTGCCACCAGTACATCGAATTTACCCCTTCGACGATGCTGATGCAGGCCGCCTTTCTCTGTTCCAGTAAAACTTTTGATATGAGGCCGGCTTCCTCACCGGCTTCGGTGGTAATGAAGACAACCATGTATTCGGAGTTTGGCATTGCAGCCTCCCCTCAGGTTATCAGACAATATACAGCATTCTGTTAACTGCACCGATAGCTTTCAGCCTGATATCCTCAGGAACTTTTACTTCAGGAGTGAACGTCTCTAAAGAACGGAGTACTTTTTCGAGGGTGATTGATTTCATGGTACGGCATATAGCGGTATCAGAAACCGGTATGAACTGTTTCTGCGGATTCTCTTTCTGCATGCGATGGATAATGCCGGTTTCGGTAACTACAATCATCTGATTGACATCCGGGTGTGCGGCGTAGCGACACATTCCACTGGTGCTCAAGACTTCATCGGCAAGCGCGATTACTTCGGGGCGGCACTCCGGATGTACCACCACTTTTGCCGATGGGTATTCCTCTTTCAGTTTTAAAACGGAAGCGGCTTTTATCCCCTCGTGAACCGGGCAAAAACCGGGCCAGAAATGATACTTTTTATTCGGAACCATGGATGCCACATATTGCCCGAGATACATATCGGGGACAAACAAAATCTCTTCTTCGAGCAAGCTGGCAACCACCTGGGGAGCATTTGACGAGGTGCAGCAGATATCGGATTCGGCTTTAACAGCCGCAGTGGAATTGATATACGTAACCACCGCCGCCCCTGGCAGTTCTTTTTTCCTTGCGCGCAGTTTTTCAGCAGTAACCATATCCGCCATCGGACAACCGGCCGAGGATTCCGGTAGCAACACTTTTTTATCGGGCGAGAGGATGGAAGCGGTTTCAGCCATGAAATGAACGCCGCAAAAGACGATTACATCGGCTGCGGTAGAAGCGGCTTTCTGCGAAAGTTCCAGCGAATCGCCGACAAAATCAGCCATATCCTGGATATCCGCCGGCTGGTAATTGTGAGCCAGTATGACGGCATTCTTTTCCTTCTTTAATTCCTGTATTCTCTCTGCCAGCTCATTTTTCTTGTTTTCCACTTTATATTAACCCCTGTTTGCGAACTATAGATAAGCCTTATATTTTTCCAGCGCCCCGTAAAAAGCATTCCAGAAGGGGTCGACGATGGGATGCTTCAACTCTGTTTCCTTCCCTTCTTTTACGAGCACCATACCGCTGCTTTTTTCCGTAAATTCACCGATTACCGAGGAAATTATACCCTTACCGGCCAGGGATTTCACCACCTCATGGGCTTTATGCGCCTTGCAGGCAATGATTAATGTGCCTTCGCTTATAGACGCAAATGGATCTATGTCGAATAAACGGCATATTTCCGGGACACAATCCATAACCACGATTTTTTCCTGTTCCACTATCACACCCAGCCCGGCAGCCTGCGCCACTTCGTAAAGACCGCCCCAGATGCCGCACTCGGTAGCATCGTGCATCGCCGTAACGCCGTTCTCCCTGACACCGACGCTCACCGCCGTCATGGCATCGTCCACTACCGACATGTTATAAAATATATCCTGCGCCCGCATACTGAATTCCCTGCCGAATTTTTCTTCCAAAAGACGCGGCAGCATGGCGGCAAAGATGCCGGTCGCCTCTATGGCAGGCCCCTTGGTAACGATTATTTTATCTCCGGCGGTAATGAAACGCGGAGTAACGTATTGGTCCAGTTCCCCGACTCCGATTACCGTTCCGCCGCCAACCATCGGGTAATTGCAGTTCTCATACCTGCCTGTGTGTCCGGTAATGATATTGATACCCATCCTCTCGCATTCCGAGTGAATTACTTTCCAGGTAATATCCATCTGCTCTTTGGTCATTGACATCGGGAGATTCAGATCTATCGAAAGATAGCGTGGAGGCAATCCACAGGTGACCGAATCCGAGGCGAGAATATTGATGGCAAACCAGGCTGCGCGTTCCCAGCCGTATTCAGGGACGATAAATACCGGATCTGTGGTAAAGGATACCGCCTTCTTCCCGATTTCGGCAATACCGACATCGACTCCATGCATCGGGCCTACCAGGACATCTTTGCTCCCGGCTCCCAGCCTGGGGAATATAATTTCGCTGAAAATATCTGCTGATATTTTACCGATTTCGGGGATTTCACTCATGTAACGGCTTCTCCTTTATTATTATTTTTAAAAGATAGCTGTATGCGATTGATTTTAATAAAAACGGCAGGTCTTTTGTATTGAGCGATTGAAAACCGCTAAAGTACGGACCTGCCTGTTTATTAGTTATTGTTACCGGTTTCTTCGTTTAAGGATTTCATGAATATTTCCGGGGTCAGGGAAGCCTGCGAAATAACCCACTCCTGGAGACACTCATAAGAACAAAAATTGTATCTGACAATAGAACCATTACCGTTAAAAACGGACACCAGCAACCAGCCTTCGAGCACATCGCAGGCAAGTTCATTGGGACTGAATTCCTTTTCCAGTCCGCAAGAAAAACAAAGACAATACTGACTGACCATTCACCATTCCCTGCGGTTATAGAAATATCATCGAAAACTGCAAAACAAAATTATATTAATATTATACTACCTGATTACCGGTTATTAAAATATTGGCTTTATATATTTTCGGCAGTTTCTTCCGACTGTTTGACTGCCCGTTTTTTATAGACGAATTTGGAAAGCAGAATGCTTAATTCCAGTAGAATAATCAACGGAATGGCGATAATGGACTGATTAATGGGATCCATCGTCGGTGTAATCAGCGCCGATAATACAAATGCCAGTACAAACCACAGTTTACGCTTATTTGCCAGCCATTGCGGAGTAACCAATCCCATCCGCGCCAGTATCATGATAATAAGAGGAGTTTCAAAAACCAAACCGACATATAAAATCATACGAGTAACTACACTTATATATTCGCTAAGTCTCCAGACATTTTCAGCAAGATCCGACATAAAATTGCCGAGGAATCCCATTGCCGGCGGTAGTGCTACAAAATAGGCAAAAAAGACACCTGTAGCGAATAATATGGTTACAAAAGGCAAAAGTTGGAATATTGTTTTTTTCTCTTTAGAGGTAAGCCCGGGAGCAATAAAAGCAATTACCTGGTAAACCAAAAACGGCATAGCAATAATGAAGCCGCCTGCCAGCGCAACCTTGAAATAAACGGCTATGTTTTCGGTCGGAGTTATGGCCTGAAAGTCAACACTTGAAGCCGGACGCTTTAAAATTTCTATCAGGGTCTTGGTAAATATAAATGAGATAGCGGTGGTGATAACCATGGCGATAACCGATCTGGCAATACGGTCCCGCAGTTCTACCAGGTGCCCTTTAATGGGCATCCTTTTGCCTGTAATCGGGTCTCTTCTTATTTCGGTTGTTACCACTGTCTTATTTTCCTGCTTCTTCTATCTCTGTCTTTTTATCGGGTGAAGCTGCTTCCTCAACAGGCGCCGACGATAAATTATCCTGTAGAGGATTACTTTCTAAGGGATTAATAATGTCTTCCGGAATATCAAAGGTCTTTTTGCCTTCGGTTTTTTGTACAGCGGAAGTTCTGGCTTTTTTAGCCGGGGCAGCGTTATCTATATTCAAAGACTTATTTAATTTCTCAACGCCCTCATTAAGTGCCATACTTACTTCTTGAGCCCCTGTGGCAAGCGGATCTTTTATGTCACGGGCTGTCGTATCGAGCTCAAGGGATTCTTTTTCCAGCATGGCTGAAAGCTCAGCGGTTTCATCATCCATAGTCTTTTGAACATCATTTATCTCATTATCTATCGTCTTGGCAATTTCATCGGCTTCCATATCCAGTGCATTTTTAATCTTCAGAGATTCTTCGTCAAGCGAACCCTTAAGCCCCTGAGCAGTGTTCTTTAAATCATCGAAATCATCTTCCAGATCGAGGGATTTGGTCACTTCTCCCGTAAAATTTTGAGTCATCTTTCTGAGGTCGCGTACCATCTTGCCGAATTTACGCGCATATTCGGGCAGCTTCTCAGGCCCGACTACGAGAAGAGCGACCACAAGTATAACCAGTATTTCTAAAAAACCAAGGTCTAAACCCATTATTCTATCTCATTTTCAGCTTCGTTTTTTATAAAAGAACCGACTGACATCTCAATGGAATATAAATTGAATAACAAGACATACTGCCGATAACGGAGAATGACATTCCAAGCCGTTTATCAATATATGAGCCATAGAAGCCAATTAACAATCATCCCCGACTTTTTTTCGATTTCTTTGTAGTTTTAGTTGCTGGTGTTTCCTTCAACTCTTCGACATTGCCCTGTTTATTCTTTTTAAAATCTCTCTTCCATTTACCGAACATCTCAAAGATCTGAGGCAGTTTCCCCGCCCCAAATATAATGAAGATAACAAGTAATATAACTATTATTTCCAAAGGACCGAATTTCAACGGTATATCACCTCCGTTAAAATAAACTCAGAAAGTAATATCAATTCTTCAAGCCGGGAACACAGATAATCATATCTCTTTTGTAAATATCCCCTTCCTGCAAATTAAGGGAAGGGGATAAGGTAAACAACTATTCTTAAGAGAAAGATGAATTCAGTACAGGGTGATTTATGTTGTTCCCAGAGAAATCCGCTATGCCTGTTGCGCTGGAGTTTCTTCTGCTTTAGGTTTGGCTTCCCCTTCTGATTCGCTTACGGTTGTCTGAGTCTCTTTCTTTTTTGTAGTCTTTTTCTTGGCCTTTTTCTTTGTTTTAGCTTCTGCGGCCAGTGCTTCCTCGTCTTCGCCTTTTGTACCCTTCTTGAAAGCATTGATACTCTTGCCTAAAGCTGCGCCTACCTGCGGGAGCTTGCCTACACCAAAGACAATCAGAATGATCACCAGAATAAGCCCGATTTCCAATGGACCCGGTTTTATCATGTTTTTTAAACCCCCCTTAATTTAATAAGTAACATTAATCGCCAAGACATAATCTATCCCTTTGTGAATGGGGTTGAAGAACGAAGAGCAAAGATTGGATATCATTGGCTTAAAGCTTCTCTTTATTTCAGCTAATAATACACAAATGTCTAAGGCTTGTCAATCGACTATATTAACTTAAATCGAGCGATAGCGCTTTTGGGAGTCCCCAGGTTAGACTATCACATAATTGACAAGATACATCGAATAAGGTACTTTATATTATCTTACCCCTGTTGTGATAGAAAATCAAACGATATGAACGATACTGACAAAGAGCCGCAGGAAACGCAGCCGCAGTGCAAACCTTCCTGGGTAAAAACAAGGCTTCTCCCCATATTGATGCTCACTTTCATCATCGGCATTGTGATCGGTGTTTTCGTCGCATATAAATACAATCCTGATATGATCGAGGACCTCAAGGGATACGGTTATCTCGGTTCTTTTATTATAAGCGTGATATTGAACGCCTCCGTCGTCCTGCCAGTCGGTAATTTCGTTGTCATCGCGGCTCTCGGCGCCACCCTTCCTTCGGCAACGCTGGTCGGCTTGACCGGCGGTATCGGGGCTGCAGTAGGAGAGTTGACAGGGTATCTGGCAGGTTACAGCGGACAGGCACTGATTACCACAAAGACCAACCGCTGGTATCTCAAGCTGGAATCGTGGCTCTGTAAATGGGGCGCTCCAGCCATCTTTCTACTCTCGGTTTTCCCGTTCGCCTTCGACGTAGTCGGCTGTATAGCCGGGGCATTACGCTATCCGGCATGGAAATTTTTCATCGCCTGCTGGCTGGGCAGAACGGTGCTGTATACCGGTGTTGCCTGGGCGGGCGCATTGGGATGGCAGGCATTGTTAGACTTTATCGGCTAACCTTCTCCCTGATACGCAGCAGGATCAACCCGCCGGCTATAAAAAAGACCAGGCATGTAAACAGCATCACCTGATAACCCATACCCAGACTCTGTTTTTCAAAGAAATCGATAACCGGGCCGATAAGGCGCGCCAGCGCGCCCGCTCCGGCGGTTGCCATATTGGCAATTCCGAGATAGCGCGCTTCTTCCCCTTTGGATAACATATCGATTGCCATCGCCCAGTTGGTGCTGGAAAAGCCGCCCAATGCCACTCCGATAAATCCGGCGGCGACCATTATCATGTTGTAGTCCTTGGTCAGGATTATCAGAAGTACGCCGAAAGCACCGATAAAGGCGGATGTTACGGCAATCGGTTTGCGGCCGATTTTATCGGATAGCCTGCCTGCCGGGTAGACGACAATCAGCATACCGGCGACCGCCAGAATGAGGAAACTGGCCGCGGCGGATGCCGGATCGGATACACCGAGGTACATTAAAAAATACAATGCGAATTGCTGGATTATTCCCAGTCCGGCAAAAAAGAACAGCCGTGAAGCTAAAAACCATAAAAACCTGCGATTCATCCTGATATCGATTTTAAAGGTGCTTCTGATAACCTCCCTTATCGAAAAACGGATTTCTCCGTTGCCCGGTTTCTCATTTACCGTAAAGGCAGTTATCAGCATGCAAATCAGTAAAACAATCCCGGGGATTAAAAGAGACAGCCACAACCACTGGTCGCCGTTGCCTGCGGCATAGTTATCCATGAATTTTCCGATGATGTAGATAAGAATGACACCGCCCAGCATCTCCACCAGGCTCTTTATGCCGGAAGCCTGCCCCTTTTTACCTTCGGGAACCAGGTCGGGAATGAAGCCCTGGTGCGCTCCCTGCACGGCATTGCTCGAGATTTGCATTACGCAATAGATTGCAAATATCACCGCATAACTGCCGGCCAGCCCGATACCCGGCAGAAAGAGTAAGAGACATAAGACGCCGATGATTATAAAAGGGCGGCGTTTCCCAATGCGGAAATCGGAGCGGTCGCTGATGGCTCCGAAGACGGGCTGCAACAGCATGGCGATAATCAGACCTACAAAGGTCATCAAACCGAGGTAGGTGTTTTTTTCAGCTTCGGGGACAAAGTCCAGTATTCGTATGGGGAGGATTAAGGAATGCATCGACTGCCACAATCCCGTGGTGGCAAAGACCAGTATGGTGATTTTGAGATAATCCCACCTGCCGAAAGGACTGCCATTAGGGTTGAATTTGTCTTTTGTTTCTGTCATATTGCAGGCTAAAGCATAGCAGAAGAAAGAACGCTTATCAATTACTTGGAATTACTTCATTATTGGATAATTGATATTCGCTCCGATCACTTAGACCGGAGAAGAACAGGGGACAAAATGAGCCGATGTTTTTTCCTAATCCCCAAAATGTCTTTGCGAGTCCCGATAAATCGGGACGAAGCAATCTCTACCGTTCTAATAAATATTACTTTTGCCTTTTTATCAGATAATGTTAGAGATTACAAAATCTACAATTAAGGATATATCGGCGGAGCTTCCAATCCGGCAACCTCGGCAAAGCCCGACATGATATTCATGTTCTGAATGGCCTGTCCGGCCGCCCCTTTCATCAGGTTATCGATGCAACTTACGACGATGAGACGACCGGTTCTGGCATCTACGAATGAATAAATATGGCACATATTGCTGCCCCAGGTGTTCTTGGTATGCGGTGGAGCATCGACCACTTTAACGAACGGCTCGTCTTTATAGAATTCCTTGTAGATAGCGGTGATTTCCTGCTGAGAGTTTTCACGTGAGGTGTATTCCGGCGTTAGCGCAGCGTAGCAGGTGGACAGAATGCCGCGCGTCATCGGAACCAGGTGCGGAACAAAGGTGACATTTACTTCTTCGCCGCCCTGATAGGCTAATTCCTGCACTATTTCCGGCAGATGACGATGCCCTTTCAAGGCATAGGCACAGGTATTTTCGTTGGCTTCGGAATAGTGACTGCCGATGGCCAGCGTTCTGCCGGCGCCGGATACTCCCGACTTGCTGTCGATGATGATATCTTCGTCGACAATATTATTTTTAACAGCCGGAGCCAGAGCCAGTATGGCACTGGTCGGATAACATCCTGGATTGGCAACCAGCTCAGCCGACGCAATATCTTTGCGGTATAATTCCGGCAATCCGTAAACCGCTTTATCGAGCAGTTCCGGTGAAGGATGGGAAAAACCGTACCATTCGATATAATCATCCGGATTGCTCAAGCGGAAATCGGCGCTGATATCCACTACTTTGATACCACGCCGGATAAGTTTCATTACTTCAAGTGCGCTTTCCTTGTGGGGCATGGCTACAAAGGCAAAATCAACATTACCAAGTTCGGATTCTATGGTGAGTTCCGTAGCGCCGGCCAGATGTGGAAACACCTCCGCCAGCTTTTGCCCTGCCGCACTCCTGCCGGTAACCGAAACAAGCTCGACACCGGGGTGCCTTACCAGCAATCTGGCTAACTCTATTCCGGCATAACCGGTAACATTTACGATACCAATCTTTATCTTTTTCATGCCGCTGCCCCCTGTGCTTCTGACTATTGGTTTAACAGATTAGTTAGTTTAATTAAATCTTTTTAGACACTGAGTAAATGATTAAAAACCTGTTTTATTCTAGCACAAAATTGCCGCTAAAAGAATAATATGGTAACATTATTACTTAATCATCTATCATGGGTAAGTGTTTTTTATTTAATAAAGAGAGGTAGAAATATGCCAAAGATTTATTTAGTAGACGTTACCAACAGGGATGGTGTTCAAACCGCAAAACTGGGTCTTTCCAAGCTGGAAAAGACCATGATAAACATCCTTCTCGATGAGATGGGGTTATTTCAGTCGGAATTCGGTTTCCCGACCACCAAGCACGAATCCAATTACCTGCAGGCTAACCTTGAACTGGCCAAACTCGGCGTCATAAAAAACATGAGGCTGGAAGGATGGATCAGGGCTATGGTGGCTGATGTTGAACTGGCTTATAAAATGGTGCCCGGTTTGGAACATCTTAATCTCTCCATCTCCACTTCCGAACAGATGATTTGCGGCAAATTCCAGGGAAGAAAAACCCGCGACGATATTATCAACGATATGATAGCAGCAGTTGAAGCTGCTAAAGCGCACGGCACAAAAACCATCGGGGTTAATGCCGAGGATGCTTCCAGAACAGATCTGGATTATCTGATCAAGTTTGGAAAGGCAGCCAAAGAAAACGGCGCCTGCAGATTAAGATATTGCGATACCCTGGGTTATGATAACCCGTTCTCGATTTATGAAACCGCAAAAGCACTGGCAGAAGAAGTCGGGCTGCCTATTGAGCTTCACTGCCACGGAGACCTGGGAATGGCGGTGGCAACTTCAATTGCCGGAGCCAAAGGCGTTATCGATGGCGGTCAGGACGCCTACATCAATACCACCGTTAACGGTATCGGCGAACGCTGCGGCAATGCAGACCTGGTGGCTACAATTCTTGCCATTACCAAATCCAAAGGGTTCGGTGAAAAATATAAGCTGGGAAATTGTATCGACCTTTCGAAAGCGTATAAGATTGCCAAGTTTGCCAGTTATGCTTTCCATGTGCCTATTCCTATTAACCAGCCGGGTGTCGGCGCCAACGCCTTTGCCCATGAATCGGGTATCCATGCCGATGGTGTGCTCAAAGACCCGGAGAACTATGAACTCTACGGATTTGAAGAACTGGGCAGGGGAGACCCCGAACTGGTGGAGACCGGCCGCGAAATCTGCGCCGGCGAATACAGCGGCATCTCGGGGTTCAGCCACATTATGGGCATGATGTCGATTTCTTTTAAAGACAGAGATGAAGCCAACAGGATACTGGAACTGGTAAGATATGCCAACGTCGAGGCTCAAAAACCGCTTACCGGGGATGAACTCAAGTTTATTGCCACGTATCCTGATATCGCTAAAAAACTGCTGACACTGACTCCGCTGGAATAGAATACCAGGTTTAAAATCTTTAATAAGTTTTCCAATCAACGGGGTTGTATTTAAAAATCGACCCCGTTGATCAATTTATAACTGCTTATTCCGTGATATAATGCTTTATTGATGAGCCGGTGTTTCTATGAAGGATGATTATAAAGAAAAATTATTGGTAAACGATATCTACCGCAAGCTTTCGGTTGCTTACGGACCGCAGCACTGGTGGCCGGCCGAATCAGCTTTCGAGGTAATGGTGGGAGCCATACTGACACAATCTGCGGCATGGACAAATGTAGAAAAGGCCATCCGTAATTTAAAAGCGGCACAGGTACTTTCACCCGATTCTATAAGAAATATGTCTTTTTCCGAACTGGCGGCGTTTATCAAGCCCAGCGGTTACTATAATGTCAAAGCCCGCAAACTGAAATCATTGGTTTACTGGCTGGGGGAAAATTATTCGGATGATATAAACAGGATGGCTGAAACAGAAACGCAGAAACTGCGTGAAGACATCCTTTCTGTTTATGGCATCGGACCGGAGACAGCCGATTCTATCCTGTTATACGCACTGGGGAAACCGGTTTTCGTTATCGACGCCTATACCAGGCGTATCTTCTTCCGTATCGGTTTGATTGGGGAAGAAGATAGTTATAACGACTGCCAGAGGCTTTTTACGTCAAATTTAAAGGCTGATGCCGCCTTATTCAACGAATACCATGCCCTGATTGTAAAACTTGCCAAGGAAGCCTGTAATAAAAATCCCGATTGCGACGGATGCTGCCTTGGCGAAATCTGCCGCCACGGTAAGAGTTAATATGAAAATCGAAAAAGATATCACTTTGAGCGATGGAAGAGTGCTTTTACGCTGCTGCCGCATGGAAGATGCGCAGGAACACTGTAATGCCGTTCGTGAATCGATTGACGAACTGATAAAATGGATGTCCTGGGCTAATGAAGATTATTCTATCGAAGATAGCCGTACATGGCTGAAAGCCTGTGGGACTATTTGGGATAAGGGAATGGAATATAATTTTACCATCATAGATTCGTCGACACGGAAGATTATGGGCTGGTGCGGCTTAAACCGCATCGATTATCAGAATATGGTCGCCAACATGGGATACTGGATAAGAAAACAGTATTGTAATCAGGGAGTGGCATCGGTAGCCGCCATGTTACTGGCAAGGTTCGCTTTCGAAAGACTGCATTTTAACCGTATCGAAATCACAGCGGCAACAGGTAATATCGCCAGTCAGCGCGTGGCTGAAAAAATAGGAGCGGTCCGTGAAGGGGTTTTAAGAAACCTGTTAAATCAGCACGGAAGGATACTCGACGGGGTAATGTACTCGCTCATCCCTGCCGATATTATGAGATAAGAAGATGGAGCATTATCATGACCCTAAAGTCGATAAGATTGCAGAGTTGATTCTGCAATCCAGGCGCTTGACCTTTTTTACCGGCGCCGGTATCAGTACGGAATCCGGCATACCCGATTTTCGAGGGCCGGACGGTATCTGGAAACGTTTCGACCCCGACGATTTTACATATGAAAGATTTTTAAACGACGCAGAGGCGCGCTGCAAGCAATGGCGGTTATTTAGAGAACTGGGCGCCGATGCTGTTCCTAACAAGGCACATATAGCTATCGCGGAACTTTATCACCTCGGAAAACTTGATTGCGTAATCACCCAGAATATCGACAACCTTCACCAGAAAGCCGGGGTTCCTTATAAGAGGGTACTCGAACTGCATGGCAACCTGCACTGGTTTATCTGCCTGAACTGCTCCAGGCGTTATACGTTGGAGCATATCAAGGATAAAGCAGGGGAAAACGAAGCCCCTCCCATATGCGAAGAATGCGGCGGACTGTTGAAAGCCGACGTCGTTTTCTTCGGTGAAGAACTTCCCGAAGATATTTTGCGCGAAGCCATGAAACGCGCCTGCACCTGCGACCTGATGATAGTCATCGGCTCGGGGCTGACTGTATACCCCGCTTCTTATTTGCCGGCTTATGCGGTGGATTCCGGTTCCAGGCTGGTAATCATTAACCTCACACCCACCCCTTTCGACGCGCAGGCCAGTATCGTTATCCATGCTAAAGCCGGAGACACGATGTCTGCCATAGCCGGACAGGTCAAAGACAGATTGATGTACAAGTAGAATAAGGTAAAATGACTCAATTATTTAGAGCTATTTATTAATCTTTTATATATCGACATTTCGGAAAATTTTCGCAACCGAGAAAGGTATTTCCAACATTTTTACCTCTGGTTGCAATCCGTTCTACTAACTTCCCGCCACATCTGGGGCAAAAATATATACTATCGTATTTATTTTTTAATTCAATAGCATGATTTATTCCGTCAAAAAAAGAAGTGTTATCTTTAATAATCTTTAACTTCTGACAAATTGAATCTGTCTCTTCATCAGTTATTAAATATTCCTTTTTACTTGTTATAAAACGAAGGAATTCAGATATCCCTTTGACAACATTCGGAGGCATTTTTGTCTTAAACTCACATTCGCCCCAAAAAACTATGAGGGAATGTATTTTACTATGATCTACTCCTAAATGCTCAGCAAGACTCATAGTATGCTTATAATTCTGGTGGAGAGGATTAGGAAAACGGACTTTATAATTATTGTAATAAGTCACAGTCCATTGTGATTCTTTTTCAGTACCAAATATCCAACCAGTTCTTTTTTTAGTTTCTATTACAAATATTCCATTCTTTGAGACTATAATATGGTCGATTTGTGTCTTTTCTTTATTAACAGGAATAATGACATTATTAAAAATATGATATTTTTTGTGATCAAGTAATAAGTTTTGAGTTAACTTTGTTTTAAATTCGCCAATTGTACCTTTAATAACAGATTCAAACATTATCTTACTTCTCAGTGTGTATTATGAAATCACATGCATTATATCACGTAAAATGACAAATTCATCGACAGTTTTACCTCAAGCGGTTAACGGCTACGTAAATACCGATACCGACCGCCAGAATATCCAGTATAATGAACAGGGGAGAAGATGAATAAATCATGCCTATGGGTGTAAAGATGCTGGCAAAGCCGCTTACTACAACCAAAATGCTTGCAATCACTGCCAGCTTCGTACCCCGCTTGCGGTTAATGACACGGCTCATTCCTTCGCTTATTAAAAAACCGGCGCCGGCTCCCAGCAGCAGGTTCAGGAAGATAAAATTGGCAAACAGGCTCAGCATTCCCCACAGAAAACCGTAAGCGACGGCTATTAACAGACCAACGCCTGAGGAGACTAAAATCTGCTTATTACTCACCTGAAAGGTAGGCAGTTTATTTATTCGGGCACATTCCGGACAACGTGCACCTACCGGCGTTTCTACCATGCATTTGGGGCATATCGGTTTATCGCATTTACCGCAACGCAGATTGGTTTCCACATCCGGATGCTCAGCACATCTCATATTTTCCATTCTTTGTACTACTGCTCTCCTTTTTTCTGGTTGACCCAGGCTTTGGCATCCCTGATATCCCTGTCGAGAAACAGGCGATTGAGGAACAGTTCCGCCACCGGTGTATTAAGGCTGAGCGGCGTTCTCGGAACCATCAATCTTGTAAAAAAAGCGATTAAAGACAAACCTATAAATCCCAGAGTAACACCCAGCCTGTCTTCTACTCCGAAAGGCTGATATAAAAACCAGCTTAAAAAGGGCAGGGAGAACAACACCAGGAATACACCGAATGCCACCTGTTTAACCGGCGCAAACAGATAGGGTACCACAAGCATAATGAGACCTATCCAGGGGGATATCATTGTAATCACTCCGAGGCTGGTAAAAATACCCCTCCCCCCCTTGAAATTCAGAAATATCGGCCAGTTGTGACCGATGATAGCGGCAAGACCGATAGCGACCTGTGCGCCACCCCCCAGACCGGCAAGTTGTGCCAGCCATACCGCCAACGCTCCCTTGCCGATGTCACACAGGGTAACCGGCAGTGCCATCCACTTCGAGGTAACCCGCATAACATTGGAGGCACCGATTTTCCCGGTACCGTGCTGGCGTATATCTATGTGATAAAACCACTTCGGTAACAGGTATCCGGCATGTATAGAACCTAAAAGATAGCCTGCGATAAGCAACAATATATACTCAAATACCATAATTTTCTCCAGATAATACGGTTATTTAAGAGTTAATTATATTACTAAACAGCATTACTGTTAAGAAATTTTTTAATAAATCAATCCGGAACGGTTTAATAGTCCCTAATAAGGGACCGCTAATGTATCCGAATTATTTTGTTACCTATGTGCCCAGGCTGTACCTGGATATATAAATGTCATCCTGGAGGGAGTGAAACGACCGAAGGATCTGGGGTGGGGTAGTTATTATATTATTTACCCCTGATGCCGAGGTGTCCTTTTTCATTGTTTCTCCCCACCCCCCGGATTCTTCAGCCCCGACGTGTCGGGACTTCCAGAATGACGGTTTAATCGTTAACCCGTAGGAGCGGGCAATGACCATCCGCCAGATACGGAAACATAAATGCGGACGACCAATGGTCGTCCCTACGTTTTTTATTTGTCATGCTGAGTTCGTAAAGGACGAATGAAGCCCCGATTAAGAGGGATTTTAATCCCTTAGTTATTATAAAACAAGCCTTCGGAAGCACCATAATAAAGTTTCCGCTGCCTCAGATATTCTTACCAGCCAGGGCAATTAATTTCTCGGCGGCTTCGACAGGCGTTTCGGATTCACCCAGCAGTGTTTCGACCGCATCGTCTATGCCGTGATAATCGCTGCCACCGGCAGCTACCAGATTATACTTCGCCGCCAGCCTGACGAGGGTTTTTCTTTCATCGGGGGAATAGTTATCATAATAGACTTCAATTCCCGCCAGCCCGCACTCTTTAAGATCAGCTATTAATTTTTCAGGTTCGTTTACGGTAAAAGGATGAGCCAAAACGGGTAATCCGCCGGCTTTGATGATTATTTCGACCGCTTCAGCCGGAGTTATCTTACTGCGCTCGACGTAAGCCGGACCACCCTGAGCGATGTATTTATCGAAAGCCTCTTTAAATGTGGAAACATAACCCTTCTCCAGCATGGCATTGGCGATATGAGGACGCCCGATAGTACCGTCGCCTGCCAGTTCCTGCACGCGTATCCATTCGATTTTAATGCCCATTTCATTGAGTTTAGCCACTATTGCCTGAGCCCTGCCGATACGCGAATCGCTCAAATCGGAGAGTAGTTCTTTAAAAGCGGAATCGTTGTAATCTATGAAATAGCCCAGCATATGCACTTCGCTGCCGACGGCAAGGGTACTCATCTCGACACCCGGTATGACCGTAAGCCCCGGATAACTTTTAGAGGCTTCAAGCGCCGGAACAACTCCGTCCACCGTATCGTGGTCGCAAATAGCCAGATATTTCAGCCCGATATTCGCCGCCTTTATTACTATTTCCTCAGGGGTATATTTCCCGTCGGAGACAGAGGTATGAACATGCAGGTCTACCTGTCCCATTATTCTATCTCCTCTGTAATTCTCTCTATGCTTACGGCTTTACCCGTAGCATCGTCTATATCTGTCAGAATAGCCGTGAACAATACTTTTCCCTTTCCGACGGAAAGGCGCTTTGGAATCATACTTAAGAAGCGTTCTATGACGGCATCGGCATCATCTCCGATGACCGAATCGACCGGCCCCGTCATACCGATATCGGTGACATAAGCCGTTCCCTGCGGCAGAATCTGACTATCGATGGTGCCGACATGGGTATGAGTGCCCAGTACGGCGCTGACGCGCCCATCCAAATATCTGGCGAACGCCATCTTCTCCGACGTTGCTTCAGCGTGAAAATCGATAACTATAATTTTATACTGTCCGGCAATATTTTCGAGCAGGTCATCCATGGCGCGGAACGGGCAATCGAAATTACCGATGAAGGTTCTGCCGATGAGATTGACCACAACCGCCTTGTTTTTAAAGGCGATGTAGCCGTTTCCCGGTAGTCCCGGCGGGTAGTTCATCGGGCGGATTATCGGCATATCGCTGTCGAGGCAGGGGATGATGTCCTTCTGCGCCCAGATGTGATTGCCGGAGGTAATCACA
This sequence comes from Dehalococcoidales bacterium, assembly GCA_028707255.1. Classification (GTDB taxonomy): domain Bacteria; phylum Chloroflexota; class Dehalococcoidia; order Dehalococcoidales; family UBA5627; genus UBA5627. Next base: position 68,996 of record JAQTUQ010000001.1, read on the forward strand.
TCCACGCCCGCTTTTATCAGGTCTTCGGCGGTCAGTTTTGTCAAACCGACACCGCCGGCGACATTTTCGCCGTTTGCAATGACCAGGTCAGGTTTATACTGCTTTTTCAATTCCGGCAGTAATTTCTCAACCGCCTGCCTGCCCGGCCTGCCGATTATATCTCCGATTGATAATACTAACACTTCTTATTTTAGCCTGATGACAAAATGTCAGCCCTGCTAAAACCTCCCGCTTATTTTTATTTATTCCAAGTTGTCAATACGAAGCCATATAAGACGTATTGTCAAGCCTGTCGTTGCGAGGAGTTCCAATAAATCCGTTCATGGTGAGCCTGTCGAACCACAAAGCAATCTCTTTTTCTCAATTTTACAATACCGCCAGCCAAAATATTTACGACGGTAGAGATTGCTTCGTCCCGATAAATCGGGACTCGCAAAGACAATTTTTTATTCTATTTAGCGTAATCGATAGCCCTGGTTTCACGCAGGACAATCACGCGAATCTGCCCCGGATATTCGAGGCTTTCTTCTATCTTCTTGACGATATCGCGGGCAAGCCTCATAGCCGATAAATCATCTACCTCATCCGGTTTAACCAGAATGCGGACTTCGCGTCCGGCCTGAATGGCGTATGATTTATCGACACCCTTAAAGCCGTCGGCGATTTCCTCAAGCGACTTCAACCGCTTCAGGTAATTCTCCAGAGATTCGCGCCTGGCGCCCGGCCTGGCGCTGGAAATGGCGTCTGCCGCCGAGACTATGAAACCCCAGATACTGGTATCACCGGTTTCCATATGGTGTTCGGCTACGCCCTTGATCACTTCCTTGGATTTGTCCCATTGCTTCACGAGGTCGGCGCCGATAGAAGCATGCGTACCCTCTATTTCGCGGTCGACCGCTTTGCCGATATCGTGCAGCAGCCCGGCACGCTTTGCCAGGGCTACATTTATTCCCAACTCGGAAGCTATCATGCCCGAGAAATAGGCAACCTCGATGCTGTGAGCCAGTACGTTCTGACCGTAACTGGTTCGATATTTTAGCCGCCCCAGCAGCTTGATAAGCTCCGGATGCAGCCTGGTAACACCGACCTGCAAGGCAGCCTGTTCTCCAGCCTGTACCATGGCTGTTTCGACTTCCTCTTTGGTCTTGGCAACGATTTCTTCGATACGCGCCGGATGGATGCGTCCGTCGAGAATCAGTTTGCTGAGAGCCTGATAGGCGATTTCACGACGTACAGGGTCGAAGCTGGAAATAGTTACCGCTTCGGGAGTATCGTCGATAATCAGGTCGACCCCGGTTGCCTGTTCCAGTGCACGGATATTGCGGCCTTCCCGTCCGATCAGTCTGCCCTTCATCTCGTCATTGGGAATGGTAACGACGCTGGCAGTGGTTTCGGATACAATCTCCGAAGCGCTGCGCTGTATAACATGCGATAATATGCCGCGGGCTTTCTCGTCCGCTTCTTCCTTGATTTTAATTTCCCAATCACGCAGACGGCGTGACGCTTCTTCCTGGATTTCAACCTCGACTTTATCTAAAAGCATCTGCTTGGCTTCATCGCTGGTCAGACTTGAAATCAGTTCAAGTTGTTTCAACTGGTTTTCTTTAACCTCGGCCAGATTGGCTTTGATAGCCTCCAGTTCCTTCTCTTTAAGTATCAGATTGCGTTCGCGCCCAACGGCATCTTCCAGTTTGTGTTCAAGTGACGATTCCTTTTGTGTCAGCCGGTTCTCCTGCCTCTGTATTTCCGTGCGTCTCTCCTTGTATTCGGCTTCGTTCATTAATTTGAGTTTGTCTATTTCTTTCCTGTTATCTTCCAGAATGTCTTTTGCTTCCGTCCTGGCTTCCGCCAGCAACTTGGCAGCTTTTCTCTGGGCGATGCGAATCTGGTGATTAGCCAGCATGCTCCTCGAGAGGAACATGGCCATTCCGCCAAAAATAACACCGATAACAAAGCTGAAAAAAACAGCCAGTATCTCTACAACACCCATTTATTCTATTCCCCCTATATTATTTTAAAGTATCCGGGTGTCGACGGACGGTTAATACCTTTCGCTCATTAATCGGGCGTCCGGGAAATCAACAGTCTCACCACCCTCTTTTTCATTCCATAAACGTGTAACGGTAGTGTTTATGACATCATAACCGAAGCCGCGCCGTCTCAGGTATTCCCCTAAACGACGGCGAAAGCCCGGGTAATCAGCAGTATTTAAATTGCGGGCATATTTAAGCGCCGCACGGTAAGCATTTGCGGCATCATCTATATCGCTTACCTCCTGTTCGATAACATCAAGCGAAACGCCTTTTTGCCTGAGTTCCGTTTCTGTCATTCTGCGGCTGCGCGGATTGAAAGATTGCCTGTTATCCTTCCAGAAACGGGCAAAATTGCCGTCATCGATAAAACCCTGTTTCTTCAGGTTCGACAAGACGGATTGAATATCGTTTTCCTTAAAACCGCGCTGCTGTAAACGTATTGTTATCTCATGTTCGCTGCGGGGCCTGTAATTGAGGAGCCTCAAGGCTGTATCGAGGCATTTTTGATAACGATCGCTTTCCTGTAAAGACGTAATGCGGAGTTCCGACAACTCCATGCCTATCTCGAGCCTTTCTTTAAGAACAATCTCTTCCTTGAGGCTGAAAGCAAACATGCCTTCCAAAAACAGCTTTATTGTTTTTCCGCCACCGGGACTTTTGATCAAACCGGATATCTTTCTCATTTATCAGGCAACCCCTTATAAACAAGCAGAGCCGAGGCAACCCGCCTCAGCTCTATCACGCCCGGTTATCCTATTTCTATTAACCTATCAGGTTATGATCGGTCAATCATCATTAGAAACACTGAATGCGGTGACAGCCGAGGTCCTTACCTTCTGTTCAATCTCGAAAGCCAGTTCGGGATTGTCCTTCAGATATTTCTTGGCGCTCTCTCTACCTTGTCCCAGGCGAATGTCACCATATGAGAAAAAAGCCCCGGATTTCTTTATTATTTCCGTCGCGACACCCAGATCGACTATATTACCTTCTTTGCTTATCCCCGAATCGAACATGATATCGAATTCGGCTACTCTAAAGGGAGGGGCTACCTTGTTTTTAACCACCTTGGCTTTAACACGGGTACCGGTAGCGGCATTTCCCTGCTTGATGGTTTCTACTCTTCTCAGGTCTATCCTGACAGAGCTGTAGAACTTCAAGGCGCGTCCGCCCGGTGTTACCTCTGGGTTTCCGAATATGATGCCCACTTTCTCTCTCAGCTGGTTGATGAAGATTACTGCGGTTCCCGACCTGCCGATAGCCGCCGTCAATTTTCGCAATGCCTGCGACATCAATCTGGCCTGCAATCCGACGTGCGCATCACCCATTTCACCTTCGATCTCCGCCCTCGGAACCAGAGCGGCAACGCTGTCGATAACAATCACATCGAGAGCTCCGCTTCTTACCAGCGCTTCACAAATTTCAAGCGCTTCTTCACCGGTATCGGGTTGCGAGACCAAAAGGTCGTCAAGGTTAACACCGCATTTGGCTGCATAAGCAGGGTCAAGCGCATGCTCGACATCTATATATGCGGCAGCACCCCCGCGTTGTTGTGCCTGGGCAATTATATGCTGACCCAGTGTGGTTTTCCCAGACCCCTCGGGACCGAATACCTCTGTAATCCTTCCTCTGGGGATTCCCCCTACACCTAAAGCTAAATCTAGTGCCAGCGAACCACTGGGAATAGCCTCGACTGCCGGTTTGCTAAAAGCTTCGCCGAGCTTCATAATCGAGCCCTTGCCGAATTGTTTTTCTATCTGACCGACAGCCAGTTCCAGTGCTTTTTCTTTTTCTGTGACCATAACTCGCCTATCGCCATAATAGCATAATAATGAATACTTAACAAGGGCATTTTGCGCTATAATTAGACTGCTGTCACATTATACCCGATTTTGGGGTAATCGGGGGTCAATTATTCTTCTTGCATGCACGCCACAGATAGAACACCCCGGCAATTCCCATAAGCAACGAACAGGCAACTATGGTAAGCTTGGCAAGTGAAATCATACCGGCGTCTTCAAATGCAAGATTTGTTATAAATATAGACATGGTGAAACCGACCCCGCAGAGCATACCGGCGCCGATAATATGCTTCCATGAAAGTGAGGAAGGTTTTTTTACCCAGCCGAAACGCGAAGCGAGATAGGTAAAACCGATAATTCCCAGCGGCTTTCCAAAAACAAGCCCCAATATTATACCCAGACTGACCGGCTGCAGAATCGAAAACTGCACACCCGAAATCTGGACGCCGGCATTCGCCAGCGCAAAAATTGGCATCACTATAAAAGCGCTAAACGGATGCAGCTGGTGTTCCAGACGCACCAGCGGATTCTGAACAGCGTCATAAGCATCTTGCACCTCTTCAAGCGCATCCTGCTGGCGCGAGGTTAAAAGCATGCTCTTGCGGTTGGTTTCCTCCTCTTTGAACTGGGTTAACTCGATACGGCAGACATTTAAGAACTGCGTACCGGTAATACGTGAACGCACAGGAATCGTCAGCGCCAGCGCTACACCGGCAATGGTTGCATGGATACCGGAGGCTTCCACGAAGAACCAGAGCACGGCGCCCAACAGCAGATATGGCAGAAGCTTTTTAATCCCGGTACGGTTCATCACTATAAGAGCGGCAATTACTATCGCCGCATATCCCAGTGATGCAAAGTCGATGGAACCGGTATAAAAAATGGCAATCACGGCAATGGCAACCAGGTCATCGACCACGGCTATAGAAGTAATGAATATTTTCAAAGACAGGGGGGCGCGGCTGCCGAGGATTAACAGAAAACCGAGCACAAAGGCGATATCGGTTGCCATGGGAATGGCGAAACCGGACATCTGCCCTCCCTGCTGCAAGTTGACGAGTATATAAAAAAGCGCCGGCAGGGTTACTCCGCCGATGGCAGCTACTACCGGGAAAGCTGCCTGTCGCAGCGATGAAAGCTCGCCGACCATCATTTCGCGTTTAATCTCAAGCCCGATAAGCAGGAAAAACAGCGCCATTAACCCATCGTTTATCCAGTGCCCCAGGCTCATATCGATGGCATGGCCGCCGATGCTCAGACTGACATGGGTATTCCATAAATCGAAGTAGGCTACGGAGAGGAAGGAGTTTGCCCATATCATGGCAATCAGTGCCGCGCCGAACAGGAACACACCGCTAAGCGATTCTTTGGCGAGGAAATTTTCTATCACAACGGAAATTCCCGGTTTGGTATTATATTTATTTTCGTTTATTTTTGCCACAATGAAATCTCCGAAGATTCATTTTACCCAAACTGGTGAAAAATTGAAAGTTTTTTACGGATTCTTTCCGGTAACCGGCAGACTGTTTATATATCGGGATTGACTGCGTGGACGGTTTTTTGAGCTATACCGGCAAGGATTATTGAAATCACATTTTTCGAATTTCCCAGCCGTAAAATTGACAAGGCATATCAGCTATGATACGCTTTTTTATAGCCCTAACGATTAAAAATGTCCTAAATTACAGGAGGATTTTATATGTGTAAAGATTGCGGATGCGGTCAGCCTAAAAAAGTACAGCATACCCATACTCATACTCACGACCAGGAAGGCGCGACAATTGAGCATGTCCACGTTCATACCCACGAAGATGATACCGTGGAACATATCCATACCCATGAAGAAAAGAAGTAGTTTCTGTTTTTAAATATTAAATTGAGAGGTTATAAATGAAGGAAAAAGTCCAGGAAGTTCTGGAAATGATTCGTCCCAGCCTGCAGGCTGACGGCGGCGACGTTGAACTGGTCGATGTAACGGAAGAAGGTATCGTTAAGTTGAGACTTACCGGTCACTGCGCCGGCTGCCCGATGTCAACGATGACATTAAAGAACGGCATCGAAAGAATCTTAAAACAGGAAATCCCCGAAGTAAAAGAAGTGGTACAGGCCGACTAGCACGAAAAACAATAGAAATAAAAAGGGAACCGGGTTTTCGGTTCCCTTTTTTCATTAAGACCAGATATTTTTCTACCTGATATCCGCTTTTTCCAATTCGAAGGCGCGATGCAATGCCCTGACCGCTTCCCCGACCTTGTCTTCGTCTACGATGCAGGTTATCCTGATTTCCGATGTGGTTATCAGGTGAATGTTGATATTCTTCTGGCTCAATGCGGAAAACATTCTGGCGGCATAACCCGGCGCGTTTTGCATGCCGGTGCCGATAATGCTGATTTTTCCCAGCTTTGAATTACTGACACATTCACGGGCTTTAATGGATTCGGCAATCGGTTTTACCACCTTCATGGCTTTATCGACATCGCCTTTAGCTACCGTGAATGTCAGGTCGGTGATATTGTCGATGCTGGCATTCTGTACAATGGTATCGACGCTGATGCCGGCCGTAGCCAGCGGTTCGAAGATGGACGAAGCGATGCCCGGCCGGTCGGGTACTCCGACTATCATAATTTTAGCCACATCCATATCATGAGCAATTCCGGTTACTTTATTTTTTATTTCCATAGACTTTCCTCCGTGAATCAATGTGCCCGGATTTTCGTTAAAAGTGCAGGCTACCAGTATCGGCATATTATACATTTGCCCCAGCTCAACCGCTCTGGGATGCATCACCCTGGCTCCGTAGGTCGCCATTTCGAGCATTTCTTCGTAGTTGATTTCCGGCATGCTGTGAGCTTCAGGTACTATACGCGGGTCGGCGGTAAAAACACCGTCCACATCCGTATAAATTTGACAGGCCTTAGCCTTCAGGCCGATTGCCAGAGCGACGGCAGTGGTGTCGGAACCGCCCCTTCCCAGGGTGGTAACATCCTGGTCCTTGTTTATTCCCTGGAAGCCGGCAACTACGACGATATTCCCATCGTTCAGTTCATCTATAATTCTCTTCGGATTGATGCCGAGGATATGCGCCCGGTTATATTCCGTATCGGTCTTGATACCGGCCTGCGCTCCGCTTAAACTGACAGCCCGGTATCCGATGCTATCCAGCGCCATAGCCAGCAGGGTACAGGAAACCAGTTCGCCGGTCGAGAGCAGCAGGTCGTATTCACGCCCGGAAGGATGGGCGGTAACTTTCCTGGCCAAGGAAACCAGGTCATCGGTGGTATCGCCCATCGCCGAAACGACCACAACCAGCTGGTTGCCGGCATCTTTGGCTTTGGCCACCCGTTTGGCAACATTCTTGATTTTTTCGATGTCGGCTACCGAAGAACCGCCATATTTTTGAACTATAATAGACATATAACATCCCCTACGGTTGCATATTTTCTATCAGAATTACTCCAATTGTAAAATATCAAGAGAATTGTAGCATATCGCTGCCAATACTGGAAAACGGCTCTATACCGGCGGCTGCGCAAAGAACGAAAATGGCCATAATGACGAAAAACAACAGCACGACTAATCCCAGCCCGATTGCTTTGAACGACATGATTCCGTAAACATTCCAGATGAGGATACCGCATACCGCTGCCAGAAGAATTACGCCCGTAACCGGGCTCACTTCAGCGGTTACTAAAAGTAAAACTGCCCATACCGCCAGCGCGAAGCATATAAATGCCAGGAAGATGAGCATGCTTTTTATTGTTGCCAGCTGTTTGTTTATCACCCGCTTGCCGCTCTTTGAGTATCCGGCTATTTTGGCGTCATAAGGAAGAACGATATCATTATCATAATCATCCTCTTCGATTAAACGTCCCGGTCTTTTGGTAACGACGGCAAAATTCCTGGTGACCGCACGCGCATCGTCCTCAGTTACTGCTGTTTTAGTCTTTGCGCGCGGAGTATCATTTAAAAGTTCCCCCACCCCCATCTTGGTGAAACGGGATATTCTGCGTTTGCAGGAGGGATTGCGACACTCATACATGTTTATGCCTGGGTTCCAGGCGAGCGAATCCTCCCCGCAGTAATGGCATTTGTCGATTATTACGGGGGGGCTCTCGATTTTTACTTCCGATACAGGTGCGGTCTCAATACTATCGCCCCTTACCAGGGCGCACAGCACACAACCGGTATCGGACCGGTAATAACGATCGTGCAATTCGCAATATAAAGTGCCCCGGCCGACTGCTATTTCATCTTCTCTATCGTGCATTTTATATTAAAGCCCTTATTCAACAAGTGTGGTCATTATATTATACCCGTTCTCGATAAAAAGACCAGTCCGTTTGGCTTCGGCTTCGGTGAACCTGCGGGCGCCGTTAGCGGCGAAGCCCTGCCCCCAGAGTAAAAACGGCACCGGCTCCGCAACGTGCGTCTTGATGGCAACCGGGGTCGGATGGTCGGGCATAACCACTACCCTTAATTCATCATTGGGGTATGAGATAATACGGCTGACGACTTCCCTGTCTATTATCTGTATAGCCTCCACCTTATCGCTAAAAGAGCCGGCATGCCCGGCTTCATCGGGAGCTTCGATATGTATCACTACCAGGTCGTGGGTATCCAGGGCTTTCAGCCCGCCGTTAACCTGCGCTATAAAATCGTTATCCAGGTTGTCGGTCACCCCGGGGATTTCAATTATATCCATATCCATCATCTTTCCGAGGCCTTTCAGCAGGTCGACTGCGGAAGTGATAGCCGCCGATTTCCCGTGTATCTTTCTGAAAGGTGGCATTTGCGGAATCTTGCCGCTGCCCCAGAAGAGCCATATCATATTGGCAGGCAGTTCGTTCCAGGCGCGCCTGTCGGTATTTACCTTGTGATTTTCGAGCACGGCAACCGAGTCCTGCATCAACCGGCGCAGGAAACTGCTTCCCTTCCCGTTCGGCAGGTAATCGGCAATCAATTTATCGGAAATATCGTGAGCCGGAGTGCATATGGCTTTGGTAACCTCGTCATACCCCTTCAACTTTAAGAGGTGGCGATAGCCGACGCCCGGATAAAAGCGGATATTTTCATTGCCCAGGGATTCGTTGAGAGCATCTATCAGTTTAGCCGCTTCCTCATCGGAGATATGACCGGCGCAATAGCTGTTCATTTTTCCGCCCTGCACATTTACCAGGTTACAGCGGAAGATTACTTCGCCATCTTCTATATTGACACCCATACTGACTGCTTCGATGGCGGCTCTCCCTCTGTAATATACCTGCGGGTCGTAACCGAGCACCGACATACAGGCAACGGCGCTCGACGGCTCCATACCGGCCGGTACTGTTTGCGTCAACCCCATGACGCTCTTTTTTGACAGCTTATCGAGATTGGGAGTGACCGACGCTTCCAGGCATGTCTGTCCGCCCTGCTCTTTTACAGGCCAGTCGGCAGCTCCGTCTATAATCAAAACACAGTATTTCATTCCAGCCTCCTTAACCGTTCAAATATCAAATAAAGAAAGGGAATAAATTCCCCTGTATCGATTAAGCCCCTATTGTAATATACTTCGGCATTTGTTGCCAGTTAGAACCCCTTTGTGATTGGTAATAAACTGTGTTTACGTTCACTGTTGAGAATTTCCCAATAATGTTATAATATTACCTGTGTTGATTATCGTCAATGCACCCTGCCTGTTTTATCATTCGGGGCGTAGCGCAGTTGGCAGCGCGCAGCGTTCGGGACGCTGAGGTCGGAGGTTCAAATCCTCTCGCCCCGACCATTTTTCTTTTCAACTCCGGCATTCCATATAACGGAGGTTCTATGCAGAAATATATAGAGTCGGACGGATGCAGGGTTTTCTATGATGTTAAGGGACCAAGTGACGCGCCTGCCGTGGTTCTCATACACGGATACGGCGTTAACCGCAGGATGTGGAATCCCCAGCTCGATGCCTTGAAAGGCTACCGCGTTATCAATGTAGATGTAAGGGGGCACGGTTTATCCCGCCCCTGCCACAATTTTACCGTTAAGAATGCCGCTGATGATATCTATGCCATACTAGATGCTGAGAACTGTAGAGACGCCGTGCTTGTCGGCCTTTCGATGGGCGGTTATATCACACAGCAATACGCCGCCGGTTACGGAAAAGCAAAGGGATATATGATTACCGGCTCCACCCCAATCTTCGTGCCTTATAAGACATGGGAAAAAATCGGCTTAAAATATTCGGCCCCGCTCTTCAACCTTTATCCGTGGGAAACATTAAAAAAACAAATGGCCAAGGCCAGCGCATTGAATGAGGACGCCCGTGCCGCTTTATATGATATGTTCGGGGAAATGAATAAAAAGGAATTCATCGCTTCGTGGAAAGGGATTTCCGCCTGCTTGATTGAAAGGAATTTTGTTTTCGATGCCCCGTTGCTGGTCTCCTGCGGCGAGTTCGATAAAACGGGCACCATAAAACAGCATCTGCCCGACTGGCCGAAGTACTACCCCGGCAGCCGGGTGGCGATAATTGCCAACGCCGCCCACGTCGCCAATATGGATAATCCGGCAGACTTCAACAGGCTGATGCTGGGGTTTATAGAGCAATGTAATAAGTAAACCTGATGTCCTTGTCGGAAATCCTCAAAGTTTTGACTCTCCCCAAAGTTAGTAAAACCCCTCTTCCCTTTACTAAAGGGAGAGAATTACAGAGTGGTAGTTCTTGCCTTTATTTACAAACCGTCTTTACGAGTTTTTCCAATGGAAAAGCGAATCAATCCCTACAATACCACTTAATTACCCCGCCCCGCATATATAACTAATATGACAGTTGCTGGGGCTGTCGAAGGATGCGGCGGCGAATATCGAATTGCATTGAGATACTTCGCTACACTCAGTATGACAAATAACAAAAACGTAGGGACGACCAATGGTAGTCCGTTTTTATACTTATATGGCGGACGGGCAATGCCCGTCCCTACGATTTCCGACTGCTATGCCTGATGCTAGCTGGCGCTTATTTATTCCCCCAGCATCTGCTTGGCTTCTTCCCAGAGCTCATTCTGCTCATCGAAAGATAGTTTGGATAAATCGAGGCCGCGGTTACGGCAGAACTGCTCCATCGTGGAGAACCTTTTATAGAATCTGCGGTTGGATTGGCGCAGGGCGGACTCTAAATCGATTCCCTGGCGCCGGGCAAAGTTTGCCAGCGTGAAGAGGATATCGCCGAATTCTTCCTCTTTTTGTTGCTGGCTGTCTGCCACTTTAAATTCGCCGATTTCCTCCGCCATTTTCTCTAAAACGCCGCTGTCTTCCTGCCAGTCGAAACCGACACGCGCCACACGCCCCTGTATTGCCTGGCTGTAAGCCAAAGCCGGCATATCAGCGGGAACCCCGTCCAGCATGGACGCTTCTTTCTTGCGTTCCTGCTTCTTCAACGCTTCCCAGTTGACGGTAACTTCCTCGGCATTCTTGACGCTGACATCGCCGAAGACATGGGGATGCCTGTGGATCAGTTTTTCATTTATTTTCCTGATAACCTCACTGATAGTGAATTCGCCGCTGTCCGCTGCTATCTGGCTGTGCAGAACGATTTGCAGCAGCAAATCCCCGAATTCCTCGGATATCTTTTCCATATCCGCCTCGTCCATCGCCTCCAGCACCTCGTAAGCCTCTTCCAGCAGATTCTTTCTTAATGATTCGTGGGTCTGCTTTCTGTCCCAGGGGCAACCATCGGGGCTGCGCAGCAGCGCAATTATCTCTACCAGTGTTGTAAAACTGTCTAAATTTTGCGGTAACGGCATATTGACCTCTCTTTCGAATTCGGTAGATGATTATAAATAAGTTATCTAATACTCATAATAATCTATTTTAACAGCTATCGTAGTTCGATAAATCCACTACTAAAAATTGTCATCCTGGAGGGAGTGAAACGACCGAAGGATCTGGGGGGAGGAGATTAATTCCACCCAACCCTGGATGCTTCATTCGTCCTTCACGAACTCAGCATGACATTTTTCTATGACGGCAACACCGAACCGGCAAACTGCCGCTGCCCCCTCAAAAACTCAATAGATGACATCGGCTTCTTGCCTTCCATTTGAAGCTTAACTATTTTCAGAATGCCGTTTCCGGTGCCGACGCCCGCGCTGCCATCCGGAAGGACAGCCACTTGTCCGCTAACGATGCCCTTGACTGCAGGCTGGGGCAGAGCTTCGATAATCTTGATATTTTTCCCCTGCCAGTGCGTAAAACAACCCGGCCAGGGATAGTATGCGCGCAATTTACGCCAGATAATCTCCGCCGTTTGAGACCAGTCGATTTCACCCGAATCCCTGTTTACCGTACTAAAGTAACTGGCAGCCGCATTATCCTGCGGGCGCGGGGTAATGCGACCTTTACTCCAATCGGACAGTATTTCCAGTAGCACAAAAGCCCCTACCAGCGACAGTTTGTCTGTAAGTATCCCCGTATTATCGTAATCAAGAACCGGGATTTGAGCCTGTGCAAGTATCGGGCCGGTATCCAGACCCTTATCCATCAGCATAATGCTGACTCCGGCAAAGCTATCGCCGTTCAATATGGACGCCGCCACCGGCACCGCGCCCCTGTATTTGGGGAGCAGCGACGGGTGGATATTGATGCAGCCGTATTTAGGTAAATCCAGCACGGATTTGGTAAGTATCTGCCCGAAGGCGGCAACGACGACGACATCCGGTTTCAAGACTGCCAGTTCATCCAGAGTCTCTTCTTTTTTCAGACTGTCAGGTTGGACTATCTTCAAGCCAAGTGACAAGGCAGACTGCTTTACGGGAGAGAATGACATATTACAACCGCGCCCGGCAGGCTTATCCGGTTGGGTATAGACCGCCGCTATCTGATAATCATTCAGTACCAGCAGCTTTAGTACTGGCACGGCAAAACCCGGTGTTCCCATAAAAACGATACGCACCTTTTACCTCCGCTGCATAGATTCTAACACCCCTTAAGGATACTAACAACTAATATTTTACTTAACGTTAGAATATTTTCCCACAGGCACCCCTGCCATAGCTAAAAGTGAGCATTTTAACAAAAAACGGAGCTTGAGAGACCTTGCAACAAATAACCACATCAAAAATCAGCCAACAACAATGGTAAAATGCCTTGCCAACGCTGATTGCCCCCTGATAATCTTAACAAGGTTTTTCATTAACAACCTTCCCCCCTGAAAAGCCTTGATTTAGTCAGCTACTGCCCCAGATTTTCGGGGTTATGCGGGCCTTGTCGGTCCGGGTTGTTTAAAACGCGACTTCTTTGAGATGAGTGTGATTTCGCGGTTTCAAGATACCGCATCTAAATGAAATGTAAGTATATTGTTGGGGAGATAGTATTTTTATAATGAGGTCGGCACAAGAAATCTGGGGAGCTGCACTGGGCGAACTACAGCTGCAAATAAACAGACCCAACTACCAGACGTGGTTACAGGGAACCGAAGGTATAGAATACAGGGACGGGCATTTCTATATCGGCACTCCCAATACCTTCGTTGCCGAATACCTCGAAAAGAACCAGCGTTCCCTGATTGAAAAAACACTGATCGGCCTCGTTAAAAGCAAGGTGGTAGCCCATTTCCAGGTAAGCTCGATTCAACCGGAGCCCACCGACGGGTATGCCTACCGCGAAACACCGCAGGCTATCAATTCGGAAATCTCCGCTTTCAATCCCAAATACACATTCGAGTCCTTCGTTGTCGGCAGTTCAAACCAGCTGGCATACGCCGCGGCGCAGGCGGCTGCGCAGAATCCCGGCGAGAGTTATAATCCGCTTTTTATCTACGGCGGTTCCGGGCTGGGAAAAACCCACCTCCTGCAGGCCATCGGGCATACCTTACAGGCGAAACGCGCCAGTGTGCTCTATGTCAGCGGAGAGCAGTTTACCAACGAATTCATAGACGCCATACGGCATAAGAGAACCGATGAGTTCCGCAATAAATACCGCAGCGTCGATGCCCTGATGGTGGACGACATTCAGTTCATCAGCGGAAAGGAGCAGACGGAAGAGAGTTTCTTCCACACCTTCAATGAACTGCACAACTCCAACCGTCAAATCGTCGTCACCAGCGACAAGCTGCCGCAGTCGCTGCCCGGCATGGAAGAGCGCCTGCGTTCCCGCTTCGAATGGGGTTTGACGGTAGATGTCCAGCCGCCCGACATGGAAACAAGGCTGGCTATATTGCAGTCCAAGGCAGAACAGGCAGACACCGAAATTGCTCTCGATGTACTGGAACTGGTAGCCCGGCAGGCACGCCGCAATATCAGGGAACTGGAAGGCAGCCTCAACCGCATCATAGCCTATGCCAGGTTGCTGCGGTCGCAGATTACAAGGGAAGTCGCGACAAAAGCCTTAACGAATATAAACGGCAAAAGCGAACCCTGCGGGCAGGTATCCCATATAAAACTGCTAAGTGCGGTTGCCGATTGTTTTCAACTCGACCCCGAAACCATCATCGGCCCCAAAAGAGATAAAGAAGTGGCGCTTGCCAGGCAGGTATGCATGTACCTGTTAAAACAGCAGGACGGTTATTCCCTGAGCGAAATCGGCAAAATAATCGGCGGCAGGACTCCTTCCACCGTCAGTCATTCCTGTGAAAAAATAGCGCAGGATATAGAAAACAGCCCAGTGCTTAAGCGCAAGGTGTTGGATATCCAGTCGTCCCTTAAATCGGATTCGGAGTAACTGCCTCCTAATATCCTGTGCTTGAAAGTGATTCCCTATTACTTCCGATATGCTTTCGACAGGCACCCACAACTGATGTAATTATGGGTCTTTATCAGGGTCCAAGCCTTTTCGATAACTCCGGCGGTTTTCAAAAACTGTATTGTATAAGGATTGTGTTAACGCTCACGTGCTTCCGCAGGCAATAATCCTCTATACCAATTACTTCGATAACTGTATTGTCCTTATCATAAAACAGGCAAAACTTTGCCTTTCTTTTGCATAAGCGGCAGTTTATTTTCGATAAACGGAGACCTTTTTCGATAACTCCAAATTCAGCGAAGCTGCCTTTTTATAATATTTATAAAAATAAATTCATGCAGGTATAAATATCAGGACTTCACATATTACTGGTATTATTATATAAAATATAAAGCAACTGATATCATGAATACTTATCATATTCATATAATGATATCTTATAAGTATTAATCAATACTCATCCTTCGTCTTTCTATATAACAATATGTATTGAGCAATGCAGGTCAAGAATAACTTTGACCCGTGCTGTATCATTATTTGTGAGGAATAATCATGCAGAAATGGGAGAAAATGCTGGCGGTGCAGCGTATGCAGGACTTTATTTCCAGTCATCTGAAAGAAGTGATCACTCTTTCGGATCTGGCTAGAGCGGCCGCATATTCGCCGTGGCACGCGGCAAAAATATTCAAAGAGGTTACGGGCAGACCACCATTCGAGTACATACGCGTTCTGAGGCTGTCCCGGGCAGCCGTAAGATTACATGATGAAGATGTAAGAATCATCGATGTGGCATTCGACTTCGTTTTCGACTCTCACGAGGGCTTTACGAGGGCATTCTCTAAGGAGTTCGGTGTAACACCCAGTTATTATGCCAAAAACACGCCTCTGGTGAAACTTTTTCTGCCTGAGTATGCGCGTGATTATTACATCAAATTACAAAAAGGAGAATATGAAATGTCTGAAAACTCAAATACCGTATTTGTTCAGGTGGTAGACCGTCCGGCACGCAAGCTGATACTAAAAAGAGCCAAAGAAGCGCAGGACTATTTTGCTTATTGCACGGAACTTGGCTGTGATATTTACTCGGAGCTTAAGGATGTAAAAGAAGCTCTTTATGAGCCTATTGGGATGTGGCTTCCGAAAAACCTGCAAAAACCCGGAACCTCCGAGTACGCTATGGGGGTGGAAATGCCCGCAGACTACAATGGCCGGGTGCCGGAAGGTTATGAAATCATCGACCTTGTTCCCTGCAAAATGATGGTTTTCCAGGGACAGCCTTATGATGAGGCTGTTTTCGAAAAAGCCATCGGCGAATTGTGGGCAGTGATGAAGACTTATAATCCGGAAATCTACGGCTTTAAGTGGGCAGATGAGGATGGTCCGCGCTTTCAGCTTGAACCACAGGGGTATCGCGGTTATATCGAGGCGAGACCGGTCAGGCCTGTTAACGTTAGATAAATATTAAATTGACAGTCCGATAATCCGTTAGTTCATTCGATTCCCCGTCCGCAAGGTCGGGGAATCTGTTTTATAACAACTTGGCGCTCATTTGATATATACTTATATTAGTCGGTATTAAAAACCCGCAATAATCCGGTCATGCAGGGAAGGTGAAGTATGGAGGAAAGGACTGGTAGCAGAGGAATCGGGGTCATCAAATACGCCGGAGCGCATGAAGCGTATATAAGGAAGAGCCTGGAAGGGGATTGCGACAGGGAAGAACTGGCGCGTTATCATAACATGAAAATACAGTGGCTGCAGCACGAAAGGCTGATTCATCTGCTGGTGACGATACTCTTTGCATTCGTCTTCATGTTTCTCTTCGCTCTTTTGATGCTGTTTCCGGGAAATTGGATTATACTGATTCCGCTGGCGATAGTCATAGTTTTACTCGGCGCCTATATCTTTCACTATTTTAAACTGGAAAACACGGTGCAAAGCTGGTATAAACTGTATGACGAAATTGATAAGAGGTCAAAATAATAAAGAGTAGTCTGCTTATCCTGTCATTGAAAGATTTCAGTGGACAGTCTTAAAAAGGAATAAAGATGTTCGATAGAGTTGAAATAATAGTGAAGGCAGGAAACGGTGGTGACGGGGCCGCCAGTTTTCGCCGCGAAAAGTTCGTTCCGCTGGGGGGGCCTGACGGAGGTGACGGAGGCAGGGGCGGCAGCGTGATTATCCGTGCGGACGATGATGTCAGCAATCTCAAGTTCTATCGCCAGAACCGCGTTTACAGCGCCGACAATGGTAAAAACGGCTCAAGCAAGCGTAAATCGGGTAGAAGCGGAGCCGACCTGATACTGAAAGTCCCGCCCGGAACCATTGTTTCGGAAAAAGTGATACTGGGAAAGGATATCGTGCTGGCAGATTTGAAAGAGAAGGGGCAGGAAGTGGTGGCGGCAGCCGGCGGTGACGGAGGATTGGGCAACAGCCATTTCGCATCTTCCATCAATCAGGCTCCGGTGCTGGCACAAAAAGGGGAGGCCGGCGAAGAAAAAACGATTATACTGGAGTTGAAGCTGATTGCGGATGCCGGAATAGTAGGCTATCCCAATGTCGGCAAGTCTTCGCTGGTAGCAGCAGCTTCGGCTGCCAATCCGAAAATTGCCGATTACCCTTTTACGACGCTGGAGCCGGTGCTGGGCACTGTGATTATCGGCCACCGCAGTTTCGTTCTGGCGGAAATTCCGGGACTGATTGCCGAAGCCGGTCTTGGAAAGGGGCTGGGGCACGATTTTCTGAGGCATATTGTCAGAACGAGGTTGCTGGTACACCTGTTAAATGGAGATTCACCATCCCCTGTCGACGACATGATTCAGGTTAACAACGAACTGAGTATCTTCGATTCGGCGCTGAGTAAGAAGCCGCAAATCGTGGCGGTCAATAAAATCGATTTGCCGCAGGTCAGGGAGCGGATGCCGGAAATCAGTGGCATATTTAAAGAAATCGGAATCAAGGTGCACTTCATTTCCGCATTTACGGGGGAAGGAGTGCTCGAGTTGATGGCGGAGGTTTTAAAGGAGCTCGACCATATCAGCCCAAAGGAGGAAGCTCCGGCGACCGAAGAAACATTTGCTGTATTTCATCCGCAACCGAGGGGCGATAGTATTAAAGTCTCGCGTGACGGAGATGTCTTTGTTATCGAAAACAAGAGCCTGGAGCGTATTATAGAAGGAACCGACTCCTTCAATGCGGAGGCGAAACGTCAACTGATCGGGCTTTTAAACCGCCCCCATATCAGGAAAGCGCTGGAGAGAGCCGGGGCCAAACTCGGAGACAGGGTGCGTTGTGCCAGTTTCGAATGGCGGTGGTGATAAAATGAAATTGGGAGTTCTGGGAGGTACCTTTGACCCGGTTCATAACGGGCATATTATGATGGCTGAAGCTGCACTCTTGCATCTCAATCTATCAGAAGTGGTATTCATTCCTGCCGGATGTCCGCGTTTCAAGGGTAAGGAATCGGTTACCGCAGCCAAGCATCGCCTCAAGATGGTCGAACTGGCTATAGTTGGGAAGCCCTCATTTCGATTATCGGCTATGGAAATCGAGAGGAGAGGGGTAACCTATACCGTTGATACTTTGAGAGAGCTGAAAAGCAGTCCGGAGCCGCAGGACGAGCTCTTCTTTATCATGGGGTGGGACAGTTTAAAAGAACTCCCGTTATGGCATCGACCCTCAGAATTGATATCACTTTGCAGACTGATTGTGGTGCCGAGAGCGGGTTGCCCGAAACCGGATATAGCGGAACTGGAGAAAGTTGTCCCCGGACTTTCGCTGCGCATAATCATGCTTGATGAGCCGCAAATAGAAATATCTTCATCCGATATAAGGGAAGATGTTAAAAACGGCGCCGATATCAGAGGGCTGGTTCCAGGAGCGGTTGCCGATTACATCGCTGAGAACGGGCTGTACAGGTAAAACAGGATTGTACGAAGTCCCGGCAAAGTTTAAAATCCGCTCATATACCCTTCGATAAACTCAGGGCGAGCGGATTTTTATTATTATTCGTGAAAAAATGCCTTTCCTCGGGGGAAGGTGTCTCCCGGTTTGTCAGTGAGACGGATGAGGGTTATTATAGCCTCTTTCCACCCCCCAGATCCTTCGTCCACCCTTTGTGGTCTCAGGATGACAGTAAGGGTGTTGTCATGCTGAATTCATAATGGTCGAACGAAGTCCCGATTGCCTCGAGACTCCATCCTCGCAAGGACAGTATATGTTAAACTATGAGCGCAAGCATCGATAAGGCTGTCAAAAGGGCTGATAGACGAAATAGGCTGATTTGTTAACCTAGATATCCAGGTTCTTGACGCTCTTGGCATGCGCCTGTATAAAGGCCTTGCGCGGAGGCACTTCGCCGCCCATGAGCATATTGAAAACCTCGTCGGATTTGGCGGCGTCTTCTATATTTACTCTCAGCATGGTGCGTGTTTCCGGATTCATGGTGGTATCCCACAACTGCTCGGCGCTCATTTCACCGAGACCTTTATATCTCTGTACCTCGGCCTTTTTAGAATCCGCCTTCAGTTTTTCCAGTATCAGGTCTTTATCCTGGTCGGTGTATACCCATTGTTCGCTTTTACCCGACTTAACTTTATAAAGAGGCGGTTGAGCAATGTACAGGTGCCCCCTGTTAATCAATTCGGTCATGTGCCTGAAGAAAAAGGTCAGGAGCAGAGTACGGATATGGGCGCCGTCGACATCGGCATCAGCCATAAGTACGACGCGGTGATAACGCAGCCTTGAAAGGTCCATTGAATCGTCTATTCCGCTTCCGAGAACGGTTATCATATTACGAATCTCTTCGCTGGAAAGAATTCTCTCCATTGAAGCTTTTTCAACGTTAAGGATTTTACCTCTCAAGGGGAGTATTGCCTGGAAGCGGCGGTTGCGGCCTTCCTTGGCGGAGCCTCCGGCCGATTGCCCTTCTACCAAAAACAGTTCGCAGAGCGTCGGGTCTTTCTCCGAGCAGTCGGCAAGCTTGCCTGGAAGAGTTCCGGCTTCAAGGCTGTTCTTGCGGATGACCAGGTCTCTGGCTTTTCTGGCGGCTTCCCTGGCTTTGGCGGAGGTAATACATTTTTCGATGATTTTCTTGGCATCGTCCGGGTGCTCTTCCAGATACAGGGAAAGCCCGTCGGCGACGACACTTTCAGTGGTATTCTTTATCTCTATATTGCCCAGTTTTCCCTTGGTTTGTCCTTCGAACTGGGGTTCTGATAATTTAACGCTAATTACGGCGGTAAGCCCTTCTCTGGCATCGTCGCCGACGAGGTTGGGGTCACCGTCTTTGATGAACTTGTTCTTGTGCGCATAATCGTTGAGCACGCGCGTTATTGCCGAGCGGAATCCGGTCAGGTGGGTTCCGCCGTCTACCGTGTTGACGCAGTTGGCGAAACTGAGCGTGTTATCGGTATAACCGTCGTTATACTGGATGGCCGCTTCGACGATGGTGCTGTTTTCCTGCTTCGATATATATATCGGTAATTTGTGCAGTACCGGGCGGTTGCGGTTTAAATGGCGTACAAATCCTATGATACCGCCTTCGAAATAAAAGGTCTGCTCGCGGTCCGACTTTTCATCGTAAAAAGATATCTCCAGCCCTTTGTTCAGGTAGGCTATTTCACGGAAGCGGTCGTTTAAGGTGTCGAAGTCATATTCTTTATCGGTGAATATTTCCTTATCGGCGACAAATGAAATAGTTGTCCCTGTTCCCTCGGCCTCACCGACTTCCTCCACCCTTTTTTGCGGAATGCCTTTTTTGTATTCCTGGTAGTATTTTTTGCCGTTAAGGCGGACGGTCGCTTCCATTCTCTCCGATAAAGCATTAACCACTGACGAGCCGACGCCGTGCAGTCCGCCCGATACCTGATATGTTTTTCCACCGAACTTGGCACCGGCATGGAGCACGGTTAGTACGGTTTCCAGGGCGGAAACTTTGGTTGTAGGGTGGATATCGACCGGAATACCGCGGCCGTTATCTTCAACGGTGACCACATTATCCTTATCAATAGTTACCTTGATTTTAGTGCAGACACCCGCCATCGCCTCATCCACGCTGTTGTGAACGATTTCGTAGACCAGGTGATGCATGCCGCGCTGGTCGGTGGAACCGATATACATTCCAGGGCGGCGGCGAACGGCCTCGCGTCCCCCAAGCACCTGGATATCGGCAGCCGAGTAATCGTTGTTCTTTTTTAAACCCTGATTATTCTGTGTCATTTACACTCTTGCTATTATAAAAGATGGATTTGGTACACAATAATAAAAGAGGCAGACCGTTTCTGCTGCCCCGTTTTTATTCTATCTTTAATTATACCATAATTTCATGGTGGTGGTAAAACTTTCAAAGCTAAAAGGTTATTATTAAACGCTCTTAAAGATATAAACGAATTATTAAATCCCGGATGCATAAAAGGAGGCAATTGCCTCCTTTTATATTCAAACCGGTTTATTAGAACAGTTGTTTCTATTTTACTTCATCCAGGGCATCCTGAATATCTTTAGCCATCTTTAGAAACACTTTTCTCAACCGTTTCATAACCTCTTCAGCTGCCTTTTCTCCTGCCAATCTGGCTTCGTCGGCTGCTTTCTTGGCATCCTCTGCCGCTTTTTTAGCATCCTCGGTAGCCGATTCGATGTCATCCAGAAGCATCGGTAACGGGGTATTCATTATTCCGTGTTTTTTCTCAGGTTCTTTTTCCATTTCCCCTCCTTTAAAATGCCGTTTGCTTTAACAGCCGGGGTTATATGCCACGGATTTAAAGGGCTTCCACCAGAGCTACGGCCAGAAAGACTGCGCCGAAAACTAAAGCCAGGATTAAAACGATGGCGGTGATAACCCATTCGCTTTGCGAAATCCTCTTGATTACCGCTTTTACCAGCGCTTCTTCGGCTTTAGCCAGGGCCTCTTCGGCTTGCCTTTTAGCTTCCTGGGCTACCCTCTCCCCGTTTTCCTTTGAATCTTTGGCTGCGGCAATGGCGTCTGCTGCCGCCCTTGCCGCCAGTCTGGCTGATTCCTGTGCTTCTCTTGAGGCTAAAATCGCCGACCTGATGTGTTCGTCCAGGTCATCCAGGATTTTTGGTAACGGTTTAACGAGAACTTTAGCGCCCGATTCTTCGGTTTGCATTACATCTTCACCCATGATGCCCCTCCTTAAAATGATTAAGAATAATCGACACTATCAAACATCGCTTATGCGACGTAAAATGACGAAGACACAAAAAGCAAACATCTTAAATAATCACAGGACGCCAAGAATAAGTTTAATACTAGCGGCGCGGGTAATCAATAGGTTTTTAGAGGTTAAAGAAGATTTTACGGAAATTATTATTAAAACTCCGCAGGGATTGGTCATTAAGAAATAATATAAGGGGATTTTGGTACCCCCAAGCGGATTCGAACCGCTGTTGCCGGCGTGAAAGGCCAGTGTCCTGGGCCTCTAGACGATGGGGGCACTGGAATAAGTATACCAAAGGTCGCTTTTGTTTTCAACGTTACCTAAGACCGATGCATTTTAAGTCCTGCGGTATCGGCGTAAACCAGTTGAAAGATAATCCTTTTCGTCTTTGTTGTCATCTGTCTATCTTCGCTCCGAACCGGCTGTAAACAAATTTCTCCGGTTGATCTATATACTTGCCAACAGCGGATAAACCGATATAATATAAAAACAGGGCCTTCTTAAAATAGTTGAGGAACAGGGGAATGCACAGAGAATACCCGTCATTACCGGCTACCCGTTGCGGAAATACCGTTTTTAACTGGGGTAAACGCACCTATGTAATGGGCATCATCAATGTCAGCCCCGATTCTTTTTCAGGGGACGGGTTGTGCAGTTTCGACTCTGCAATCGCACAGGCAAAGCGATTTATCGACCAGGGGGCTGATATCATCGATGTCGGCGGGGAATCTACCAGGCCGGATTCGCAACCGGTTTCTGCAGAAGAAGAAACAGCCAGGGTGGTCCCGGTAATAGAAGCGCTCTCCCGTGAAATATGCGTTCCGATAAGCATAGATACCTATAAATCAGCCGTTGCCCGCTGTGCTGTTAAAGCCGGCGCTGGTATGATAAATGACGTCTGGGGATTAAAAAAATCCCCAGAACTGGCAGAGATTGCGGCTGAGGCAAAAATACCCATAATCATTACCAGCAACCAGCGGGATGAACCATGCCGGGATATAATGTCGGCAGTAATCTTCGACCTTGAAGATAAAATCCGGCTGGCGGAGAATAGCGGAGTAAAGCCGGAAAATATTATAATTGACCCGGGTATCGGTTTCGGTAAAACGCTGGAGCAGAATCTTGAAATCGTCAGGCGGCTGGCTGAGCTTAAACTCTTGGGCAAGCCGATTTTACTGGGCACTTCGCGCAAGTCGCTTATCGGGAAAGTGCTGGATTTACCGCCGGAACAGCGGCTGGAGGGGACGGCGGCAACGGTGGCCATTGGTATTGCCAACGGCACCGATATTATAAGAGTGCACGATGTCGAACAGATGGTGCGGGTTTGCCGCATGAGCGATGCTATAATACGGAGAAAGGAATAAAATAAATGGCAGCAATGAAATATACAACGGTATATTTAGGGCTGGGTTCCAACCTGGGAGACCGCAAGGATAACCTGGACAAAGCGATAGACTATCTATCACAGAGGATACGCATAACTGCGAAATCCTCCATATACGATACCGAGGCGATGGAGAACCGTGAACAGCCGCGCTTTCTAAACATGGTTTGCCAGGCGCAAACAATCTTTAAGCCGCAGGACATCTTGATGCTGGCAAAGTCTATCGAACGCAAAATGGGGCGTCAGCCGAACTCCCACAATGCTCCCCGCCCGATCGATATCGATATCCTGCTTTACGGTGATGAAGTAATCGATACTCCGGAATTAAACATCCCGCATCCCTCTTTACCTAACCGGGCGTTTGCGCTGGTCCCCCTGGCGGAAATCGTCCCCAACCTGGTGCATCCGGTCACCAAAAAGACTATGAACACCATGCTTACGGAACTTGAAAACGGCATTCAGGGCGTTATGAAGATAAACTGCCCGTAGGTTTTTTATCAATCAAAAGTATGAATATTGATTCAGCCGCTTCCTTCGACAGGCTCAGGATGAGCGGCTTGTTAATTTAATTCCGCTCGACCGAGGAGACTGGATGTATCCCGAAAAAAGGTGAGTCAACAAGTAAAGGATTATAAAATGTTTAAATTATCTGTAGAACAGCACTTCGATGCCGCCCATGCCCTGAGGGGTTATAAGGGCAAGTGCGAGAATTTGCACGGCCACCGTTTTCAGGTGAAGGTTAAAGTCACATCATCACAACTGGATGACATCGGGCTGGCTTTCGACTTTAGCGAATTGAAAAGGATTTTACAAGAAGTGCTTTCCCGGTTCGACCATGCCAATCTGAACGAAACGCCGCCGTTCGATAAAATCAATCCCTCTTCGGAAAACATCGCCCGCACCGTCTACGAGGCGATGAAAATCGAGCTGAAAGATGCGCCGGTCAAGCTGGCTGCCGTCAAGGTGTGGGAATCGCCGGAGAGCGCCGTGGAGTACCGGGAGGATTGAACCTATAGCAGGTGGCTGATTAGAATCCGGAGTCCGATAGCAATCAAGACAAGCCCGCCGATAAGTTCCGCCCGCTTGCCGAGCACTTTGCCGGCTTTCCTGCCCAGCAGAAATCCAAGTATCGAAATCAGGAAGGCGGTTACGCCGATAACTCCGCTGGCTACGGCAATGTTTACTTCGAGGAAGGCGAACGTCAATCCCACCGCCAAAGCGTCTATGCTGGTGGCAATCGACAGGGTTAAAAGGGTGCTCAACTTTGTAATATCGGTCGTGCATTCTTTATCTTCCTTGCGGAAGGATTCCCAGACCATCTGGCCGCCGATAAAAGCTAAAAGCCCGAAAGCCAGCCAGTGGTCGTAGTCGGCAATCAGGTCGACGACGGTTTGTCCCGCCAGCCATCCGAGAAGCGGCATCAGGGCTTGAAAAATACCGAACGATAAAGAAGCGATTATAACCTGTTTTCTGGAAACAGACTTCATGGCAATGCATCCGCTGAAAGCAACGGCGAAGCAATCAGCCGAAAGGCCGATTGCAATTATAAATATGGAGATTAAATCAAGGCTATCCATCTGGTCGATTGTGTCCAAAATGCGATTCTTAATTATATGGTTATTATCAAGTCGCTATGGATTCGACAAGCTTCCTTCGAGAACCTCAGGACAGGCACCATGAGCGACTCGGTTAATTTTAGTTCGTTCTGTGTGCTTAATTTGCAAAAAGCAGATTGATTAAAGCATAATAACTAAAATTTTTCAAAAAAATACTTGTAATTATTCCGTAAATAAGATTATTATTGTTAGACTTCGATTTGTGATACTTGACAGGCTGGGGTAAAATATTTGTTTATAAAAAAAGTTATTAGTTCAGGGATGGAATAAATAATAATCATGTCGTATGAAAAAGAAGAACAAGCCAGGTTAATGAGGCAACAGAGTAAAAATGCCATAGCTCTGGCTATGGAAGGTCGCTGGCGTGAAGCTGTTGAGGCCAATAAAGCCATCATAGATAACTTTCCTGACGATGTGGATTCCTTCAATCGGCTGGGTCGCGCTTATATGGAACTTGGGGAATATACGGCTGCCAGTGAAGCCTATACGCGTGCCAGGCAACTGGACCCTCACAACAATATTGCCGAAAAGAACCTGCACCGCATTGCTCACCTTATCGAAACGGGAGCTATACCCGAAGAGAATGCTTCGAGGGTGGAACCGAATGTATTTATCGAGGAAACCGGCAAAGCCGGTGTAGTAAAATTGTTTCATCTGGCTCCCAAGAAGGATTTGGCCAGGGTAGATGCCGGCGACAGGGTGCTTTTAAAAATAGCCGATTCGAATCTCGTGGTGGAAAACAGCCACAATGAATATCTTGGTTTGATTGAACTCAGGCACAGCCAGCGGCTTATTAGATTGATGAACGGCGGCAACCAGTATTCAGCGACGGTCATCAGCGTTTCCGATGATAACCTGGCAATAATCATCAGGGAGACCTATCAGCACCCGTCACAGTTTGGGCAACTCTCTTTCCCTTCCAAAGGCATCAACAATATCAGGCCTTATGTCAGCGATAAGTTGTTGAGACGAAGGCTGGAGTATGACGATTCACTGACCGATCTGGAATATACAGCCGACAGTGGTGAGGATGTAGACCTGCTGTCAGAAGAAATAACGGAAGACAGCGGCGATAGCGATGAACTCGGTGAAGAAGACGAGCAGGAGGTTTAAAGCGATATGAGTGCAGGTAACATTAGGGATATTAAAATCGATGAAGAGGTAAAAAGCTCTTATCTCGATTATGCTATGAGCGTTATAGTTTCCAGGGCTTTGCCCGACGTACGTGACGGCTTAAAGCCGGTGCACCGCCGTATCCTGTACGCCATGCAGGGACTGGGGCTTTACCATTCGACTCCGCACAAGAAAAGCGCCCGTGTCGTCGGTGAAGTACTTGGTAAATATCATCCGCACGGCGATTCCTCGGTATACGATGCCATGGTACGCATGGCGCAGCCTTTCTCGATGAGGCATACATTGGTAGACGGGCAGGGAAACTTCGGCAGTGTCGATAACGACCCCCCGGCGGCTATGCGTTACACCGAGGTACGCCTTGAGACTATTGCCGAGCAGATGCTGGCGGATCTGGATAAAGATACGGTGGATTTCATGCCCAACTTCGACGACAGCCTGCAGGAACCGGTGGTTCTTCCCAGCCGTATTCCCAATCTCTTAATCAATGGTAGTTCAGGTATCGCTGTCGGTATGGCGACCAATATTCCGCCGCACAATTTAAACGAGGTCTGCGATGCCCTAACTTATCTGATCGACAATCCCGATGCCGGGGTCGATGAGCTGATGAAATATATAAAAGGCCCCGATTTCCCCACCGGAGGCGTTATTTTAGGCAGGGACGGCATTGTCAGTGCTTATGCTACCGGTCATGGAAAGGTCTTGGTAAGAGCCAAGGCTTATTACGAAGAATCTACAACCGGGCGACAGCAGATAATAGTAACCGAATTGCCTTACCAGACAAACAAGGCGGCGCTGGTGGAAAAAATTGCCGAACTGGTTAAGGATAAAAAGATTGCCGGAATCAGTGACCTGCGCGATGAATCGGACAGGGACGGGTTACGCATAGTAATCGAACTGAAGAAAGAGGCCCAGTCACGCCAGGTATTAAACGCTCTATATAAATATACCGCCATGCAGTCCTCGTTCTTCGTGAATATGCTGGCGCTGGTAGACGGGCAGCCGCGTGTAATCAGCCTTAAAGAGGCCTTGCAGTATTTCCTCGATTTCCGTCATGAAGTGCTGACGCGCCGCACCCGTTTCGAGCTAAAGGGAGCGCAGGACAGGGCTCATATTCTCGAAGGCTTGAAGAAAGCGCTGGACTTTATCGATGAAGTCATCAAGACCATCCGCCAGTCTAAATCGGCGGAAGATGCCCGCAAAGAATTGATGTCCAAATTCGAACTGTCGCAGATTCAGGCACAGGCCATCCTCGACATGCAGTTGAGGCGTCTGGCCAGTCTTGAAAGACAGAAGATACTCGAAGAATATGAAGCAGTACTTAAGACAATCGCTTATCTGGAAGATTTACTTGCCAATCCGCGCAAGATGATGATTCTGGTAAAGGATGAACTGGGAGAATTGAAATCCAAG
The DNA here is from genome assembly GCA_028707255.1 of Dehalococcoidales bacterium. Lineage (GTDB taxonomy): Bacteria > Chloroflexota > Dehalococcoidia > Dehalococcoidales > UBA5627 > UBA5627. Next base: position 96,257 of record JAQTUQ010000001.1, read on the forward strand.
TCCGGTAATCCGCGCCAGACCGAAATCAGCATTCAGGAAGCGCTCGATTTTAGCGAGGAAGACCTGATTCCGCACCAGAGAATGGTAGTCACTTTAAGCGAGCGCGGTTTCGTAAAGAGAGTGCCTTCCAAAGCCTATACCCTGCAGCACCGTGGCGGCAAAGGAATCATCGGCATGGTAACCCGCGAACTGGATGCCGTCAGGTTCCTGGTGGTTGGCGATACACACGATACGCTGTTATTCTTTACGGACAAGGGCAAGGTTTTCTGCACCAAGTGCCACGAGGTACCGGTAGATATCTCGCGTATCTCGAAAGGCATGGCGGTGGTAAACCTGTTCCCGATTCCGCAGGGCGAAAGGGTAACTGCGGTGATTGCGGTCAGCGAATTCAAGGAAGATAACTTCCTGCTGATGGCTACCGCTAACGGCGAGGTTAAAAAGACGTCGGTCGACAGTTTCAGCGCGGTACGCTCAAGCGGACTGATTGCCATGGATTTAACCAGGGGAGACAGCCTGGTCGCCGTGTGCCAGGGTAAAGAGACGGACGACGTGCTGATGATTACTAAAAAAGGCCAGTCCATCAGGTTCCCCATTTCCGAATTGAGAACCAGTTTGAGAGCCAGCGGCGGTGTCTGTGGTATCAAACTGGAAAAGGATGACAGGGTAGTCAGCATGGATGTGGCGCAACCCGGCTCATTCGTACTCACGGTCACTTCGGGTGGGCATGGCAAACTGACTCCCATCGAGGACTATCCGTTGCAGCATCGCGCCGGTAGCGGTGTAATCACTTTCAAGATAGTGGAAAAGACCGGTGACGTGGCGGCAGCCCGTGCGGTAACCCCGGATCAGCAGGTGATGATAATCTCCGCCAACGGGATTATCACTCTAACTCCTGTAAAGGAAAAAGACCCGCGGCTGGGAATCACGATACAGGGCAGGAGCACCCAGGGCGTGCGCCTGATGAAGCTGGAGGCAAGTGACAGCGTGGTTGCCATCACCGCTTACGATGGCGAAGACAGAGAGTAACGTTTTCTTGATAAAAGGATATGAAAAGGGGCTGTCCCGACATCGGGACAGCCCCTTTTGTGTTTTTAAACCTGAGATAGAGGAAAACTTAATCTGTCAATATCTAATTCAGCATAGCCATTAGTGTAGTATGAAAGCCATCAATGGATAAAGCGCTTACCATTTCTTTTTTGATTTCTTCCGAAAATGCATTGAAGTATGCCTGCGGGTCAGCGGCTTTGATGGTATAAAGCCACCTGTATAACGCTCCGTCAACATCCTCCACCACAACTCCTTCCCCGTTTATTCCCCTTGTATCGACATAAACATCAAGCCCCGCACCGGTATTGCTGTAATGCAACACTCCGTTGTTAAAACCATAACTGACCATCTTAGTAGATGTTACTACAGTGACGTTAGAAGTAATATTTTCGAAATAATTCTTGATAGCCTGCTGACCTTCTTCCGGTAGAGCATTGAAGAAAATTATCGGGTCGGATGAATAGCTGAATAATTCCATAACCTCTCTAATTGCAGCAGGGTCGCTCCAATCTTCATCACCGGTAATGGATTCTATGGCATCTTCAACAGGGATGATATCGAAGCCTAATTCATAGACTTCCTTTTCCCACCCCGATAGTAGATTGCCTGAGTAGTCCAGCGGGAGTTCTATGGTGATATCCGCATCGAAATTATAGTAACTGGTTACATGAGTCGTTATATATTTATCACTCTGAACAACCTGTTTTATCTGGCGTATCAAATAATCGTCCTTCCCTATCCATATTTCAACCTTGGTATCGCCAATCTTCAGGGTTCCAATGTAGTGCAGACAGGTTACGCCGTCTATCACTTCGTCATCCATCTGCTCCAGTTCTTCCATAAACTCCAGCATTGCCACAGCATGCTCCTTGCTCATGGTACCGCCATTTCCATAAAATAAATAATACAGGTCGCCGGCCGTCTGCAACAGAAAATTCTTATCCTCCGATTGATAATATTGATAAACTCCGTCATAATATATCTCGTAGTTCTCTATTATGCGGCTGACAACACCGTTATTGGTGGAATTATAGGAACGGCTATAAGTTAAATGTGCAAGGTCCGGTAAGATAAACTTAAATATCTTCTCTGTAGCAGCTTGTTCGATATCAGGGTTATCGATATTTACTGTTATATTGGAACTTTTGACACAATAGGATTGTATATTTTCGCTCGCCTCTTTCGCCTTGGCAAGTAAAGTGACGTAACCGTTGTTTCCACCCCACGGCTGCAAGACAAACAACATGGCTACGATAGCCACAACTGAAAGTGCAAATACAGCGGGGCGCAGCCAGTTATTCCTATTAACCCCTTTAATCGTATTCATAATGGGAATCCTTCTCCTTTTTACGGCTTCCGCCGTTTTATTCGAGGCGGATTCATAATTTTTTAATAAAACCGTTTTCAAGAGCCTTCGGTGAGTATGAAGTTCGGCCTCCGGAAGCCGGGCGCTCTCCAACTTTTTTATTAAATCCTCATTTTTCATCATCCACCTCTATAAAGGATAACCGTTGAGTTTCTAAAAAGTTGCATTGTCTTCCATCAATTTTTTAAGTTGTTTCAGTCCGCGGTGCAGCAGGGATTTTACGGTTCCTTCACGTTTCCCCAGTATGATGCAGATTTCGCCGGGAGATTTTTTCTCGAAGTATTTTAATACAATCACTTCCTGGTAAATGTTGGGTAGTTTAACTATGCACCTATGCAATAAAAGGAAGTCTTCGTGTTTTTGTATATCGGCTTCGAGGCGCGCTATTTCATCGTTAACGGTAACATCCGTGATAATCTCTGAAATTATCATGTCCTGCTTAATCAGATTCAGCTGCTTGTTGCGCCTGTACCCGTTGTTGATTTCGTGACCTGCGATGCGGTACAGGTAAGCAGAGAAGGAAATGTTGCGCCATTGGAAGCGTTTGATTGTTTGAAGAGCCTTGAGAAATACTTCGGAGGTTATATCCTTCGCCGTCTCTACGCTGGCTGTTCTGTTAAGGACATAACCGAAAACTTTTTTGTAATACTCATCATAAAGCAAACCGAATGCGTCCGCATCGGTCTTCGCTTTGAAAACCAGCTCTTTTTCCTGCTCTAAGTCCATTATGTCTTATAAGGATAACCCATTTTAAGACAAAAAGTTGCATTAATTTGGCCGAAATCGAGGAAAAATTTTTTGAAAAGGGGGAAGGCCGCATCAGCAGTGCAGGCTTCCCCCTCGAATTGTCATTATTTATTTTCTACGATACTTCTAAAGCATCCATCGGGCATACATCGATGCACGCCTTGTCGCTTTCGCACTTGCCGGCATCGGTTACTTTGCAAACGCCGCCGTCGAGGTAAAGGATTTTTTGCGGGCATACGTCCGTGCAGGCTCCGCAACCGATGCAAGATTGTTCGTCGATTTTAACCATTTTTTTAGTTGTTTCCCCCTCTTCTGAAATTTAAGATTTTTTATATATACAAAGATTATCTGCTTTTTCAACGCCGCAGGCGTTGCAGGGATGGTCGCGGCAATCCGGAGTTTCTTTTTCCTCTAGCGCCCTTTTATATTCGCGTTTGAGAAATTCCACGGAAACCCCGGTATCGATGTGTCCCCAGGGCAACGGTTCGTCCAGCGGGCGTTCCCTTTGGGTATAGAAACAAGGGTCTATTCCTTCCTCGCGGAAGGCATCCAGCCATATATCGAATTTGAACTGCTCTCCCCACCCATCGAAAATAGCCCCCATCTGCCAGGCGCGGTAGATGATCTTGCCGATTCTCCGGTCTCCTCGTGAAATAACGGCTTCCAGCAGGCTTCTGGGATAGTCCTGCCACGACGGAGTTACATTCTTTTTTTGAAGTCCGCATTTCAAGATGTTTTGCTTGCGTTTTATATTTTCTTCGCTGTCCATGGCTACCCACTGGAAGGGGGTATGCGGTTTGGGGATAAAGGTCGATAGTGTCAGGCGCAGGGAAGGTTTTTTCCCGGGCATGCTTCTGCCGACAGCACGGATTTTTTCCACCAGTTCGATGATGCCATAAATATCCTCATCGCTTTCCGTAGGTAAGCCGAGCATGAAATAGAGTTTCAGACTTTTCCAGCCTTTTCCAAAAGCGGTGGATACGGTATCCAGCACTTCCTGCTCCGGTATGCACTTGTTGATAACGCGCTGCAATCTCTGACTGCCGGCTTCGGGGGCAAATGTCAGTCCCGATTTTCTGCTGGTGGGCAGCGAGTCTATCAACTTAACCGAATCAACCATCATTCGAAGGCTGGGAAGCGATAGGGCAATATTCTTTTGTCCGTACTGCACAGCCATCTTTTCCACCAGTTTATCGATTTCGTGATAATCGCTGGTGCTTAGCGAAACGAGAGAAATCTCATCATAACCGGTGTTATCTATAATCTCTCCGGCGGCTGAGATAACCTCTTCATGGGGACGTTGACGTACCGGCCGGTATGTCATTCCGGCATGGCAAAAACGGCAACCGCGGCTGCAACCGCGGCTGATTTCAATCGCTGCCCGGTCATGTGTTGCCTCGATAAAGGGAACTACCGGACTGGTTACCGGCGGCGGAAGCTTGGATACGATTTGTCTTTTTATAACTTGCGGGGCTTCGGGGACGAGGGGGGTGATACTTTTAAATATTCCATCGGCTTCGTATTCCACAGCATACAGGCTGGGAACGTAAATGCCGGGGATGGTCGCCAGTTTTCGCAAGCGGTCTTTTCTTGATAGCCTGTCTTTTTTGCTCTTAAATTCTCTTAAAGAGTCTACAAGCTCCGGAAGCAATTCCTCGGCGTCGCCGATGGCGAAGAAATCAATGAAATCCGCCATCGGTTCCGGATTAAGCGCGCAGCTGCCGCCGGCAATCACCAACGGGTGTTCGTCCGTCCTTTGGCAAGCCAATAGCGGAATCCCTGCCATGCTGAGCATATTCAGAACGTTTGTATATGAGAGTTCATATCCGAGCGAAAAACCGACGATGTCGAATTCATTCAAAGAATGCCCGCTTTCAAGGCTTTGCAGCGGAATGCCCGCCTCTTTTATAGCGGCTGCCATATCTATCCACGGGGTAAAGACCCTTTCGGCAAGCACATCCGGCTGGCTGTTCAATATCTCATAAAGTATAGGTATCGCCATGTTGGACATGCCGATTTCGTAGATATCGGGATAGCTCAAGACAATTTTTATATCAGTCTTTTGCCAGTCTTTTACGATGCTGTTCCATTCACCGCCGGTATAACGGGCGGGTTTGGTGACGTTGATTAAGATACTGTCGGGGTAGGCCAAATCTTTCCTCCAGAACTATAATTATACGTTTTATGGATTATCTGTTGCAATTCTATTACATCACAAGCCTGATTTTACCTACATCTGGGGCAAGTCGATTTTTATCAATTATATTCCCCGCCTGTTTTTTTCTTTGACTAAGCAAAGTGTGCAGAGAGAGCGGAAAAAATGATTGTCATTGCGAATACCGATTTATCGGGATGAAGCAATCTTTTACGAATAGCCCGTATGGCAGTATTAAAATAATCGGTAGAGATTGCCGCGTCGTTCGTTAAACACTCACTCCTCGCAAAGACGTTTTAATCTGTCTTTGACCTTTATCATAAACACATTTACAATAGCATCATAACCTTTGAGGAGAATGAGATGGAAAATCTGTGGGCGCCCTGGCGTATGGAATATATCAAAAAGGTAGATAACCCTGGCTGTATCTTCTGCCAGAAACCGGCTGAAGATAAGGATGTCGAAAATTATATTCTGCACCTCAAAAAGTTCAATTTCGTTATCCTGAACTGCTACCCTTATAATCCCGGACACCTGATGGTGGTGCCGTTTAGGCATCTATCGACTCCTGAAGAGCTGACATCCGAGGAGTTGCTGGAGCATTATGAGCTGGTGTGCAAATGCATCGCTGCGCTGAAGAAGGTTTCCAATCCCGACGGCTTCAATGTGGGGATGAATCTGGGAAGGGTGGCCGGAGCCGGCATCGATAAGCACATTCATACGCATATCGTACCTCGCTGGAACGGCGACAATAATTTCATGCCGGTGCTGTCGGATATCAGGGTGGTAAACGAATCGCTTCCGGCAACCTATAAAAAGCTGGCGGAGTGTTTTTAGTTATCCGTTGAATCAAATGGTGATAATAAATCAGCAGTGAAGAGAGTTTTTGTTAGACGCAAGGTCTATCGGGGTATATTAAAGGAGCCGGGTATCAAATCCGACTCCTTTCGATTCAAATAGTCTCATTACGGTCAAACAACCATAGCCTTGAAGTCAATTCCAGCAATATTCACACCAATTCCGCCAGGCTAATGTCCTTTTATTGCCGGTTGGAATGGTACGGGACAACCGTTGACACTTGCCGTTTTTCTGGTAATTGCCTCGGATTGTGCTTGCGCTTTCTTGGGGTCGGTTACCCATGTCCTGTAGAATTCGTAAGGGCATGTCTCGTCGCCTACCACATTCTCTCCCGATGCGAGTTTGCCGGTATAACCTCGATGGAGCAGTTTGAAGAGGGAATTCTGCGCTTGCCAGTTTGCCCTGGCATCCCTGATAGCGCTGACAGATAGTTCGGCATACTGATTGCCCATCTCCTCCGTTCCGCACTCGCCTAAAACTCTGCCGTCGAATCCTACTATAACGGAGTGACCGAAATAAGAATAGACCCCGTCGAATCCGGTGCAATTTGCCACTGCCACATATGATGTGTTAGCCCATGCCATAGCAGTTGCCATGTTCCTCTGCTGCTCTTTTGACGGGTACATATAACCCTGACAGCGGACTATTAATTCGGCGCCCCTCATGGCGCAATCACGCCATATTTCGGGATAGTTGCCATCGTCGCAGATTATCAAGCTGATTTTTAAACCCTTAGGCCCATCGGATACGTAGGTTCTATTGCCCGGATACCAGCCTTCAATAGGACACCATGGCATAATTTTTCGGTATTTTTGCACGATTTCTCCCTTATTATTGATTAAAATCAGTGTATTGTAAGGCACTTTTTTCGGGTGTTCCTCGTGCAATTCACCGGTTATGGAAGTTACCATCCAGATATTGTTTTTTCTGCAACATTCAGAAAAGATATCCGTTTCTTCCCCGGGAACAGTAGTCGAAAGCTCCATACACTCTTTAGGGTCATAGAGGATGCCCTCCGTACTGTATTCGGGGAATATAATAAGGTCCATTCCGGGCAAACCGATCTTTAATCCTTCAGCATAAGCGGCAATTTTATGGCAATTGTCGATTATTTCTTTCTTTGAATGAAGGCGGGGTATTTTATAATTAACGACTGCGACACCCGCAGTATCGGCACTTGAAGAAATATCACCATGTCTCATTTGTAATCCTCCATAATAATTTTATTATTTTTTGTTACAGCTTGTTCAGACATTCGGTATTCCATTGTTTTATAAGCCCACCTCCTTGTATCTAAAATTATAGAATTACCACCAGGGCCATGTTTCTGTAAGAGTGAAGTATGCACCGACGAAAGTGACAATTGCGTTTATCATTGTCCAATATGCTGTCGCTTTACCGATGTTTTTGCCGAGTCCGAGTAGCAGGAAGAACATAAACCATAATGTTGCCCACATGAACCACAGCAAGGCAAGGCCCGGAGTAGCAAGGCTTTGAAATCCGGCCGGAATAGCAATAAGAGCAACGGGTAAACAGTACCAACCCAAGCCTTTTCCATCCAGATTCCAGATTTGAGTTGCTGCTACATATAAGTAGGTAAATGCAAACAACAGGGTCAATGCAGCTCCATAGAAATCAGCTGTTTCTTTTCCGGTAGCGATTATTACAAAGACACCTGCGATTTGTATTACCGCAACGAAGATGTTCATGGGGATAACAGCTTTGTTGGACATTTTCCCCATCATCCATAACGCGTTAATGAACAGGACAAAACCTACATACCATAGTCCAAGACCTAACAATTATTTGCCCCCCTTTAAGAATGTTTCGGTTACGTTTCAAGAATGCGGAGTTGGTTGCTAGCTAATTGAAATAATTTTGCCATACACATCACCTCCTTTAAATATTTCATTGCTAGAGAGCTTAGGTACGACAGTAATACGAGGTAGTAATGGTAAGACCAGGATAGGAAAAAGAAAACTCTGCAACAGGATTTACTAAACGCTTAGCAGAATCAGCTCTGCTCCCTAGGAATATGCCAGTGCTCTGTGGTATATGGCGGGGATACTTAGATCGTTTTTAAATGGTTCAGTTGAACCGTGATTTCCCTGTACATTGCCTTCCTCCTTCTAATACAGAGTTATCTAAGTACTTACAGTATAGATAGAGAATATGGCCGGGACTTCAAAAAGAGCTATCCCTCTTGTACTAATTTATATGTATTATATTACACACGCAATTATACATATACTGTTGTTACATTACAATACCTAAAATTAAAGTTTTATAAAATTTTTTAATTATTCTTTGATAAGCATAAACATTAATAAATTGTACGAATTTCGGGTAATACCTCAGACCTTACTTCTTTATACAGCCTCAAACTCTCCTCAAACTTCACGCTTTTTGTATACCTTAATATCATATCCAAGCTCCCCCATCCTTCTAACCTCATGATATTCTCAATATCCAATCCCGCCCTATGTAAAATCGACGCAAACGTCCTTCCAGGGGATTAAGCCTGCTTTACGCAGACTGGATATATGGAAATCCTTATTTAACGTGTTCTCCTTGACAACAATATCTTAACCTTAACAGCAATGGGCGGGACAACTGCATATCATCTATATACACTGAATAATGCGGAACCAGAAAATATCGTAATATTTATCGCTCTACTCCATGTTATGCAGTATTAACCCATATTGTCTTAGTTTGCATGTACTGATCCATTGCTTCAGTTCCATTGTCGCGTGCCAGTGAGCCTGAACGCCGGTACCCTCCGAAAGGTGTCTTTATATCGCCTTCTGAAAAACCGTTCACCGAAACCGTACCACAAGGTAATTGACGTGCCAAGTATATCGCGCGATCAATATCACGAGTAAAAACTGTTGCATGAAGACCATAGTCTGTATCACATGCAATCCTGAGAGCTTCATCCAATCCATTGACCGGCAGCACTCCAAGTACAGGCCCAAATATCTCCTCCCGTGCAATTGTCATATCTTGGGTCAAGCCTGTAAATACAGTGGGTTCGATAAAACAACCTGGCTTTCTAATATTTCCCCCGGTGATTAACCGTGCGCCTTCGGCTTTTCCTTTTTCTATATAACCCATCACACGAGCTTGATGTTCTGCAGTAACCATTGGGCCAATATCTGTCTCTGGATCTAATGGATCCCCCAGTCGAAAGGATTGAGCGCGGATTGTAACCCGTTCAATAAATTCATCTACCAGCTTAACATCTATCAGCTGGCGCATATTTGCTGAACAATTTTGCCCACCGTTCCAGAAGGCTGAATTAGCAGCATTCTCAATAAGGGCATCGTTAAGTTCGGCATCGTCAAGCACAATAAAGGGGCTCTTTCCACCCATTTCCAAACCTATTACTTTGAGGTTGCTTTCTCCTGCATAACGCAGAAAATAACCTCCAACCTCGGTTGAGCCTGTAAATGAAACGGCATCAATATCCATATGTCGTCCAACCGCCTGGCCGGTAGTTTCACCCATACCGGGAACAACGTTTAAAACACCATCCGGCAGCCCTGCTTCCTGTGCCAGTTCAGCTAACCGCAAGGTTGTAAGCGGAGTCTGTTCAGCCGGTTTGACCAGTACCGAACATCCGGCTGCCAGCGCAGGGGCAAGTTTCCACGCAGCCATCAGTAGCGGAAAATTCCATGGAAGAACAAGTCCTACAACGCCAATCGGTTCTTTGACAATAAGTGCAAGTGCATCTTCGCCCGTTGGCGATACTTTGTCAAATCTCTTGTCGATAAGCTCTGCATACCATTGGAAGAAATTGGGTACCTCGGTACCAATCTCATGCAAACAGTCCGTAATAGTTTTTCCACTATCAATGCTTTCCAGCACAGCTAGTTCACAAGCGTTAGTACGAATCAGGTTAGCTAACCGCAGCAACACTTCCTTACGTGCTTCAGGTGCTATTCTCGACCAGTCACCCGCTCTAAAAACACGCCTGGCTGCTTTAACAGCACGGTCAACATCAGTGCTACCGCAATGTGCCACACTGGTAATCAGTTTTTCTGTCGCTGGATTTATCGTATTGAAAGTAGCCCCATCTGCAGCCTCATAATATTTACCGTCAATAAATGCCAGATTCCGGATTGTAATCTTGTTGGCTATGTCGTATGCTTCGGCTCTGGTAATCGAAACTGTCATCTTAACCTCCTTTAACCCGGATTTCCCATATCAACTCTAAGTGAGCCGACCTCAAGCATTTTTGTCCTTAAAACCAATGATATAGCCCTCCTATCTGATTGTCAACCTGATTAATTATCTGTTGGTCTCTCTTTTATTTTCAACTAAAAACCTACAAAAGTGTTACTGTATCGTTAATCAGTCTTGGTTGCTTGTGCTCGCCTTGAGTCCGGATGTATCGGGGAAAAGTTGACGATATTTTCGGAAATCAACTTGGTCAACGAAGCCCTGGCAGTAACGTATAAAAAGCTGGGGGATTGTTTTTAGTAATTACTTGCTGGAATTTTGTAGGACATTTTTATTGTATCGCTAGTGGTCTGTGCTATCTTTTATATTTTAGCCCTTGATACTGTCCACTTGGAGGTCTTGTGTTTTCTATTGACTTTAACAACTCATTTCTATCATTACCTGTCCATTCCCATAATTGTAGTAACTCTTCTTGTTGTTGTTTTCCCAATCTCTCCCAACCTTGCGTACTAGGTCTCATAATTTCAATATCTCTACTCAATGGTTCACCACGAGTGTAACTGCGGTCATGTACAAATGGCAAGAGATAATCAGGTAAAAGAGGATATTTATTGTGTCCCAGTTTGTATTTTTCTATCCAGTTTTTAGATAATTCTCCTCTCCATTTCCTATAAGCCCATGTCATAGTTAATAACCATAAAAAAATAAAGAAGAGCAAGATGCCATATAGCAAGTGATACACACCTAGAACTACAGTAGAAGCTAATATACCTAGTAAAGCTGAGGTATTACGTAAAGTATTTTTGAAAATGCCTTCATCAATTAAAACCAGTCTAATAAATTTGAAAAAATTCATTTAAATAGCTTCCCTTGCTCTTAACAGTTTTGCAGTCTACTTATCAAGCAGTCCAGCGGTAGAGTCTCCTGCCCGGTACCCGTCATATCTTTCAGGACAGCCGTCTGCGATGCAACCTCTTCGTCTCCGATTATGACGGCGAATTGCATATTGAGGTTATTTGCCTGTCTCAGCTGTGCTTTGAGGCTTTTGTTTCCGGTCGACTGGATGACGCCGATGCCAGCCTGCCTCAGATCCGATGACAGTTTAACGGCAGCCTCTCTGGCATTATCTCCCAAGCTGGCTACAAAGACAGAGGGTTTATTTACCGGCGGGACGGCGATACTTTCTCTTTTTAAATTGAGGATAATTCTCTCTATACCGGTGGCAAAACCGACAGCCGGAGTGGGTTTACCTTCCAGTTCGGAAATCAGGTCGTCATAACGTCCGCCGCCGCCGATGGTGCTCTGCCCGCCTTCCAGTTCCGGCTGGATTTCAAAGACTGTCCTCGTATAATAGTCCAGCCCTCTGACCAGCTTGTGGTTGACCATATAGGGCAGTCCCAGTTTCTCAAGGTAAATTTTTAATAAATTGAAATGCTGCGCACAGTCATCGCATAGATAATCTATGCTCTTCGGGGCATTGTCCACGAACTGCTGGCAGTTCGGTTGTTTGCAGTCCAGCAGCCTTAAAGTGTTCCGTTCCCTCCTGGCCTGGCAGTCCCGGCACAGGTCGGCGCTGCATTTGTCATAATAACTGCGTAAATTATACAGGTAATTCGGGCGGCATTCCTCGCAGCCGATGCTGTTAATCAGTAAAGACAGTTTTTTCAAGCCCAGAGATTCGTAGAAACGCCATCCCATTTCGATTACTTCGGCGTCTATTACGGGGTCGCTGTCGCCGATGGCTTCATAGCCGAACTGGTGATGCTCGCGTAACCTGCCTGCCTGCGGTCTTTCATATC
>JAQTUQ010000049.1 GCA_028707255.1 Dehalococcoidales bacterium
GATTTGCCCTGGTTACTTCAGTCTGCCCGATGTCATGAGTGCTGACCATTAAGTCGATAATATCCCCGGGGATAAGACGAATAGAGATAAATACAATGATAGTTACAAGAATAATTGTCGGTATGAGTGACAAAAACCGTCTCAAAAGCCAAGCCTGCATTTTTACCTCTAAAAATTTATCGGTTTAGCGCATTGAACAATTGTTCAACCAAAAGTCTTGTTAAGGAAGAATACCATATTGCCCGACTCGGTGTCAATAATAATTTTAATTGACATCGAGCGGAGACTAAGTAGAACTTGCTATATGTAATATTTTAGGTGAATGTAATAAGTCAACTGATCGCTGAAGAGGGATGAACGGATTCCAGAAAAATCTATTATATTATTTTAATATGCCGCTTCCGCGGCACTTATCCCATCACGGCAAAAAGAGTAATCTGTAATTTTGCCCATTTCACCAACAATTAGTAAAGTCATTCTGTTATACTAACTCTTATCAGCTTTGGTCATTTAAGTCCAAATGCACAATGGCGAAACTTTACATAATAATACGATTGAATGGAGAAAACGATTAAAAGAAACACTATAATCACGAAAGTTTTACCTGAAAAGGCTTTTCTTGTTACAGTTGAGACTAAAGAAAGCCGACAGCTAGTTTCTGCAGAAGCATCGCAGGGCGAATTGGCTCAATTAGCGAAATCAGCGGGTGCGGAAGTAGTCGGGAAGGTAATCCAGCATCTTGATGTACCCTCGAAAGTTTATTATATAGGCAAAGGAAAGCTCGATGAAATAATCGCCTTGAAAGATAGTTTGAATTACGATACCGTCATTTTTGACGATGAGCTATTGCCGGTACAGCAGCGGAATCTGGAAGAAGCACTCCAGACCAAAGTGATTGACCGTGCGGCTTTAATTCTGGACATATTTGCCAGGCGCGCTCGCACACGTGAAGGGAAGCTCCAGGTTGAACTGGCGCAACATCAGTATCTCCTGCCACGTCTGGCGGGACAATGGAGTCATTTGGAAAGGCTTGGAGCCGGAATCGGCACCAGAGGTCCCGGTGAATCTCAATTGGAGACTGACCGGCGTTTAATACAAAAAAGGATACAACGCCTGAGGTCCGAAGTCGACAAAGTAAGCCAGCAGCGTTTTCTTTACCGTGAGCATCGGCGTAAAAGCGGCATTCCCATAGTAGCGCTGGTCGGTTATACAAATGCCGGCAAGAGTACTTTGCTCAACGCTTTAAGTCAGGCAAATGTTGCCAGTGAAAATAAAGTTTTCACGACTCTTGACCCGACAACCCGTCGCATAATGCTTGCGGATAAAAGTATTATTTTATTGAGTGATACTGTCGGATTCATTCGAAAATTACCGCCGACCATTATCAAGGCTTTTCGGGCGACACTGGAAGAACTGGAGGAAGCCAATCTATTATTAAATGTCATTGATTTCGCTTCTCCGTATGCGGCTGAGGAAAATCATGCCGTGGAAAATATTTTACGCGACCTGAAGATAATTGAAAAACCCAGAATTACCGTTCTGAACAAAATCGACCTGTTATTAGAAAAAGGTAAACACTGGACTGAAGAAGAAGCCATGCAGTATTTGATGAGCAACCAACAAGAAACCGATACAAACATTGTTCTGGTGTCGTCAGCAAAAAAATGGGGACTGACTGGTCTGTTACAACGTATCAGTCATATTTTAGCCGATAACCCCAGGTTTCAGGTGTAAAACTGAGTCCACGACGCGCTGTAATCAAAAAATAAGCCCCATAAACTATTTTTAGTATAAATACTCCCGATGGACTTACACAACCGAATATCGACGGCGTTTTTTGCAACCATTTCTTTCACTACTTGACATAATTATTTTGTTCTATTTTACTATGTGTTCAGGATTATACTTTTAGAAAAACAAAATGCTAATAACGGACTTGTCTTTTTACCAGCGCTCCTCGTTTTCAAAATACGTCTTTGCCATTCAATGTTGTAGTGCACAAACCTTTTTAATATTTGAACTATTCTGAAACATTTGTTCGAAAACCAGAATATTGCACCGGTAAGGCATCTAGCAGTCAAAATCTAAAAGGGAATAAATAGGTATGCGGTTTTATCAACAGTGCCTTGTAGCGAAAACATTGAGCAAATATGCCATATTACGCCTGAAGACGTAAAACCGAGTGTAATTTATGTAAAATTGTTTTGTTTCCGGTTGCTTTGGGGCGCATAATATTTGTTATGTAGTGTATATTCAGGCTCGAATACTGCGCTACCGTTGACTTAAGCCATTCGCTGCTATATTATCGGGGTAATGAAATTGAGGAGGTGCTAAGTTATGAACGATACTACTGATTACCCTGTAAAACTGATAATTGATTACCCTGACCGCGAACTGAACCGCGTGACGTCTTTCTTCCGTATCTTTATGCTTATACCCATTGCTATCATTATCTGGCTGATTACAGGACCGTCAATGTCTTGGGGAGCGCATCACGATGCATGGCGATTTGGAATCGGCACTGCCTCAATATTGTTTCTTCCAACCCTGTTGATGATTCTTTTTCAGCAAAAATATCCTAAGTGGTGGTTCGATTGGAACCTGTCTATCACAAAGTTCGTTTTTAGAGTGGCGAGTTACTTTTTCCTCTTGACCGATGTCTATCCTTCAACCGATGAAGAGCAAACGGTGCACGTCGATATTCAGTACCCCGATGTCAATAAAGACCTTATACACTGGTATCCCTTGGTCAAATGGTTTCTGGCGATACCGCATTACGTCACCCTCTGCTTTCTTTGTTTTGCGGCGTTCGTGTGTCTAGTCATTGCCTGGTTCGCAATTCTTTTTACCGGCAAATATCCCAGAGGTTTATTTGATTTCGTGGTTGGTGTTTATCGATGGGATTTAAGAGTGATTGCCTATGCTTTTATGCTAACGACAGACAAATATCCGCCATTTAGTCTAGACTGAAATAATTATGTAAAGTGTCGCAATCAGGGTAGGGATGTGCAGGTAAGTGCCTTACTCATAATTAAGAAGGGAAATCGGACTGTGTGGAAAAGATATTTACTCTACTTATTCAGGTGGCAACTCAGTACTCCGATTCTTGCGCCGATAATTTCATACTTCAAACACTCTTCCAGTTTGTTCGGGACAAGAGATGATTGGTTAGGAGCCATCGTTGCGAATCTGATTGGCGGACTAATCTTCTTCTGGGTGGATAGGTTTATCTTTAACTCCGATAAATTGGGACCGGTTTGGAATGTAAAAGACGAAGTAAAATGTGTAGATTGCGGCAAAATTGCAAGGGGTTATCGTTTAATTAAAACTAAAAAATACGATAAAACCGAAGCAGTACCTGAATTCAGGTGTGAGGCTTGCTCAATTAAAAAGGCGCATGAACTTCATGACCGCGGTAAAATTTAAGGTATTACTACCAGGACAGCGATGAAAATAAGAGGGGCGGAGAACATAATTCTCCGCCCCTCTTTGATGCAACAATTGTACGCTAGTTTGTTTTACCTTTCCTGTTTTTTCTCCTGCGCCAGAGCCAGAAACCAATGCCGCCGCCAATAATCCAGACAGGGCTGAAAATACCAATCCAGATAAGCACATTCACCAGCGCCTGCCCGAAAACACGCAGGCCGTTCCATGCAGTTTTGGCAATGCTACCGGCGTTCCAACCGGATTGGACGGTAATATAGTCAGCTCTGGTGTCAGTAGCTGTATTTCCCTTATCATCGGTTATCGTAAGAGATACAGTGAATTTGCCGGAGGCATCATACGCATGCACTGGCGATTCCTCGGTACTGGTAACTTTGTCGCCGAAATCCCATTTATAAGTATAAGGAGAAAAACCGCCGGCTATTTCAGCCCTGAAGAGAATACTTTCCCCTCCCCTGACATTTCTGCCGCTGATGGCGGTCAATTTAACCTCCAGTTTGGACTGTGTTAACTGGACGGTAATCAAAGATGTCGATGATGTCTGTTCCAGGTATTGCATTCTGCCTTTTGTACGCTCGATTTCATCCCGGGTGCTGGTAAGCTGTTTTTGAACTGCCAGAATATCTTCCACATTCACGGCTTTTTTCATTATCTCCAGTAATTGGGCTTCGGTAGCTACAAGATTTTTCAGCTTGGCGCTCAGGTCAATGTACTCCTCAGTGACATCCTGTGCCGATGTATTTTCGGATGTAACCTCATCCGCCATCGAACGTAAAGCTGCCATTGCGTTATCGAACTCACCGGTGGGCACCCGTATGCTAATCGTCCCGACCAATCTTCCATCGCTTTTCCACTTATTTGAAGAGATTACATAGCCTTTTGAATCTTCGGCAAGCTTGGCAATGCTGTCCAGAGTTGAAGGGATGTCACTTACCACCAGCGTCATATTCCCGGTGCGTACAATCATACGCTGGATGTCCGAGTCATATGATTCTGCTGTTCCATGACTGATAGGGGCAGTCGTCGGTGTAATGGCGGGAGTGGTAGTTCTCGGGATAGTAGTGGTTGTTGGTGAAACTTGACCAACAGAACTATAATAACTTTTACTATTACCTTCGCTCAGCATATAGTCAACAGATGCTGTTTTAGCGCCGCATGACACAGTTAACACAAGGCACATAATAACTGTTAGTACTACTCCCGTCATCAAAAGTTTTTTCAATTTCATCATCTCCTAGACAATATCTTTCATATATTACTATATAACGAAGATATCGGTGTTATGTTAGCACCGGAGATTGATTGTGTCAATTGTAGATAGCGCTGGAATATTTCTTCGTTTAACTTTATAATAACCTCATATAGTTCTCGCTGAAGATAAAATGACCAAATTGCTTGAGTACCAGGGTAAAAAGCTGCTTGCGGAACAGGGTATCCCTGTGCCGGCGGGCGATGTTGCCACTACGGCAAAATCGGCATATGAGATTGCGCAAAGACTTGGTAAACCGGTAGCGCTGAAAGCGCAGGTTGGCGTAACAGGGCGTTTCAAGGCAGGTGGGGTTAAGTTTGCTGGTAATCCTCAAGAAGCCGCAGAAGCTGCCAGAGAACTTATAGGGAAGGATATTAAAGGAGCACGAATTGAGAAAGTGCTCGTCGAGGAAAAACTTGATATTAAACAGGAAATGTACGCCGGAATAATTGTTGACGATTCACACAAAGTGAAAGGCCCCGTTTTAATGTTCAGTCCCCGCGGTGGTGTGGACATCGAGGAGACTGCCGCCAGAGAACCGGATATGGTTGCGGTTAAGAAAGTGAACATCCTCGATGGACTGGATATGAGTGATGCTCGCGAAATGGTCTCACGATTTGATATCCCTCGGCATCTCATCGAACCGGTTAGCAGAGTTGTTTACAGCCTTTACCAGGTTTTCCGTAAATATGATGCCCGCAGCGCGGAAATCAACCCTCTCGTGATTACGGCAGATGAGCAAGTTTACCCTGCCGATTGCCGTATTGTGCTCGACCAGGCATCTATCTTCCGACACCCTGAACTGGGCATCGAATTCCCTCGTGAAATTGGCCGTGCGCCTACCGAACTGGAGCGCATCGGCTGGCAGATTGAGGAAGGCGATTACCGCGGCACCGGTTATTTTGTGCAACTTGCCTGGGATTTCAAACCCGGTGAAGGCTATCTGGGATTTCACGGACTGGGCGGTGGCGGTGCAATGCTCGGCGCCGATGCAGTGATAAGACACGGCTTGAAGCTGGCAAATTACGCGGAAACAAGCGGCAATCCGACCGCTTCAAAAGTCTATCGTGTGGTAAAGCTCGTTTTCTCACAGCCGAATATCGATGGCTATGTCATGATGGGAGCGATGATGGCAAGTCAGGAGCAATGGCACC
>JAQTUQ010000026.1 GCA_028707255.1 Dehalococcoidales bacterium
GTACACCGAAGAAACACTGGGAGAAGAGCCGCTCGACCTGCCACCGCAACGCCTGCGCACGGTAGCACTTTGGTTTGACATAACCGATGCGGAATTAAAGTCGCTCGAAAAAGCCGGGCTGGATACGGCCGGCGGATTGCATGCCGTAGAGCATGCAGCGATAGCTATCCTGCCGCTCTTTGCCATGTGCGACCGCAACGATATCGGCGGTGTTTCCACTCCGTATCATTCGGATACCGGCAGGGCGCAGGTATTTATTTATGATGCGTATCCCGGCGGAGTCGGCATTTCGGAAAAGGGATTTGACCTGATTAGCGATTTGTGGCAGGCTACTCTTGACGCTGTTGCCGCCTGTCCATGCGAGGAAGGCTGCCCGAGCTGCATTCAATCCCCCAAATGCGGTAACAATAATAATCCGCTCGATAAGGAAGCGGCTCTGCATATTCTGAAAGATTTGCTATAATAGTATGAATCGGTTGACCGAAACGGAGGGTAAATGATAAAAATAGGCGTTGACCCGGTAATATTTTCCATAGGTCCTTTCCACCCCGGCTGGTATGGATTGGCTGTCTCTTTGGGGATAATGTTTGTCGTATTCTGGGCAGCCTATGAAATTAAGAAGGGCGCACGTATATCTTACGACAATTTACTGATGGCGGCTATTGTCGGAATCCCTACAGGTATAGTCTTTGCCCGGCTGGTGCATGTCATCGACCAGTGGGAATACTACAGCCGGAATCTCGGCAGCATTATCGGCGGAGAAGGGCTATCCATTTACGGCGGTGTTCTCGGTGCTCTGCTGGGAATCTGGATTTACAGCAGGTACAGCAAGTTTAATTTCGGTCATCTACTGGACATTGTTGCTCCCGGTATTGCCATGGGGCAAGCTATCGGCCGGGTGGGGTGTACTTTAAACGGGTGTTGTTACGGTGATAATACTACCGTTCCGTGGGGAATCGAGTATACCAATCCCAATAGCTACGGTTACGGCGCCGGTGTGGTGCACCCGACACAGGTATATGAAGTTATTTTTATGGTAATTCTGTTTGGGATACTTTATAAACTGCGCGGCAGGTTGAAGCCCGACGGCTCCCTGGCGATGGTTTATTTTGCCGGCTATGCCGTGTGGCGTTTTTTTGTCGATTTCATTCGCGAGGGGACACCTTTCCTCTTCGGTTTGCATCAGGCTCAGGTAATCGCTATAGTTATCCTGATAGTTATTATTGCGCTGGCGATTAAAAATAAGGTCGGCTTTGTAAAGAAAACGGATATGGTTGAAAAGGAAGAAGAGGAAGTTGGAGACGGAAAACAATAAAGAAGAATTAGTATTTGAGGTTCTGATTGAGATACCGAAGGGCAGCCGTAACAAATATGAATTCGATAAGAAGAGACGGCTGATAAAACTGGACCGCATGTTATTTTCATCGGTGCATTATCCCAGTGATTACGGGTATTTCCCGGAAACGCTGGCGCTGGACGGCGACCCGCTGGATGCTTTGGTTTTGGTTGGCGAGCCGACATTCCCCGGTTGCCTGGTCGATGTAAAACCGATCGGTCTTTTTAAAATGCGCGATGAGAAAGGTCCCGACGAAAAAATACTGTGTGTGCCGGTAGCCGATCCGATGTGGAATTACCTGCAAACGCTGGACGACGTACCACCGCACCTGTTGATAGAAATCGAACACTTCTTTACCATCTATAAAGACCTGGAAAAGAAGAAAACGGGCGTCGAGGGCTGGAACAAGGATTTAGGCGAAACCTTGAGAATCATAAAGGAAGCCCAGGAACGCTATAATAAGGCCGACACCGTATAGTTCTGATACTTTATTTGGATTTAACCGGAAGCCGGTCTAAAAAGCTGGCTTTTATGTTGCTTATATAGAGAATACTGTCCGGTGACCAAATATAGTTCAAACAGGAGGCAGTTTTTGGAGCCTGTAAAGTAATCTTCCGTAAAAATAAACAACTGAATCATCTTGGCACTTTTATTTTTTAACCTGATTCCACGGTTGCAAAACCGCTGGAAGTTTGTGTTTATTTTAATAATTTTTTAAAACGGGAGTTTACCTTGAAGTATATAAAAACAAGTAAATACGATAAGCAATTTCTTTTAGATAACATGATGGGGCCGAATGCCATGAAAATCTTAGAGGAGATGACGGCAGGTTTCACTCTAAAACCAGGTATGAGAGTGCTTGATTTGGGGTGCGGGAAGGGGTTGACCTCCATCTTTCTGGCAAAAGAGTTCGGCGTGCAGGTATTTGCGCATGATTTATGGATAACTGCAACCGAAAATTATCAGAGATTCAAGTCATTCGGGCTCGATAACTTGATTACTCCAATACATAGCGATGCTCTCGATATGCCTTATGCCGATGAGCATTTCGATATCGTGGTCAGTGCAGATGCCTATCAGTACTTCGGTGAGACCGAAAGCTACATGGATGAAAAACTAGCTCCGCTGGTAAAAAAGGGGGGCATTATCGCCATCGCAGTCCCGGGTGTAAAAAAAGAATTGAATAGTGAATTACCGGTCGAAATGAGTTGTTCTTGGACGGCAGAGGATTTATCCACTTTCCATTCGTGCGGATGGTGGAGGGATTTATTAAGCAAATCGCATAAAATCGAAATCGAATCTGTCAGCGAAATGCAGGGTTTCGATGAGTTCTGGAATGATTGGCTTGAATGTGATAACGAATATGCTATAAGCGACCGTCCGGCAATGGAAGCGGGCGCCGGTAAATATATGAACTTTGTTCAAATAATTGCTAAAAAGAAGTAAGCAGACAATCGAATAAATAATAGAAAGGGAGCGGATTATTCCGCTCCTTTTTGCCTTCATCGACTTATCAGTTAGAATCTATCCTTCAGATTCTTACGTTTAACCACCCGGCTCCAGCTTCCACCCTTGGATTTCATTTCCTTGATTCTGGGGATATAACTCAGGAAGGGAACCAGTATCAACAATGCCGTATAGAGTATATAATCGGGGCGATCGTATACCAGCCACGACACAAATGGAAAGCTTGCCATGCCGATACCGTAACTGAGGGTGGGGAATTTTGTAATAAGCAGCATGAGCAGGAAAATTGAAAATCCGATAGGTATGCCCCAGGGAATAAAGTAGATTATGGCGCCGATGGCGGTGGCTCCACCCTTCCCCCCCTTGAATTTCAACCATACCGGGTAGTTATGTCCCAGTACAACGATGAAACCGCAGATGAACGTGTACAGGTTGGGGATATCGAGTACCAGATCGGCCAGCGCAACAGCGGTGACGCCTTTCAGCACGTCCGCTGCCAGTACCATGATACCGACACCTTTCCCAAGGTTATAAAATGAATTCATAGCGCCCATATTACGGCTGCCGACGGTGCGGATATCGATTTTCTTCGTCAGCCTTCCGGCGATATATGCCGATGGTATGGAACCGAGCAAATAAGCAGCTATAAAAGCAGCGATGATCTGAATTATAATTACAGCCGTCATTTTATTCCTCCCCGATTAATTGATTAAATATATTATTTCGACGGAGCAAGGTCCTGTATGTTTAAACGCAGTCTTTCTTCTCCGCGCCAGCGTTCCAGTCTTAAATTATAAACTATATCTATATGCGAATGCATTTCTTTGGAACATTCGCCCAGGCCGAAAGCGACCGCTTCCCAGTTAACGTTATTTTGCCTGAGCTTCAGCCTCAAGTGGCCACCGTTATTCCCCATAGTCTGGCAATCGACAACCTCCACGCTGCGGCTTAAAAAAGTAGGGATAGGGTTTCCCATTCCGAATGGTGCCAGGCTTTGAAGCGATTGATAGGTTTCCCCTCCCATTTGCGATAATTTCATTTCAGCATCGATATCCAACCTTGGGCGCAAATCTAGCCCCGCCAGTTGTTCCTGTGCCATCAGGTTGAGTTTTTCCTCGAGTTTCGAAAGGTTTTTAGTCGGCATGGTAAAACCAGCTGCCCTGGCATGACCGCCGAAATCGCTCATCAGTTCGTGGCATTCGTTGAGCGCTTTTATGATATTGAATTCGGGAATGCTGCGGCAACTGCCGTTACTGGATTTTTCGCCCACCTTGATGACGATAGACGGGCGATAGAATTCTTCCGAAAGCCTGCCGGCAACCAATCCGATGATGCCGGGCGGGTAGTCGGGGTCGCTGGCAATTAAAAGCGGGGTTATTCCTTTAGCCTGCACCTGTTCCTTGGCTTTTGCCAGCGAGCGACTGGTCATCTTTTGACGTTCGGAGTTCTGTTCTTCTAAAAGTATCGATAAATCCTGTGCCTCTTCGGTTGAATCCGTTACCATCAATTTATAGCTGGTTAAGGCATGTTCCAGCCTGCCTGCGGCGTTAAGTCGCGGAGCCAGCGCCCAGGAGATTTCCTCAGTACCGATGCTAGTAGCGTCGATTCCGGCCAGCATCGAGATTTCCCTGATACCCGGTCTGCGGTTCTTGCTGAGCACTTTCAATCCCTGTTTTACCAGATAGCGGTTTTCTCCCAGGAGCGGCATCATATCGGCGACCGTACCCAGAGCTACCAGGTCGAGGAAATTTTCTATTTGTTTTTCCTTGCCCATTCCATTATATAAAGCTTCTAAAAACTTGTAGGCAACGCCGACTCCTGCCAGTTCGTTGAACGGGTATCTGGAATCCTCTCTCTTGGGATCGACGACGGCAACAGCGTCGGGTAGTTCCCCCAGCGGTGTATGATGGTCTGTGATTATGATGTCCAGCCCGTGCCTTTTTGCTTTTTTTACCTGTGCTATGCCGGTAACTCCGCAGTCCACCGTAATAACCAGCGACATGCCTTCGTTTTTCAGGTAATCCAGAGCATCCGAATTGAGCCCGTGCCCTTCCCTGATACGATGAGGAATGTAAGGAGTGACATCTCCTCCGAGCGCCTTCAATCCCTGTACCAGGATAGCTGTCCCTGTAATCCCATCGACATCGAAGTCGCCGTAAACAGCGATTTTTTCTCCCGATAATAAACCCTGATAAATCCTGTTTATTGCCTGGTGAATATCCGGCAGCAGCTGCGGGTCTCCCGAGAGGCTGCTATCTGCTTTAGTGAATGATTCTATATGAGCTATATCGGTTAATCCGCGATTATACATCAATTGGATCAGTAAAGGCGAAAAGCCGCAATCGTTGACGGGATGACCTGCAGGTACCGGCGGCAGGAGATTCCAGCGAAGGTGATTCAAATTGTTTCCTCTCTACTCTTCGCAACATCTGCTTTATTTCGGCATCAGCTATCGATATCAGCCCCTGAGAGGCGTTTTTTTAATGCCGTTACTTTGAAACATATGTTAAGAGTCGGTGAATATTCTGGCTATTTATAACATAATTTGCGCTTTATCTGCAAGGATATGCACCATTTGCTATAATCTTTATTGAATCCGGAGGCAGGGATTGAATAAAAGAGAAAGTAATATACGCGTAGCTTTCGATACGCTGGGCTGCAAGCTGAACCAGGCGGAAACTGAAGCTCTTATGGAGAAATTCCGCAATTCCGGTTATCGCATCGTAAACCCTGATGAAAAATTCGATGTATATATCTTAAATACCTGTACGGTTACCCATATCGCCGACAGAAAAGCGCGTCATCTTTTACGCATGGCGCACCGCATCAATCCCGAAGCTGTATTGGTTGCCGCCGGCTGCTATGCCGAACACGCTGCCAACGACCTTTTAAAAATAGAAGGCGTCAGGCTGGCGGTAGGCAACGATAAAAAAATGAAGCTGCCGCAACTGCTGAAAGAGTCAGGTTTGGTGTCTGCTGATAGATGTTTTGTCCCTTGCGATGACTTTTCAGCCAATCAGAGAACACGCTCTTTTATAGGCATACAGGACGGCTGCAACAATTTCTGTTCATATTGTATTGTGTCTTACGTGCGCGGCAGGGAGAAGAGTGTCGCCCACGAACAGGTGGTAAAAGAGGTTAACGACAAAGTCTCACGCGGGTTCAAGGAAGTGGTTTTGACGGGCACCGAAATAGGTTCATACAGTTATGAAGGTTTGAGTCTCAAAGGATTGATTGACATAATACTAAAAGAAACCGCTGTCGAACGCTTGAGGCTTTCTTCATTGCAGCCGCAGGAAGTCACTTACGATTTAATTGCCCTGTGGAGAGATGAAAGACTATGCCCGCATTTCCATCTGTCTTTGCAGAGCGGCAGCGATACAGTTCTAAAGAGAATGAAGCGACTTTATACCACAGCCGATTATCTCGATGCCGTTTCATTTATCCGTTCGGTGGCAGGGGAGGCTGCCATTACCACTGATATTATCGTCGGTTTCCCGGGAGAAACCGACGAAGAATTTCTTGAAAGTTATGACTTCTGTAAAATAATAGGCTTCGCCCGCATCCATGTTTTTTCTTATTCCAGGAGACGCGGCACTGCCGCAAATATAATGCCGAACCAGATATCCCCGCAGGTAAAGAAAAAACGCAGCGATTTGATGCTTAAGCTGGCGGAGGATTCGGCTTCTGTCTACCATAGCAATTTTATCGGGAAGACTCTTCACGTACTCTGGGAGCAGGCCGATAACGGCATCTGGAACGGCTATTCAGGTAATTATATTAAAGTATATACCGCCAGCGACATGGATTTGACTAATACGTTAACCGAAGTCCTGGTCGAACGTCTTTATGAGGACGGGGTGTGGGGAGAAATAAAATAATGATGTCATTGCGAGGAGCGAGCTTTAAGCGAGCGACGCGGCAATCTCTACCGATACGTATAATTGATTTTCGATTTTACGACTAACCTGATGGAGACATGAACGAGGAGGGTTGGATATGGAATCAATAACGGAATACATGAACGAATATAAAAAGCAGATGGAGAAGGGTCATATACAAAAAGCCTATCAGGGCTTGATGTCATACATCATGGCTTTAAGGGCTTATTTTCAGGATAAATATCCCGGTTATTACGTATCCGGTAATATTTATTACGGCTATATGGATATGACCTATTTTTCCTTTTCCCCCAAGTCGCTGAAAGAACGCAATTTGAAGGTAGCCATTGTCTTTATTCACGAAGCATTCAGGTTTGAGGTGTGGTTATCCGGATACAATAGGAACGTCCAGAAACAGTACTGGCAATTGTTCCAAGAGAACAACTGGAATAAATACCGCATTGTGCCTCAAGATAAGGGAGTCGATTCCATATTAGAGTACACTTTAGACGATAATCCCGATTTCGGCGATACGGATAAATTAACGGGAAAAATAGAAAAAACGACACTGAGTTTTATAAAAGATATCGAGGATTTCTTGTCGAAACATTGACGCGGTAAGAGAATATGATTGTAGGACTGGTAAAAGTTCCGTAAATCGGGTCAGGAGGCAGCAATAAACCTTAAGAATTAACGTCAAGGCGCATTTTTCGGTAGCGGTATTAACGTTAATATAAGCAATGTTAGTTTAAACAGACGAATTCGATATGGTGATTATTTACTTCTTTTACAATACATAGTATCAATTCTTCCATTTCTTTGTCTGTTGTACAGTTTTGTGTCTTCTTTTCGGTATCAAAATCGCCAGAATTTACGTTCTCTTCCATATTGTTATCGAGGTAATACAACAGGCTTTCTTTGATAACCTGCCATTCGGCTGACAGCTTATTCAATTTTTCATTTATCTGCCGTAGATAAACAGCCTGTTCTTCCAACGCCTCGATTATTTTATTTATTTTATATTCGTAACTTGCAGAATCCTTCTGAAAAAAATTATTCATAATAACTTCCTTTCTGCTATCGCGTCCTACTTTTTTAGCATCTTTATTTTTACTAGCCTCTAAATATAAAACGATATTTAAGGATTTTTGTTAGTATGAATCTGCTCTGAAATAGTCTATGTTATCTGAATTGATACTCCAATCGCAAGATAGCGGGAATTTTATAAAAAAAATTCTCGGATTTCTTAAAAACCATTTATCTCAATGTAATAAGGTTGTATAATGGGTTTACCTATATATACAGTCAATTTCTATCTACTTGTACCATTTTCGCTGCGTTTATCGCTAAAATCGGATGATAAGGAGGTTTAACTATGTCACAGCAGGTCAGAACGTGGATTAAACTTGTTTCCGGTGTCGAAAATGATATCGATATCGATGCCGAGAAGCTGGTTGTGCGCCATGCGGATGAAAATGAGATTATCTTTGAGTTTTGGGATTATGAAGGGAAAAGAAGTGAGATGATAATGCCGACCAAGACTGCCATGGTGCTATGCAGGGCGATTATGCTCTGTGAAGAGGGTTCGCTCGACCATATAGGAATTGATTTGTAAAAAACGACAGGAGAGGTGATTAAAATGAGTTTGTTTGTTATTTTCCCGGCTCGTAATGAAGGAAAAACTATAGCCCAGTGCATCGAGATAGCCAGAAAAAGCAAATTTAAACCTGAAATCCTGGTTGTCGATGGCAACTCGGGTGACAATACCAAGAAGGAAGCCAGGGAAGCCGGAGCCATTGTTATCAGGCAAAGCAAGAATATCTATCCTGCCAAGGGAACGGCAATGAGAGACGGCGTAAAAGAAGCCATTAAGAGAGGTGCGAAGCAAATATTGTTTCTGGATGCCGATATCATCAATCTTACTCCCGAATGGGTCGACCTGCTGGCCGAACCGGTAATCGAAAAAGCCTGCGATATGTCCCGCGGATATTACCGGAGAGCGGAGTACGACGGTGCCGTTACCAAACTGGTAGCCAAGCCGTTATCTGGAGTATTCTTCCCTGAAATCTCTCATTTCAATCAACCGTTAAGCGGTGAAATATGCGCTACCGCCGAACTTTTTAAAACACTTCTAAAAAGCAGGGATTGGCCGGATGGGTGGGGGGTGGATATCTGGCTTTTAATCGAATCGGCAATGCGGGACAATCAAATAACAGAAATATACCTGGGAACAAAAGTACATACTTCAAGACAGGAATATCTGGTGGATGTCATCAGGCTCAGCAAGATGGCTGAGCAGGTTTCGTTGACCACTTTCAAGGAAGCCATAAAGTATAAACGCATCGGGAATTTAAAGAACGTTCATTTATAGTGAGTGGTCTTTAAACTATAGGTAAAAAATTTAGGTGGAGTTGTTGTTATAAAAATGGCTCCCCGACTAGGATTCGAACCTAGAACCTGGCGGTTAACAGCCGCACGCTCTACCGTTGAGCTATCGGGGAACAGTAGTAATACCAAATATTTTAATATAAACTAGATATCCTAAACAAGCTAGCGGTTAATCATGACCTCTCGGGACTTTGCCGTTTGCTATTGCTTAGCTGCCCGTTAAGTGGCTGCCGAGCCAGGATTCGAACCTGGGCAAAAGGATTCAAAGTCCTTCGTGCTACCGCTACACAACTCGGCAACAAAAATAATATATTTTTAAGCTACAAAATGGTGCCGAAGGTCGGGGTCGAACCGACACGAGAGTTGCCCCTCAACAGTTTTTGAGACTGTCGCGTCTGCCTATTCCGCCACTTCGGCTGGATATAACCAGTCTATTTGTCAAAGGACAAAACAATGGTGCCGAGGCCCAGAATCGAACTGGGGACACGCGGATTTTCAGTCCGCTGCTCTACCGGCTGAGCTACCTCGGCTTAACGGGATAAATAAGGTAATATCCTTTAATCCGCAATATTATAGCATAATTATTTTTTAGTGGCTACTTGATTTCAGACTCATGGATTTTCAGTCAGCTATTGTGTATAAAATATCTTGACAGGTGGTATCATCGGTGATACCATTATACTGTAGAGTCCGATAATGACCAGAGCTGATAAAAGGGAACAAAAAATAAGGCAGAATCCTTTCAATGTTTCACTGGAAGATTTCGAGGCATTGATAAAACAGTATGGTGAAATTTTAGAAGGCGGAAGTCATCCGAAAGCTCATATCAATAATCATGTATATCCATATAAGAGAAAAAATCCTGTCAGCGCTCATTATGTAGAGGGGATAATCAGGATTATCGATGAGATGAAAGGAGAATAGAATATGGTTACTGCTAAAATCGATATTGAAAAACAAACCGAATACTATATGAACCTGCCTTACACTATGACTGTAAAACACAGGCCTGAGCAGGGGGGTTATTACGTGGCCGGCTATGTTGAACTTCCCGACTTGACTATGACAGGGGATACCCCCGAAGAAGCAGTTAGAGAACTGCTAAGCGAAAGGCATGACTGGTTTAAAACCTGTCTTAAACTTGGTGTGAAAATTCCTTTGCCTGTAGAAACTCCTAAATACAGCGGGGAAATAAGGGTCAGAATGCCGCCATCCTTGCATCAGGCACTGGCACAAAGGGCTAACTGCGAAGGAGTAAGCCTGAATCAATACATGGTTACCGGATTGGCAAGGGCTGTAGGGCTGGAGAAATAGAAAAGGTATTTAAGAAAAAACTTCTTACCCCAGTATCACATTATCAATCAATCTTGTTTTATAAATCTTTACCGCCAGAGATACCAGCGCCTTGCCTTGAATCTCGTTAAGTTCGTCGAGGGTGAGCGGGTCGGCAACGGAAACGTAATCTATCCTTGCCAGTTCTTCTGTTTTGATAAGCCTGACCATCTCTTCTCTTATGGTCTCGGCGTTTCTTTCACCCTGTTCATATAAATCGTTTGCCAGCATCAGCGAGCGGTATAAAACTGTTGCCGATTGCCGGTCTTCTGGTTTTAAATAAACATTACGGCTGCTCATTGCCAGTCCGTCCTCTTCCCTGATGGTAGGGCAGGTAACGACATCTACATTCATATTCAGGTCTTTAACCATTTTATTGATGACGATAGCCTGCTGGGCATCCTTCTGCCCGAAGTAAGCTCTATCGGGTCCTACTATATTGAATAACTTATTGACAACCGTGGTAACCCCGCGGAAATGCCCCGGGCGGCAGTTGCCTTCCAGTTTCTGGGTAATGCCGATAACCTCAACACGGCTGCTGAAATCTTTGGGATATATTTCGTCAGCTTCGGGTGCAAAGACGGCATCGACTCCTTCTTCCTCTAAAAGCTCAATATCACCTTCCATATCACGCGGATATTTTTCAAAGTCTTCATTGTGCCCAAACTGGGTCGGGTTTACAAAGATGCTGACTATAACAGATGCATTTTCCTCTTTTGCTTTTCTTACAAGCGAGATATGCCCCTCATGTAGATAACCCATTGTGGGAACGAACCCGACCGGTTCGGGAAGTGTTTTTCTGACCTCTTGCATTTGGGGAATAGTTTCGATTATATTCATGATATTATTATTTCTTCAGTTCATCGATAATGCTCTCATCCATCGTAAAACTCTGTGCTTCGGTGGGAAAGAGCCCTGATTTGACCTCTTCATAATATTCGCTTACAGCCTTAGACATCGATTCCGCAATCCTTGCATATTGCTTGGTGTGTTTCGGTACGAAATCGGTAAACAATCCCAGTATATCGCTTACAACCTGTACCTGTCCATCGCAGCCGGCTCCGGCTCCGATACCGATGGTAGGAATGCTTATATTTTTCGATATAAGTTTAGCCAGTGACGCTGGTACGGTCTCCAGAACAACGGCAAATGCTCCGGCTTCTTTCAGTGCTTTAGCATCTGCCAGCAGTTTTTTTGCCGTTTCTATATCTTTACCCTGTATCCTATGCCCGCCGAGTTGATTTATCGATTGAGGAGTTAAACCGATATGCCCCATTACGGGAATACCGCAATCGACAATCCTTTTTACCTTATCGGCAACATTAACTCCGCCTTCCAGTTTTACCGCCTGCGCGCCGCCTTCCTGTATAAAGCGTGCGGAATTGGTTAAAGCCTGCTCAGCGTTTATATGGTAGCTCATAAAAGGCAAATCGCCGATAACCATGGCATTCTTCGAGCCGCGTACTACCGCTTTGGTGTGGTGAATCATATCGTCTATAGTTACCGGGATGGTGGATTCGTATCCGAGTATCACCATTCCCAGGCTGTCTCCGACAAGGATAAGAGGTACTCCCGCTGCATCGACAATTTTGGCAGTCATATAGTCGTAGGCGGTAAGCATGGCGATCATCTCGCCTTTTTGCTTCATTGCTTTTACCTGGTTTATGGTTGTTCTCATGGCAGCCTCCTTAGAAGGGTAGCGATTCTATTGAACGCTTTATAGCGGTAATCTCATTCTTTTTGTTTACATAAACCATAGTCGGACTAAAATCTTCGGTGTCGTTTTCTGCTACCTGTGAGTAGGTAAGAATAATAACGATATCGCCCTTACAGACCAGGCGGGCGGCAGCTCCGTTTAAGCAGACCTGCCCGCTTCCGGCTTCGCCCTCTAAAACATAAGTCAAAAAGCGCTCGCCGTTATTGACGTTCAGGACGTGTACCTGCTCGTAGGGCAGGATATCGGCCGCCTGTAACAGATTACGGTCTATGGTGATACTCCCCTCATAGTCTATGTTGAGGTCGGTAACACGGGCGCGGTGGATTTTACTTTTCATCATTGTTCTCATTATTTTTTGTACTCCGGCTGTTGTATTTACTGTTTGAGTATCTGTTCTATATCTTCTGCCTGTGATTTATTCAGTTTACCTTTTTCTATGGCTATCGGGATAGTATTCAAGCCGAGCTCCCGATACAATTTCGTAATATTGGGGTTTATGTTATCCAACGCTGTTAAATGTTTATTTATGGTTCCCGAATCTCCGCGGGCAATCGGTCCGGTCAGACTACTGGTAACTCCTATCGATTCTATATTGTTAATAGTGCCCCTCATGAGCGGCAATAACGCCCCTGCTGCCTTATCGCGGGGAACGTCTATGCTTTCCCATAAGTCTGCGGCAATACTGGTCAGCGTAACCAGATAATTACAGACAAAAACGGCTGCCGCATGATAAATTACGCGGTCTTTCGATTTCAGTTCTATCCAATTACCGCCCAGCATCTGAGCCATTTCTTTAAGTTGAGTCAGCAGGGGTTCTTGGGCTTCGATAGCAAATGTAATGCCTTTTAAATTTTCCTCCAGCCCGGCAGCGAATGTCTGCAACGGATGAAATACTCCGATTTGCGAGCCGGCTTTTTTTGCCGGAGTGAGTATATCAACCGGGTCTGCTCCGCTGCAATGAACGACCATCTGTCCTTTTTGCCATCTTACATGTGAGGCGACTACAGGAATAACATCATCCGGTGTGGCAATAAATATCAGGTCGGCGCTATCGGCAACCTCCTGGTTATCGGCTGCGGCGCGACATCCGTCTAATCGCTCTGCCAGAGTTTTAGCTGATTCAAATCCGCGGCTGGAAACAGCGGTTATTTTGAAACCCTGTTGCTTAAAAGCAAGCGATAGTGTTGTTGCCAATGCACCGGCTCCGATAAAACCCAGTCTGATTTTATTCATCGTTTATATTCCCGGCTTATTAAATAAAAAAACCTTCTCCGAAACTACGAGAAGGTAAATAAAACATACGCGTCTCGGTCGTACTCGATCCAAGCGAAATATCCGAATTGTTGCCTTATAAAAGCTCACCGCCATAAGGTCGATGGCTTATAATTTAATTGTATTAAGCTTAACAGCGTATGTCAAATTAGTTGTATTTTATAGGGCGGTTTAATGCTGCGAAATATTCTTAAAAAGTTCATTGCACAACGCTTCGTTCAGTCCGGCGGCTTTTCTCTGGAAAAGCGTTTCGTTTAACGGTGTAATTGAGATTTTTTTCTCTTTTAAAGCGTAGATATCGGTATCTTTTTCCACATTGTTGTTAAGCTGTTGACGCACCAGCCAATAGTATTCATGTTTTCCGTCATGCCCTTCCTTAACTGTATCGATATGTGTCTTGTGCGCCTGACGGGTTATTTTGATACCTTTCATTTCTGAGACCGGGTAATCGGGTATGTTGATGTTTAAAAAGAAATCCCCGGATAAATTCTTATCCCTGAATTTTTCGGCTATCAGCCTGACCAGTCGTGCCGCATTATCGATATTTTCATTGTTATAGTTCAATACTGAGACGGCTATAGCTGGAACATCTCTTAAATACCCCTGCAGAGCGGCGCCTACCGTTCCCGAAATCAGTATATCGTCGCCGGTATTCAAGCCCTGATTGATCCCGGAAATAACCAGGTCGGGCTTTTCTTTAACCGTCATTTCCAGTGCGATTATGACGCTGTCTCCGGGTGTTCCTTCAACGGCGTAAGCATCTATTCCATTTATTAATGCGTTTATTTTATGTACTCGCAGGGGCTGGCGCAAGGTTACCATGGTGCCGGTAGCGCTCTGTTCCCGGTCCGGAGCTACCACAGTAACCTGGGCAATATCCTGCAACTCTTTCGCAAGAGTCCAGAGCCCGGGAGAGAGTATTCCGTCATCGTTTGAAAGCAGTATATTCATAATTTTTTCTCAATCGTTAATAAAGTTTAGCAGATGCATAGTATCATAACAAATCTTTTTCACCGCATGATATTTTCTTAAAACTTGAATTATTGTTATACTAGAGCGCAGGAGTTTGCCATGAAGAAGATTACGGACATATTCAGCGAGAAGGAGAAAACATTTTCTTTTGAGTTTTTCCCACCCAAGACTGAAGTGGGGATGAAAAAGCTGTATGAAATCGCCGAAACTTATGCTGCTCTAAAACCGGATTGGTTTTCGGTTACTTACGGCGCCGGTGGCGGCACCCGTGAACTTACCCTGGATATTGTCGATAAGTTCCAGAAGCGTTTCGGCATACCCACCATGCATCATTTTTCATGCGTAGGCGACAGCAGGAAATCATTGGCAGAGAAAATAGCCGAGATGAAAAATAGGGATATCCGCAATATCTTTGCCCTGCGCGGCGACCCTCCGGCCGGGGATGAAAACTGGAAACCGGCAGCCGACGGGTTAGAATACTGTTACCAACTTATAGAAATGATTCGCAAGCACGGCGATTTCTTCAGCATCGGTGTTGCCGGCTTCCCCGAGGGTCATATAAATTGCCCGAGTAAAGAATTGGATTCGATTTATCTGAAAAAGAAAATAGATACTGGCGGCGATTTTGTAATTACTCAGATATTTTTTGAAAACAAAGACTACTTCGAGTATGTCGACAGGTTAAGGAATGCGGGCGTAAAAGCGCGCATTCTCCCCGGTATAATGTCTATAACCAATTATCAAAAGTTGCTCTCATTCTGCAAGGGATGCGGTGCCACTGTGCCGCAAAAGGTGCATGATATTTTTGCTCCGCTTGACGGCGATGATGAAGCAACATATAGAGCGGGGCTGGATTTTACAATACAGCAATGCGAAGAACTTCTTGATGGTGGCGCTCCCGGTATTCAATTTTTTACATTAAACAAACTCGACCCTGTCAGGGAAGTTGTAGAAAATATAAAACACTATTTTTAAACAGAAAGTGCACTCGTGAAAACCAGCGATTTCGATTACTATCTGCCCCCGGAGATGATTGCCCAGACCCCGGTCGAACCCAGAGACAGCTCGCGTCTGCTGGTAATCGACCGCAGCGATTCCAGCGTAAAGCATGCCAACGCCTTTTCCGGTATCTGCCGGTATCTGAAAGAGGGAGACGTGCTGGTGTTCAACAACAGCCGTGTCATGCCGGCGCGCCTGAAAGGCATCAAGCCTGAAACGGGCGGGAAAGTAGAACTGCTGCTTTTAAAGCACATGGAAGACGGTTCATGGGAGGCGCTGGTAAAGCCGGGCAAGCGTGTCAGAACCGGTACAAAAATCGAGCTGTACAATGATTCGCTCCCGCCCGAGGAGAAAATACCTGCCGTTTTTGCCGAAATAGTAGATATTTTAGATGAGGGTATTAAGCTGGTGCGCTTTTCCGATGAAAAGTATCTGCCTGTCCTGGGTAAAATGCCGCTTCCACCCTATATTCACGAACCCTTAAAGAATCCCGAAAGGTATCAAACCATTTATTCCGATGTAAAAAAAACCGGCAGCGCTGCAGCACCCACTGCCGGCTTGCATTTTACCCCGGAACTTATCGATACCCTGCGTAAAAACGGCATCAAATGCCTTTTTACCACCCTACATGTCGGGTTGGATACCTTCCGCCCGGTACAGGGCGAAGACCTCAGCCAGCATAAACTGCACTTCGAATACGGCTACATCAGCAAAGAGGTTGCCGATGAGGTATCGCTTGCAAAGAAAGAGGGCAGAAGAGTCATCTGTGTTGGAACGACTTCTGTCAGACTGGTTGAATATGCGGCGGGCATCAGTAAAAACGCCCCACTCGACCCGTTTGAGGGGTGGGTGAACCTTTTTATTCTGCCGGGATACAAATTCCTCATTCCCGATGCCATAATTACTAATTTTCACCTACCGAAATCGACCCTGTTGATGATGGTAAGCGCCTTCGGCGGCATGGAACTGATGAAAAAGGCCTATCAGGAAGCCATCGAGCAGAACTACAGGTTTTTCAGCTTCGGCGATGCCATGCTGATTTTATAATTTCGACTTATAAACACCTCCCCCAAGATCCTTCGCTTCGCTCCAGGATGACAGAAGAATAATTGTCATGCTGGAGGCCATAGTGGATGGCCGAAGCATCCGAGGTGGGGGAAAGAAAATCTGTTCGTGTTCTTCGATTGGCTCGGAATGAATGAGACTTATCGAACCATAGCCGCGAGTATAATTAAATGAGCGGAACATATGGTCTGCCCACGGCATCCTCGTAAAGACGATAATACCCTCATCCGGCATTACATGCCACCTTCCCCAAGGGGAAGGCATTTTTCAGGCTTCCCTTGGGAGAAGTCCCGACCAGTCGGGACGAGACTGATGAGGGATAATCCCTACCTCAAATTGATAACCGTCACTCCATCCCCGCCCTCGCCTGCGGGTACGGTTTCGAAGTTCTTTACCAGCGGGTGGTGCGATGCCAGGTCGCGTACCATCGAGCGTACCGTTCCGGTGCCGTAGCCGTGTACGATGCGCACTCTTTTCAGGTTGGATACTGCTGCATCGTTTAAATAGTTATCCAGCAGTACCTCTACTTCATCGGCGCGTTTGCCGCGCAGATCAAGCTCCATCGACATCTGTCGTAACGGAATATTCACCTACACGCTGTAATCTTTTTCTTTTTTATCATCAGACGACAACTTTAATAAGCCGTTCCTGTCTGTTTTAAAGCTCATAGAGCTGGTAGATACCTCCACCTGCCCGGTCCTGTCATTGATGGAAATTACTTTTGCTTTAACGCCGACTTCCTTAATCAGCACGTTATCGCCGACAGATATAACCGAATCTTCCTCAGGTAATGTTTCCTCGTCTTCAGCCAGAATTCCCTCTCTGATTTGCTGGCGAACGGATTGAGACGTTTGCCGGGCTCCCTTGATAGCTTGCTGCGATTTCTCCCTGCGCAGCTCAGTAATGACGATTTTCAGTTCCTTTTCCAGCCGCGATACCTCTTCAATAATGGAATCGCGGGCGTTCTGCTTCAATATCTGCTTCTCTTCCTTAAATTTCTTCAACTCGGTTGTCAGTTCTCTATTCTGGCGTGTGTATAATATCTTTTCGTCTTCCAGTTCCCGGTTCAACGTCTCCAATCTTTGTTTTTCCTGCTGGATATTGGTTAATAGTTCTTCCAGTTGGCGCGGGCCTTCCTGTAGCGAGCTTCTTGCAGTATTGATAACCGTCTCCGGTAACCCGAAATGAGCGGCGGTGGCGATAGCATTGGAGCCACCGGGAGTTCCCAGTGTCAGCTTATAGGTCGGGTTCATCGTCTCGGGGTCGAAATCGAACGAGGCGTTCTGCAATCCATCGGTTATATGCGCAAAAACCTTCAAGTCGGTATAATGCGTGGTTACGGCTGCCAGCGAGTGCGAGGCAAGTATATGCAGTAAAATCGCTCTGCCTAAGGCCGAGCCTTCATTAGGGTCGGTGCTGGCTCCCAGTTCGTCTAAAAGAACCAGGTTGTATCCGTGTAATTTTTTCAGGATGCGGGCGATGTTGCTCATATGCCAGCTAAAGGTCGAAAGCGTCTGCGCAATGCTCTGCTCATCGCCGATATCGGCATAGATGCCGTCCAGCACGGGCAGTTTGCTGCCATGTGCGGCGGGAATCGGCAGTCCTGCCTGGGTCATCAGGCATAACAATCCGATCGTTTTTAAGGCGACGGTCTTGCCCCCGGTATTGGGCCCGGTGATAATTAGGATCGAAAAATCGCTGCCGATTTCAATGCTGAGCGGAACGGCGCTGTCTCCCAGCAGGGGATGGCGGGCGTCATCGAGCTTGATTACGGGAGGCGTAGATGAATCCGCTTTATAAACAGATGCTTCGCTTGCCTTGAAACGCCGCGCAAAACGCGCCTTTGCCAGCGCCAGGTCGAGTACGGCTGTGGCTTCGATGCTGTCGATTATATCCTCGCTGACTCCGCCGATAAGTTCGCTTATTTCGGTTAGTATTCGGGCAATTTCACGTTTTTCCTCGATTTGTTCTTCTTTTAAGGCATTGCCCAGTTCCAGCGCTTGTAATGGTTCGATAAACAGGGTAGCTCCCGAATTGGAAACATCATGAACGATGCCGCTGATTTCCTTGCGGTATTCGCTCTTTATCGGAATTACATAACGTCCTTCGCGCTCCGTGATTAATGCTTCCTGAATGAAGTGCTGCTGGGTGCCTGTCGAGATTAAGCCCTGCAAAGTATTCATCAGGGCGGCTTTCTTGGTCTGCTGGTTCTGGCGTATGGACACCAGTTTTGCCGAGGCGTTTGGCATAATCTCTCCGTCTATGGAAATAGCCCTGTCTATAGCTTTTTCAATAGGGGTAAATTCTCTGATGCGGTCGGCATACTCGAATAACACGGGGAATTTATCGGGATGGTCCGCTATTCCGCTACGCAGCAGGCGCATTGTTTGCAGTGAGGTGCAAATCTCCCTGAGTGTTTTGGGGTCGAGTATCTGTCCGCGTGATGCAGCAACGGCATAATCGCGGATATCCTCGACTCCGCTGGCGGAAACAGAGCCATCTTCTTCCATAAGTCTTGCGGCTTCTGCTGATTCTATCAGCCGTTTATTTATCTCTTCGATATTCGTAGAAGGAGATAACGACATGGTAATATCGCGGCTTATCGAAAAGGAGCAATAGCCGGCGATGATTTCGCGGATGCGCGGAAATTCGAGGAG
Source organism: Dehalococcoidales bacterium (assembly GCA_028707255.1). Classification (GTDB taxonomy): domain Bacteria; phylum Chloroflexota; class Dehalococcoidia; order Dehalococcoidales; family UBA5627; genus UBA5627. The sequence continues at coordinate 19,087 of JAQTUQ010000026.1, forward strand.
CTCCAAGTCTTTGTTATCCATAACTATCTGTGTATTATAAAGAGTTATATATAAAATTGAAAATGATACTTTTTTGATTCTTATCGTAACGGGAATCTTTGTTATTAAACCCTTTCCCGATACTCTATCATAGACAATAACTAATCTGTCATTCTGGAGGGAGTGCTGACGACCGAAGAATCCAGGGGGAGGGGGATTTTCTTTTATTCCGCCCTACACCAGATACTTCGCTTCGATAAATCTTCGCTCCAATAAGACATATATAGAACTGTCGAATTGAATACGGTGTATCTGAAAAGGAGCGAAGAGCGGAAGCAATCAGGATTGATAAATAAGCGTTATCCTCATTAGTTGACATCAATCCGTTATAAAACTATAATAACGGTCATATGGGCAAAATAACTAACCAAATCCTTCGGGAGTATTGCAGGTAATGGGCAGGCAGCCTCTGTGCCGCAGGGTGGGTTACGTTCCGCAGGTAACCAGTTTCAAACCTACCGGAAGCTCAATCCAGGAAGTAAAACTCACTGTGGAAGAACTGGAAGCCATTCGTTTGAAAGATATCGAAGAGCTTGAACTGGAAGATTGCGCCCGAGAGATGAACGTATCGCGCACCACTTTTTCCCGCATTCTGGATTCGGCGCGTAAAAGCATTGCCGATGCCCTCTTAAACGGCAAGGCGATAGTAATAGAGGGCGGTAATTTCGAGATATCGGCTATCAGGCAGTTTACATGTCCGCTGGGGAATAAATGGTATGCCACCGGTGAGCATGTAACCAGTCGGTTGCCGCAGGATTGCCCCAGGCGCAACAAACAATAAAAGATGACATTAACAGTTTATAATCTGTATTATATACGGAATATATAAAAATTATTAAAGTTATGGAGGGTATTTGATGGTAACTGAGGAGCAAATAAGGAAGGAACTGCATGAATTGGTAGTTCCCGGCCTTACCAGAACCGTGGGCAGTATGAATCTGATCACGGATGTCAAAATCGAAGAAAAAAAGGTTGCTTTAACCCTGGCTGCGGCTGGAATGACCACGCTGGTTCAGGGAGTGTTAAGAGCCAAAATTACCAAAATCGTCGGGCAGTTAACCGGCGGAAGCGAAGTCGAAGTAAACTATGAGAATGTGAAACCCGGCGTATTGAATAAAATTAAAAATATAGTGGCTATCATGAGCGGCAAGGGCGGCGTAGGTAAATCGCTGGTAGCCGGGCTGACAGCCGTATCGCTTAAAAGAATGGGCTACAACGTCGGTATTCTGGATGCCGATATTACCGGTCCCAGCGTTCCCAAGATGTTCGGTGTTACCGACAGGCCTGCCGGAGACGAAACCGGTATCCTGCCTGTTTTATCCAAATCGGGTATCAGGGTAATGTCAATCAATCTGCTGCTGCCTGCCGAAGACGATGCCGTTATCTGGCGCGGTCCGCTGATTGCCAGAGCGATTGAGCAGTTCTGGCAGGACGTCCACTGGGGAGACCTTGATTATCTTGTCATCGACTTGCCGCCGGGAACCTCCGATGCCGCTCTGACGGTGATGCAGTCGATTCCCATAACCGGCGCTGTCGTTGTTTATACTCCTCAGGACCTGGCAATGATGATAGTTCGCAAGGCCTTCAGCATGGCGAAGAATATGGAAAAACCGGTGCTGGGTGTCGTCGAGAATATGAGCTATATCTATATACCCGAACTGAATCAGAAGCTGGAGCTCTTCGGAGCAAGCCAGGCCAATAGCATGGTCGAGGCTGCCGGTGCGCCGCTTTTGGCACAGATTCCGGTCGACCCGAACCTGGCAAAACTGTGCGATGAGGGCAGGGTGGAGGATTATGAAGCCGATTTCATTAAAACGCTGGGCGAGAATATCATTAAATCAATCGCCGATAAGAAAGCGGCCAAAAAGGCTGAGAAGGAATCCGAAAAATAATCTGACTTAATCTTGATTAATTTAATACCCCGAACCTGAAAAGGTTCGGGGTATTTGTTTTACTTAACCTGAATTAATAAGACGGTTTTAAACCCTCTCGTTAACCAGTGTTTCAACGACGCTTGGGTCTGCCAGAGTGGTAATATCACCCAGGTTGCTGATATCGCCGTTAGCGATTTTTACCAGTATGCGGCGCATAATCTTGCCGCTGCGAGTCTTGGGCAAGCCCTCGGCAAACTGGATTTTATCCGGGCTGGCAATCGGTCCGATGACTTTTCTAACGTGGTCTTTCAGGTCCTTTTCAACGGCTTTACTCGGTTTTTCTCCGTGTTTTAAGGTGACGAAAGCATATATGCCCTGTCCTTTAATCTCATGGTGAATGCCGACAACCGCTGCCTCGGCAACCTTTGAATTGGAAACCAGTGCGCTTTCCACCTCGGCGGTGCCGATGCGGTGACCGGAAACGTTAAGCACGTCGTCGATGCGCCCCATAATCCAGTAGTAGCCATCTTCGTCTTTCCTGGCTCCATCTCCGGTAAAATACATACCTGGGAATCTGGTGAAATAGGTATTCTTGAATTTTTCATGGTCGCCGTAGATAGTGCGCATTATTCCAGGCCACGGTTTCTTGATACACAGGTAACCGCCTTCGTTGACATCGACCTCGTTGCCTTCGGCATTGACAATCATAAGTTCAACACCAGGCAGAGGTACGGTAGCGGAACCCGGTTTGGTGGGAATGGCTCCCGGCATTGGCGTAATCAGGTGTCCGCCGGTCTCGGTCTGCCACCAGGTGTCGACGATAGGGCACTTCTCACGTCCGATAACGCGGTGATACCACATCCACGCCTCGGGGTTGATGGGTTCGCCTACGGTTCCCAGAAGTCTCAGGCTGGAGAGGTCGTGTTTTTTAGGCCATTCCTCGCCGTCACGCATCAGGGCGCGGATTAAGGTGGGGGCGGTGTAGAAAGTGTTAATATCGAATTTCTCTACAATATGCCACATTCTATCCGGTTTAGGATAGGTCGGAGTTCCCTCGTAAATAAAACTGGTCGCTCCTGTAGCCATCGGTCCGTAAACAACATAACTGTGCCCGGTGACCCAGCCGATATCGGCCGTGCACCAGAAGACATCTTCGTCTTTAATATCGAATACCCACTTCATGGTCTGGACGCAATGCAGCAGGTAACCAGCCTGCGTGTGCATGACACCTTTCGGTTTGCCTGTGCTGCCGCTGGTATAAAGAATGAACAGCGGGTCTTCCGCATCCATGACTTCAGGTTCGCAAACCGATGAAATATCATCGGCTTCCATTTCTTCGTGCCACCAGCGGTCTCTGCCTTCATAGATGGTTATATGCAATCCCAGTCTCTTGACGATAATCATGTCTTTTACATTGGGACAGTCTTTCATGGCGATATCGGCGGCATCTTTGCACCTGATAATCTGCCCGTTGCGGTGATATCCGTCGGCAGTGATAACCAGCCTGGAATTGCAATCCTGTATGCGGTCTCTTAAAGATTCGCCGCTGAATCCGCTGAATACGATGCTGTGAACAGCTCCTATGCGTGTGCACGCTAGCATGGCAAAGGTTGCTTCAGGAATCATGGGCATATAAATCGTTACGGCATCGCCTTTTTTTACACCGAGCTTTTTCAAAACATTGGCGAACTTGCATACCTCGTGGTGCACTTCCTGATAGGTAAAAGTCCTGACTTCGTCTTCGCCTTCACCCTGCCATATCAGCGCCGCTTTATTCTTGCGCCAGGTGTTTAAGTGACGATCGATACAATTATAACTGATATTAAGTTTACCACCGGTAAAATATTTGATGTTGATGTTTCCGCTGAATGAGTATTCGCGGACTTTATCCCATTTTTTATACCAGTCCAGTTGCTCCGCCAGGTGTCCCCAGAAACCTTCGGGGTCTTTTATCGACCAGTTATATAAAGCCTTGTAGTGCCGCATGCCGCGGACTGCCGCTTTATCGACAAATGCCTGCGGAGGATTAAAAATCCTGGTCTCTTCCATCATGGAAGTTATTTCCTGGTGTTTTTCATCATGTTTTGGGGCAGTATTTTTATCTGTTTCCCGGATTTTTTTATTGCCTGCGGCTTCGTTTATTACTTTACCCAGCTCATCATTTGTAAATGGCGCGGTTAAGTAATCGAAAGCACCCTGTTTAATGCACTCGGCAATCGAATCTGCGGTTGGTTTTGCGGATGTAATTATAATTTTAATATCCGGCTGGCTTTTGACTGCTTCGGAAAGAACTTCAAGTCCGCTTTTAGCGGGGATTTCGAGAGAGACGATGGCCAAATCGAATTGTTCTTTTGAGATTGCAGACGCGGCTTCCAGCCCGTCAGCTACCGCTACGGTGCGATAGTTCCATTGATTTAAATAATTTGTAATGGAACTGCGCAGGCCGGTATCAGCATCGGCAACAAGTATAGAGGGGTTACCGTTGGGGTTTTCTTTCGGGGGGGCGGATTTGTCTTGAGACATGTTAAACCTCCTCAAATGAAAAATCTGTAATTTTTAAAATATTTAAATTTAACTAATTCAGAACCATAATATCAGTAAAAATATGTACTTGTCAATACTCATTTATGTGTATAAATTGCCGTGTAATTAATAATTATTTTCTTAAAACGATACAATCAGTCGCGCATCGCTCCGATAAAGGTTATATATCACAAAAAACTATTTGACAACAATAATATATGTGTTAAAATAATAATATGTATAAAACATAGTAATATTCGGATAGGGGTAACAGATGGATAAAAACGCGGTTACAAAAGAAGAGCAGTTCAATACTCACCTGAACAAATTAAATGATTTTGTGGGTGAGTTGCTGTCTGATGGTCCGTTACTTATTGAAACTGAAAACAACCTTACGATGTCGCAGTTGCGCGTATTGTTGCTTCTCAAGATGAAACAGAAAATGAAGATGACACAACTAGCTGCGGCTTTAAAAATTCATGTATCTACGGCAACAGGTTTATTGGATAGATTAATCGCCAAGAAACTGGTTAAAAGAGAAAGCGGGGAGGACGACAGAAGGGTAATATATTGCAGCCTTACTGAAGATGGATTGAAAATAACAGACGCTATCTGGCAGGTAGTCGGGGAAAATGCCCGTTCTCTTGCCGAATATATAACTCTGGATGAATTAAATATTATCGGTCATTCTATCGATATTCTACAAAGAGCATGGACAAAAAGAAAAGTAAGCCTCGGTGCTGCAATATCGTCCGAATCGTTTTAATAAAGATTACATAATAATTTTCGGGAGTTGTATATGTTTAAAGGATTGGGGCAGTTTGCCTCCAAATTCAAGTATCTGATAATTCTTTTTTGGGTAGCGCTTGCCGTTTTTATGGTGCTCTGGGCGCCGACTCTAAGCGAAACCGGTAAGCTTGATACATCAGATTTTCTTCCTTCCGGCAGTGAATCAGGAAGGGCTGCCGAATTGATTGCGGAGTATTTCCCAGAAGCAAGTATTGATTCATCTGTTACCGTGGTTCTTTATAACGGCTCGGGTTTAAGCGATTCGGACAACTCTTTTGCCGCCGCATTTTCTCAGTGGCTCCTTGTCAAAGGTGAAGCATCAGGTATAGAAACCGTTACCTCGGTTTATACAAACTCGGCGTTGGCTTCCAGCCTGATATCTCCCGATAACACCACGATGCTTGTCAATATCGGCATCAACATAACCACATCCGGCGCATCGGCGACTGGAATACTGGAATCAATCTATTCATATATAGATAGTAACAATGCCTCTTCTGCATTGGAGATTTATGTATCGGGTGAAGCCGGTATAATGAACGACCTTACATATGCTCTAATTGAGAGCATCGATATCACTACAATAGTCACTATTATTCTGATAGTAGTACTGCTGTTCATCATTTACAAGTCTCCGGTGGCAGTGCTGGTGCCTTTAAGCACTATCGGCATAGCTTATCTTATCAGCCGGGGTATTCTGGGGTATATGGGGGAGTGGGGAATCAGCTTATGGTCTCAGCTGGATGTGTTTATTATCGTACTTATTTTTGGCGCCGGTACCGATTACTGCCTGTTTATGGTATCCAGATATAAAGAAGAACTGAAAAGATGCGCCACCCGTCTGGAGGCTTTACGCGCAACGGTAGGCTCGATTGGTTCGGTGATTACCGCCAGCGCGTTTGCCGTTATTATCGG